>JBMNQZ010000029.1:0-22297 GCA_050944395.1 Lachnospiraceae bacterium
TTTCCCAAATTTATCTTTATACCTTTAAAATAGTTAAGAGCCGTCAGAAATTCTTCTTTGGAAAAATCCGGCCACAGCGTATCGGTAAACCAGATTTCGGAATAAACCGTCTGCCAGGGGAAGAAATTAGATAATCTGTGATTTCCTCCGGTCCTTATTGTAAGATCGATATCCGGAACGCCCGGAGTATCGAGATATTTCCCGAACTTGTCCTCGGTAAGCTTATCAGGTGAAGCCTTTCCGCTCACCACATCTTTGGCATATTTATTGACTGCCCTCAGAATCTCATCCCGCCCTCCGTAGCTTATTGCCACCTGACAAATGAGAGATTTGCAATGGGCGGTCCCAGTCATTGTCTTCTCAACAGTTTCTCTGGCGTGGGGGCTCAGCCTGTCAAGATCCCCGACAATAACCATTCTTATATCCCGCTCAAGACAGGTAGACAGCTGGTTGATGAAAAAATCCTCCATTATTGAGAACAATCCATCGACCTCCTCCTGCTGCCTGTTCCAGTTTTCGGTGGAAAAAGCATATACAGTCAGGTACTTTATTCCCTCCTCCTGGCACCACTTGCAGGTATCTATAAATTTATCAACGCCCTTTTCATGTCCTTTAAGAACACTTGAGAGCATATGTTTCTTCGCCCATCTGCGGTTTCCGTCCATAATAACACCCAGATGAGTTACCTTATTTTCGGCCATTTTCTCCTCCGTACTCCGTGTATGGTCACTTTCAAAAAATTATGTTAACCATTTCTCGGAATTTCCAAATATTTTAAAAGACCTGCCGCATCTTGCGGCAGGATGAAACATCTTTTTTTCAGATAACACTTCCTATAACGCCGTATGTTATCAGAGACATAATTACCGTCGCAACGGCTATTCCGGCAAGTATCGCAAGGGATGCTTTTTTTATGTCAACTTCAAGCAATGAAGCTATCAGAGCACCCGTCCATCCTCCGGTTCCCGGGAGAGGGATCCCCACGAACAGCATCAGCCCGATAAACTCAGCTTTTTTGATGCCGTCACTTTTATTCATTGCCCTGTTTTCCAGCTTCAGAACTATCTTCCCGAACATTTTTGTCGGTCTGAGCCAGTCGAATATCTTCCTGATAAACAAAAGTATGAACGGTATAGGAATGATGTTTCCAATCACGGAAAATACTATCGACTGCCAAAGCGGCAGCTTAAGCATGAATCCGAGAACGATTCCTCCTCTCAGCTCAATGAGAGGAAGAAGCGATACAAGTGAAACCGCAAGCTGAGGCGGAATTACCGTCCCTATTGTTGCGGCAAACCAATTTACAAATGCAGTCATTTTATACTCCCCGATTTTTATTACAGTCCGTACTGCCCGGCAAGCCACTTGAAACCGGGAAGCGAACCCGTTATCGTCTCATAAGAAACGCAGTAAGCAAGTCTTACAAATCCGGGTGATCCGAATGACGAACCCGGAACGAGCAGGATCTGTTTCTCCTTTGCCTTGGCACAGAATGCCTTTTCATCCTCAACAGGAGACTTCATCCAGAGATAGAAAGCTCCCTCCGGCTTTACAACAGTAAATCCGTATTCCACAAGAGCATTGTAGAGCGTTGTGCGGTTTCTGTCATAAAATGAAATATCTGTTTTCTCATCAAGGCATCTTGCGACAGCCTTCTGAATAAGAGACGGTGCGTTAACATATCCGAGTATTCTGTTTGCCGTTTTTGCAGCCTCAAAGAAATTCTCGAAATCATCTATAACAGAAGGAATTACCAGATATCCGATACGCTCACCCGGAAGTGAGAGTGATTTACTGTATGAATATCCGACAATGGTGTTTTTATAATATTTTGTAAGATAAGGAACCTCAGCCTCTCCGTAAACAAGCTCCCTGTACGGTTCGTCCGAGACAAGGAATATCTCTGTTCCGAGCTCCTTCTGCTTTTCCTCCAGAACTTCAGCAACCGCCTTGATCTCCTTTTCGCCGTACACAACCCCGGTGGGGTTGTTAGGATTATTGATAATAAGAGCCCTTGTTCTCGGTGTGATCTTTGACCTTAATACCTCAACATCCGGCATAAAGGTTTCCGGATCGCAGGCAGACTCCACAAGGACTCCGCCGAAATTTTTGACATAGGATCTGTACTCTCCGAAATATGGAACAAAAGTGATGACCTCATCTCCGGGATTAAGGATAGTCTTAAGGATAACATTGAGTCCTCCGGCAGCACCTACGGTCATGATTATATTGTCCCCGGTAAATTCCGTTCCAAAACGTCCGTTGATGCTCCGGGCGATCGCATTTCTTACATCCGGGAAACCGGCATTGTTCATATAGCCGTGAGTTACAACCGGCGATTCATCATCCAGAATATCCTTTATCGCTGTTTTTACCGCCTCAGGTGCGGGAGTATACGGATTTCCGAGACTGAAATCATAAACATTTTCAGCTCCGTAAACAGCCGCAAGCTTCTGGCCCTCTTCAAACATAGCTCTGATTGCGGATCCGTTTTTTACCAGATTTTTCATTACTTCAGATATCATATCAATACCTCATTACATTTCGATTTTAATAAAATTCTTTTTGCCTTTCTTGAGAAGAATGCCGTCCGCAATCTCCTCTTTTGTAAGCTTTTTAAATACGTCCGTCACTTTCTCATCATTAACGGAAACTCCGCCCTGAGTTATCGCACGTCTGGCCTCACCGTTTGATTTAGCGAATCCGGCCTTTACTATCAATGAGATAAGTCCTGCCGCACCGTCCTCAAAATCCTCGTCCGTAAGAATCAGCTTCGGAATATCGGCACTGTCTGCTCCTCCCGCGAAAAGCGCCTTCGAAGCAGCCTCGGCCTTAAAAGCCTCCTCTTCCCCGTGAACAAGCTTTGTGAGCTCGAATGCAAGTATCTCCTTTGCCCTGTTGAGCTGGCTTCCTTCCCAGGTATCCATCTCGTCGATCTGCTCGAGTGGAAGGAATGTGAGCATTCTAATACATTTGAGAACGTCGGCATCCGCAACATTTCTCCAGTACTGATAAAACTCGTAAGGTGAAGTCTTTTCAGGATCGAGCCATACCGCACCGCTCACCGTTTTGCCCATCTTCTTTCCCTCGGAGTTGAGAAGGAGTGTTATTGTCATCGCCTCTGCGTCTTTTCCGAGTTTTCTTCTGATGAGCTCGGTTCCTCCCAGCATATTGCTCCACTGGTCATCTCCTCCGAACTGAAGATTACAGCCGTACCTCTGGAAAAGGGCATAGAAATCGTAGCTCTGCATAATCATGTAATTGAACTCAAGGAATGTAAGTCCCCTTTCCATTCTCTGTTTATAGCACTCGGCAGCCAGCATTCTGTTCACTGAAAAACAAGCTCCGACTTCGCGAAGAAGCTCCACATAATTCAGATCAAGAAGCCAGTCGGCATTGTTTACAAGAAGTGCCTTATCGTCGGAAAAATCAATAAATCTCTCCATCTGTTTCTTAAAGCACTCGCAATTATGTGCTATCTGCTCGGGTGTGAGCATCTTTCTCATATCCGTTTTTCCGGAAGGATCTCCGATCATTCCCGTTCCGCCGCCAAGAAGTGCAATCGGTCTGTTTCCTGCCATCTGCAGACGCTTCATAAGACACAGCGCCATAAAATGGCCGACATGAAGGCTGTCCGCCGTGGGATCAAATCCAATATAAAAAGTAGCCTTTCCGTTATTTATAAGTTCTTTTACTCTCTCTTCATCGGTAACCTGTGCAATCAGCCCTCTGGCTACAAGCTCTTCGTATATCTGCATCAAAATTCTCCTTATTAATGATAATAAAACAATACTAACCAAAAATTATACGATAATAAGCGGATTTTGGCAATAAAAACCCTCATTAAGCGGGATCATCCTTCACTGTATTAGAGCCGTATCGTTTTCGCAAATGAAAAAGAGTGTATCCCCCTCGGAAATACACCCTCATCTGACATATCAGAAATAAATCACTTTTACATTTTTTCTCATTTTTTTAAGACATTCCGCCAGCTCCTGTGCAAGCTGCATTTTCAGTGCGAAATTAATTGCCTTTCCGTCAACGGAGGCATCTGCCTGATGTGCCGGATTTACCGCTCTGCCCACAAACATGGTTATATCGGTTGCCTCTTCAAACAGTAGTCTGGAAAGCTGGGCGGCACCGTCCTTTTTATAGCACCATTCCTCGTACCGCTCATTATCTCCTATATAATCGCGGGCGTATTCGTAAACCCTGTTGATCGTAACTATTCCCTCTGTCACCAGATCGAGACCGTCTATCAGGGAAGTCGGCGGAATATCGCTGTTCTTATCAAAGCCGGGATCGATCTCAATATCCTTTCCAAGATATCTGGCTGCGATAGAGGCGGTCGTTCCTCCGCATACAACATGCATTCCGCTTCTCGCCATAAAAAGATTCATCATTCTTTCATCGTCATTCTTGTCCGCGGGAGAGCCAAACACCATGTTTACGGAGGACCGTTCCCTGATCTTAATGACACAGCTCGTCACATCATCGACCGGAATCCCTTCATACAGCCTGTTGCACTCGTCAACCAGCATCGTGGAAAGCGTCTTGGCCGTATATCCTATCGGAGCTATCATCTTCATGAAATCCGCAATATCTTTTCTCTGCCAGTTTGCATTGATCGAATTATTCGGACCCGCATTAGGGCATCCGTCGCTCATGGCTACGAACACATCTCCCGGCTCAAAAAATATCATTGATCTGTAGATCTTTTTCCCGCCGATGAGCATTTCGGTCATTTTATAATCATATACTTCCCCGTCCCTTATCATGATAAGGAGAGGATTGTCATATTGAATCAGCTCCATCGCCTCGTCGCCGATAATATTCATAATGGTAAATGTCGAATATGCGACGCCGTATTCCTTATCGATGGGAAGAGCTGTTGAAATAGCGGATACACAGTCCTGTATGGACATTCCGCTGCTCATCATCGTAGATATGATCTTTGAGGTAAGTGTCGATAAAATGCTCGCTTTCACCCCGCTCTTCAGTCCGTCCGCCAGAACAACTACCTTTCCCTTTTCGTTATCCACGACGTCGACATGATCTCCGCATAACTGTTCCCCGAAATGATTGATGCTTTTATATCCGATATCCGTAAACAGCCTACTCATTTTCTATCGACTCCTTCAGCTTCGTTAGTGCTATCTTTGTATCTGCGGCAGTCTCACCGAGAAGAGAAGCTATCTCCTGAACGATCCTCATCTGCTTGTCGATCACATCGTCTGCAGTGGCTGCGGTAGCTCTGGTTATTCTCTCTTTATTTTCCTTCTCGCGGACTTCTTCCGTGACATCTCTCAAAAGGCAGATAAGCATTCTTCCGCCCTCCGCAGGAATAATAGACTGGACAACATGACAATCGTATTCCGCTATGTAAGCCGGCTGATTTATCATAGGCTTTCCGGACTGGAGCACCTTCATAAACGGCGTGGGATCAAGGATCCTTATAACGTGGTCTCCCAGAATATCCGCATCCGAATAAAGCCCGAACATCTTTATCGCAGATTTATTGATCTGCTGAACCTCAAGCGCACTGTTCAAAACGACTATTCCCGACGGCATATTCTTTACTATGATATCCGAGAAATTTTCCGCCTTATCCTTGAGAAACGGAAGGCACATTGAGGTTTCTGCTTTACCCTGATAAACAGCAATCGCCTTGTCCCTGCAGGTGTTGTAGCCGCAGGTTCCGCAGTTGAGCTCATCCTCGGGATGATATTTGCCCATCTTGTGCAGAATGTGGGTGATCTCGGCCTCAGAAGGCACTCTTGCCTCCCTTGCAATGTATTTGAAATGCTTGTGCATCTCCTCTTTATCGGGGGTCTCTATTTCGAAATTAACAGGTCCCGCGTAATCGGCAACCGTCAGATAATCCAAAAGAGGCCTGTCGCGGTATTTTTCCATAACCGGTCCGCCCACACAGGCGCCTACGCAAATAGACATCTCGATAAAGCACTTCTTTATCTTACCTTTTTCAATATCTTTCAGTATCTCTATACAGTTCTGAGGTCCGTCAACCGCGAGATATCTGTATCCCGGTGCATCCTGGGCCATAGTCTTGAGAACGCCTCCCGTTGTCGGGAAAAAGCGGGCAAGGCCGGTGGAAGTGTCTTCCTCTGCCTTCTCCGGAACAACTCCCTCACTCTGCATCCACTCGGACAATTCTTCAAAGGTAAGCGCGGCATCGACTATTCCCTCATAGTGCTCCGCCTCATCCTTTTTTGCAACGCAGGGTCCAATAAATACCGTCTTTGCGTTCGGAATGCGCTTTTTAATATCAATGCAGTGTGCCTGCATCGGGGATTTAACATCCGCAAGATACTTCATGAGCTCAGGGAAATACTTCTGCACCAGAAGATTAAGAGAATGACAGCAGGATGAAATAAGGATATCCCTGTCCTCCTCTTTTAAAATCCGCTCATATTCGGTCTTTACCATCGTTGCACCGATAGCAGTCTCCTCCGCATCGGCAAACCCAAGCTTTTTGAGTGCCTCTCTCATTCCTTTTATTCCGACTCCTTCATAGTTAGCCACAAATGAAGGTGCCAGGCTGGCAATCACCGGCTCCCCGGACTGGATAAGCACTCTGGCCTTTTCAACCTGACTTACTATCTCCTTCGCATTCTGGGGACAGACAACAAAGCAATGTCCGCACAATATACATTCATCCCCGATAATATGCGCCTGATTGGCGGAAAACCTTATGGATTTTACCGGACAATTTCTTATACATTTGTAACAGTTCCTGCAATTGGATTTTTTCAAGGTCAAACAGCTTGCCACAACGATCCCTCTTTTCAATAATTATTTATTTTATCTCTGCAGATTATCAGTCCTTCACGGAAAAATATCTGTTTATTCATCTTTTCCCCGATATACCAGCCAAGTATCGACCATATATCTTCTCGTCGGACGCTTCTTATCCGTATCAGATGTATCATCAAAGCGTTTTTTCAGAAGCCTCATCGCCTCGTACCCCATTTCGTACACAGGGCGGTCCACCACCGAAATATCAAGGTCGGTACACTCCAAAGCCTTGATGTCGTCGAAGCCCACTACATCAATGTCCTTTACCAGCTTCAGCCCGTTCTTTTTCATATATTTCAGACATCCGATAGTGTAAAGGTTGTTGCTTGTAAATACAGCAGTGGGAGGATCCGGAAGCTGCATGAGCTTTTCCATCCCGAAATACGCATCCTTCTCTCTGAAATCACCCTTTATTATATATTCATCCCGAATCTCGATATTATTATCAAGAATGGCTTTCTTATATCCATTTAGGCGCGTCAGTCCCGGCCTCGAGGACTCCGGTCCCGAAATAATTCCGATCTTCCGGTGACCGCCGTCTATCAGGTACTGAACTGCCTCCGCCGCACCGTCCACATCGTTGGAAAAAACTCCGTCAAGCTTGACACCGTGAATATCTCGGTCCACCAGAACGACCGGAATTCCCCTCTTTTCCAGAACTTTAAGGAGCCTTGCACTTTCTTTATCATTTTCATCAACAGGGGTGATTATCATTCCTCTAACCATCTCCGATTGAAGATTCATAAGGATCCGGTGCTCCTGCTCAACATTCTCGTCTGTACCGAACATGAATACATTATACTGATTTTCAAAAGCACAGTCGGATATTCCGTGAAGCACCTTTGCAAAGAAATCATTCTCAATATCCGGAACCAGGAAAGCAATGTTCCTGGAAACACCGTTACTGAGATTTCTCGCCATCATATTCGGCTGATACTGCTTGCCCTCTATTATCTCCAAAACCTTCCGGCGTGTTGATTCTTTCACATTTGTCTTGTTGTTCAACACCCTGGAAACGGTTGCCGGTGATACACCGGCCTCTTCAGCTATATCGTAAATATTCATATCTCACCATCAAACAAAATATTCTATACAGAAAAATAATGCAGCAGGTAGTACCGACTGCATTATTATATCATACCATGTTAAATTTCACACAAAATAATATGATTTAAGAACATTATTTTCTTGTCTTGATCATATCCATAGAAACCGCAAAGATGATAAGAACACCTGTTGTAACATCGAGGATGTACGGATCGATCTGGAATGCGGTACCTGCATTTGTGATAAGAACCATCAAAAGAGTTCCGAGAAGTGTACCTGTGATCGCACCGCGTCCTCCGGAAAGTGATGCACCACCGATAACAGCCGCAGCGATAGCGTTCATATCGTAGCCTTCACCTGTTCCCGGCTGAGCCATTCCGACACGACCTGCGAGCATGATACCTGCAATACCGTAAAGAAGTCCTGCAAGTGAATATACAAGATAGAACATATTGCGCACCTTGATACCCGAAAGCTTTGCCACTTCAATACCGGAACCGATAATGAACATGTTTCTGCCCGAGATCATATATTTGAGCCAGATAATGGCAATTACCGCAATAACGATCCAGAATACCGTAAGCACCGGAATAAATCCGAAAAGAAGATCGGATCCCAGATTTAATATCTTTTCCTCTGTGAACGTAACCGGGTTACCTTTACACAAAAGCTTTACGATGCCTCGGAAAACAGTCTGCGTTCCAAGAGTTGCGATCATCGGCGGAACCTTGAGATCATAGATGATCACAGAGTTGATAAATCCGCAAAGAACGGCTACAACAAGAGCTATGAGGATATAAAGTCCCATAGGAATAGCAGTCTTTGTCTGAAGAAGAGCCATGATCATACAGCTGAGTCCGGCGATCGCACCGCCAGAGATATCGATACCGGATGTGATGATGATAGCTGTCTGAGCTACCGCAAGAACACCGATGATAGCTCCCTGTTTGAAAAGGTTGGTTACGTTATAAGCACTGAAGAAACTCTTTGTAAAAACAGAAGCAATAATAAACAGTGCTATAATGATCACGCCAAGCGTGAATTCAGTTTTGGCAAATATTGATTTTTTCTTAGCTTTTCCCATTGATAGTTCCTCCTGTTACCCTTCGATAGAAGCTGCTCTCAAGCAATCTTCCTCAGTGAGGGTCTTTAATTCTTCCGGTCCGAATTCTGCCGTTATCTTTCCCTGACTCATTACATAAAGTGTATCCGATAGTCCCATAACCTCAGGAAGGTATGAAGAAATAACGATAGCTCCTTTTCCCTGAGCGGTCAGACTCTCTATGATCTTATAAATTTCGTGTTTTGCGCCGACATCAACTCCGACTGTAGGCTCGTCAAAAATCATGATGTCCGGCTCACGGCACAGCAGTTTTGCGATAACGACTTTTTGCTGATTTCCACCGGAAAGGTTTCCTACCAACTGTTCGATACTTGGTGTCTTTACTGTGACACGTTTGGAAAGTTCTTCTGCTCTCTCGGCCTCTTTTTTCAGATTGATCCAACCGCACTTAGCGATCATGTCAAGAGAACTCATGTTAATATTTGTCTTAATGGTAAGACCGAGAGCACATCCGTCGGCACGCCTGTCCTCTGTGAGGAATGCAATACCGTTTTTAAGTGCCTCTGTATGGTTCTTGATCTGTGTCTTATTTCCGTGAAGATAGATATCTCCCGAAGTGACTTTTTCAAGTCCCGTCAGAGCTCTCATAATCTCACTTCTTCCGGCACCTACGAGTCCGAAGAAGCCGATAATCTCGCCCTTTCTGAGCTTAAAGCTGACATCCCGGAAATGCTTTCCGTCCGAAAGACCTTCAACTCTGAGAAGCTCCTCGCCCGGCTCGCAATGTTCAATATTGTAAATATCGGTCATTTCGCGGCCGCACATCATTGAAATAAGGCTGTCCTTCGTTACTTCCTCGATCGGCTTGGTGTCTACATATGTTCCGTCTTTAAGGATAGTAACCGAATCACACAGATCGATGATCTCCTCAAGACGATGTGAAATATAAATAATGCTGACGCCCTGCTGCTTGAGTTCATCAATATATTTATAAAGTATCTCTACTTTTTCATTTTCCAGAAGCGCCGTAGGCTCATCAAAGATAACTATTCTGATATCGTCATTCACGGAAATCTTTGAAATAGTTACCATGGCCTGCATTGCGATCGGGAGCTCCCTTATCTTGGCACTCGGGTCAATGTTCATTTCAAATTTATCGATAATCTTCTGACTGTCGGCCTTCATTTTTGCCCAGTCAACAAATGCGCCCTTTCTGGGCTGACGTCCGAGATAATAATTCTCGGCAATACTTAAATCAGGAGCAATATTTACGCTCTGATAATTGGCAAATACGCCATGGGACTGTGCTTCAAGGGCACTTTCGTTAACGACCCATTCGCCGTTGTAATTCATTTTTATCTGTCCTTCGTCCGGTTTTTCAACGCCCATGATGCATTTGATAAGCGTTGACTTTCCAGCTCCGTTCTCTCCGACAAGAGCACGTACCTCGCCTTTTGCCAGTTCGAAACTAACATTGTTAAGAGCAACAACACCCGGATAGAACTTGCTAATATTTTCGATTTTTAAAATCGTATCCTGCAAAGTCTCACCCCACGTTCAAAAGTATTAGTATTATGATTGAAACATTCATTTAGGGGCCGCTTCCTCAGGAAGCAAAGCCCCTTTTTGTCAATTCACTTCAGCACGATAAATCCAGTATAACAAGTATATCAATTATTTCAGGGTCGGGTTCATCATGAACTGGATCTCATCGCTGTCGATGTTTTCAAGTGTTACGATTGTCGGCGGGCAGTTGATCTGCTTAGCAGACTCAGGATTCTCGCCTGTAAGTGCTGTAACGATAGCGTTCATCATGCAGTTGTAGCCCTGTGTGTATGCGTCCTGAACGATGATAGCATCAAGGAATCCGTCACGGAGAGCCTTAACTTCGATATCATCAGAGTCAACACCAACAGATACAAACTTATCTCCAAGGTTTGCGCCTTCTACAGCCTTGCAAACACCGTCACATGTGATGTTGTTTCCTGAGTAGAAACCGATAAGATCTGAACCGTAAGAAGCGATTACGTTCTCAGCATTTTCCTGAGCTTTCTCTGTGTTGTTTCCGTTGTAGTATGTCTCTGTCATCTCAAGTGTTGTGTTAGCTGAGATATAATCACGGAATGCCTGGATTCTGTGCTCAAGAGCCTCGTTTTCAGCGTTCATGTTAATACCGATAGTTCCCTTTGTTGTGTCAACGCCCTTAGCATTGCAAGCGTCAACAAAAGCCTGGCCTGCCATCTCACCGATAGTGTCGTTTGAGCAGTAATAGAACTCGTTGTAACAGTCCTCGTTAGCACCGTCATCGCCTGTTCCAATACCGCAGTTTACAAAGTTAAGAACGATACCTGCCTGTGTAGCTTCTTTAGCCTTCGGAACTGTAGGATCGATAGAAAGTGTAGCTGTTACGATTGCATCCGGCTGAAGAGCGATAGTGTTCTCAAAAGCTGTGATATATTCTTCTGTCTGCTGCTCTTCCGCAGGTCCTGTAACTGTGTAGTTGATCTTGCAGCCATACTGAGCTTCTGCATCAGCCTTTGCCTGCTCGATACCAACTCCAACCTGGCTCCAGAATGATGAAGCTGTAGACGGTGTAAGGTAAACAATATCAATTTCCTTTCCATCAGCTGCAGGTGCTTCCTCAGAAGCTTCTTCAGCTGCAGGTGCTTCCTCTTCTGCAGGTGCTTCTTCTTCTTCTGCTGCTGCTGCCGGCGCTTCTTCTGCTGCCGGTGCTTCCTCTGCAGGTGCTTCACTTGAACTGCTTCCGCAAGCTGCTAATGAAACAGCCATAGCTCCAACCATTAAAACCGCTAATACTTTTTTCAGTTTCATAATTATTTCCTCCTTTTTATAGCTAAAACTGTCGTGGACAGTGTTGCTCAAAATTATAAAACGCCTTTCTGCATGATAAAGCATCCATAAGGCTGCGTCTCACTGGTGCATACGGTAAGATATGCCTTACCTGCCTTCTCGTAAAATTTAGTTCTCTCGATAGTTCCTACCTGTTCAGCCTTGTAGCCGTTCTTTTCCACTGCGGCAATGGCATCGTCCCATACCTTCTGCTTTTCGATAACAATTCCCGAATCCGGATCCGGAACCATGTACTCAACCGGGTGAGCCGTAAAATCAACATCAAGAGGCATGAGCTGAAGAATAGAATCAATTATCTCTGCAGCAGAACATCCTTTTGCATCGACCATCACTCCGTTCGGGGTTTTTGTGTATGGCGGATAAAAATGATCTGCGATAACAACAAGATCGCCGTGACCCATATCAGCAAGTGCCTTGAGAAGATCCGAACTCATATTCGCCGGAATTCCTTTTAAATAACTCATTTTTATTTCCTCCGATTCTAATCAATCATTAATGTTCTGCAAGAAATGCCTCAATTTCCTCGAGCTTCGGCATAGCCGGTGTCGTTCCCACCTTCTGAACCTCGAGAGCCGCAAGAGCCTGTCCGAATCTTGCTGCACTCCAGAGATCAAGTCCTTTGGAAAGCGCCGCCAGGAGTCCGCCGTTAAATGCATCTCCGGCACCTGTGGTATCCACAGCATCCACTCTGAATGCCGGCACTATTTCTTCTCTTCCCTGGGATGAAACGAAAACGCCTCTTGATCCGAGAGTGATAACAACATCGCTGACGCCCTTTTCTCTGAAATAAGCAGCCGCCTTCTTTGCGCTCTCAAGCCCGTCAACATGAATACCGGTAATCTCTTCCGCTTCAACCTCATTCGGTGTCACCATATAGACCTTTGAAAGGAACTCATCGGTCATCGGCGAATATGGAGCACTGTTCATTATCACCTTGCATCCGTGCTTCTTCGCCAGATCCGCAACGAGCTCATTTGCATCCTGGTTTACTTCAAGCTGCAGGAGAACGTATTCTGACTCTGCAATGACTGATTCAATGCTCATTACCTCTTCTTTTGTTATAGTATTGCATGAACCCGGTACGATAATGATCTCATTCTGACTCGTCTTTTCATCAACAAGAATAAGAGCAATTCCCGTTTCGGTATCATCGGCATAGAAAATATGCTCCTTTGTCATTCCAAGCTCATCCATAGTATTGAGCATTACATCCGCGAATGTGTCCCTGCCGACTTTAGTCATCATGACAACATCTGCGCCGGCCTTATGTGCCGCCACGCACTGATTAAATCCTTTTCCGCCGGCTCCCATCTTAAACATTGATCCCTTTACGGTCTCACCCGGAATCGGAAGGTGAGGACTCCTCGCCATAAGGTCTACAACGAAGCTTCCAAATACTGCAACTTTGCTCATCAATTATCCTCCTGCAATTGCGGCGTTTATTTATGAAACCGCTTTCAATTTATGCTTATTTTATATCACAACATAACCGTTTCAGTCAACATATGCTATTATTTTTGTTATAATAACTGTATTTTTAAAAATTTTTTTGTGCAAAATTTCAGATTTTCGTGGAATTTGTGAACGGAATCGGTTTCACAAATTCCGCATTTTTGTGTTTTTGAAAAACTGCACAAAAAAACAGGCTTCGCCTATTCAACTTTTCTGCCCGTATTCATGATAGGCAGGGCTCTATCTGTTTAAAAATCCCATCATAACAGCTGTAAGTTTACACTATGGGGTCCATTTTATACATTGAACTGAATGCCTTGATTCAGCCTTCCCGGCCTGGCGGGCATTTTCCGCCGTTTGAATGGTTTGATTTTAATTTCTTAGAATCACGGGCACACTATGCCATCTAATTCATATTCAAAAATAAAAGATACAGAAATCACAAGCTCATCGTAATAATTCAAATCGCTTAAAACTGCTGATTGCGACTTATTGCAGCTTATCCAAACATAAAAATACCTTCACTTCTAAGGTCTGATAAGCTTATAACAGCAAAAGATGGCGCAGAAAGCGTTCTTCCTATAACCGCAATATAGCGCCGAAGGCGGTCATCTCAGCCTCACTATAGTGCCAGACCACTATAACTATGAATCAAATCAGAATCACCCATTCAAACGGATGACTCTGATTTGACAAAAAACACCGCCAAAGTCATATAACTTTAACGGTGCAGTGTTTCTTAATATTAGTATTTTAATATTAGTTTCTTAATATTAATTTATTTATATTAATTTCTTTATGTTAATTAATTTCTCTATATCAATAATCAGCCATTGCCGTTCAGAATGCTGTTCATTGCAGACAGAAGTTCATCTACTTTGATTGGTTTTGCAATATGCAGGTTCATTCCCGCTTCATATGCATTTTTCTTATCCTCATCAAAAGCATTCGCAGTCATCGCCACTATTGTAATTCCGGATTTCACCGGATCGGAAAGCCGCCTTATCGTCTGAGTCGCCTTATAGCCGTCCATATTAGGCATCTGAATATCCATAAGTATCAGATCGTAATATCCGGGATCGGCTTTCTCCATCATATCAACGCAGATGATGCCGTCATTTGCAAGCTCTACCTCAAAACCCGCTTCGCTTAATATTGTGATGGCAATCTCGGCATTCAGCTCATTATCCTCGGCAAGAAGTATCCTCTTACCTTTAAAGCTGTTTTCTTCAAAGGCGCGGACCTTATCGGCGATCCTGGCATCGCCTGAATTATGGGCTATTCGGTGAGGAAGCGTAACCGTGATCTTTGTTCCTTTTCCGGCATTGCTTTCAACCTCGATCGTTCCCTGCATCAGATCCACAAGCTTCTTCACGATAGGCATTCCAAGTCCTGTTCCGTTCAGCCTGCTTTCCGTACTGGATCTCTCTCTTGAAAACTCTTCAAAAAGATGCGGAAGGAATTCATCGGACATCCCGATACTTGTATCCTCAATCACAGTGCGATACATCACATAGCCCGGCCTGTCGGAGGGGATTTCGGTCAGATTCATGGATACCTTTCCGCCGGGAGGAGTATATTTCAATGCATTACTCAGAATATTTAAAAATATCTCTCTCAGCTTCGTCTCGTCACAAAGAACATCCGGATGAATCACATGATTTTCCCTTGTAAACTCAATCCCTTTTTCCTTCATCTGTGAGTCAAACAGCGAGAATAAAGTGTCGTTGAATTCATGGGCATCCCAGTAAGTCTCGTCAAGAGTAGCCTTTCCGCTTTCGATCCTTGCCATTTCCAGGACATTATTAATTAGAGAAAGCAAAAAGTCATTGGAAGTCTGTATCTTCTTAATATAACTCATTGCCAGTTCTTTATCATCAATATGCTTTTCAAGCAGCTCCGTAAATCCTATTATCGCGTTCATGGGCGTACGGATATCATGGGACATATTGAAAAGGAATGCCGATTTTGCCGCACTTGAAGCATTGGCGATCTCAAGCTGGGCCTTTGTATCGGCCTTTTCGTGAGCCTCTTTCACATCGCGTCCCAGAATATTGATGATAGGCTCTCCGTTTTCCCCGTATCCTCCGAAAACATTGATTTCATGCCATTCAATATTCCCGTTTCTATGCATAGGAAATTCTTCTGTTCCAAGATGACCTATTTTATCCTTCTTTCCTCTGAAATTTTCAATATCCAAAAGTCTGCGTCCTATTTCAGCATATTCAGGATCGACTTCTCTTAAGAACATGCGATAGACATCTTCAAAACGGTTTGTAGTCTGCATCGCCTCGATCACATCCTCAAGGCCTGTACCCTTTATCAGGGTAAATGTCCCTTCATTTACATCCACCGTCATGTTAAAGCTGTAGAGCATCTTTGTGACACCGGAAAGAAGCTGATCCTTCGCCATTAAGGCGCGAAGTTCGCGCTCCTTTCTTTCGTGCTGTTCATATACCTCGGTAATATCTCTTCCCAGAATATTTGCAACCTCATCACCGTTTTCATCCGTTCCAAGGAAGATATTGATCTCGTGCCATTCAATTACTTCGTTTATCTCAACCGAGTATTCCAGACTCCCGATATATCCGCTCTCATTTTTCCTTGCTCTCAATGCCTCCAGGCTTCCGAATCTGCTGAAATCTTCAACAAATTCTTTTGAAACGTACTTAAGCTTCTGCCTGTATGCCGTATCATAATCATCAGTCGACTCAAATATCTTAACGAAATCTTCCATTCCTGTTCCAATAATCAGGCTGTACTTACCGCTCTTGAGATTCAGCGTCAGATTATAGCTGTAAAGCATCTTTGTAATATCGGAAAGAATCTGATCCTTTGCCGCTACCGCCTTCAGCTCTCTTTCTCTTCTCTCCTGTGCCTCATGAGCTTCTGTGATGTCACGACCCAGAATGTTTGCAATAGGCGTGCCCTCCTCGTCTACGCCCATAAAGGCATTGACCTCAAACCATCCGATTCCCTTTTCGGTCATAGCCGCATATTCTATACTTCCCAAATGGCCGCGAAGATTCTGCTGTTTTCGGAGCGCTTCAAGAGAAAACCGCCTGTTCATCTCGTCAGGATAACCGCTCAAAGCCCTTTTAAGCAGAAATCCGCAGGCCTCCTCGTAGTCATCAGTCCTCAAAAATTCACTGATAAACTCTTCCATTCCGGTTCCGACGATCAGGCTGAATTTTCCGGTATTCAAATTAACTGTGGCATTATAGCTGTAAAGAGTCTTGGTAATATCGGAAAGAATCTGGTCTTTTGCCGCGGATGCTTTCAGCTCTCGCTCCTTTGCCTCCTGGCGTTCATGTGCTTCCGTGATATCTCGCCCCAGAATGTTCGCAACCGGAACGCCGTCCTCATTTGTTCCTATAAACAGATTTACCTCAGCCCATCTGTCCTGACCGTTCTGTATCGATCTGTAAGAAGCAGAGCCGACATACCCCGGAGTATTCGTTTTTTCCATCAGAGCATGGACTCCAATAAGTCCCGATATCGCCTCCTTATCCTCAGGTGCAACGTTAACCAGTAGCTTTGCGCACAAAAGCACATAGTCATCGTACTGCTGCATTAAATCAATTATCCGTTCCATACCTGTACCGGTTATAAGAGAATATTTCCAGCTTTCAAGATTTACGGTCAGATTATATCCGTAAAGCATCTTTGTGACCCCGGAAAGTATCTGATCCCTTGCCATGGCAGCCTTTTGCTGATTTTTCCTCTGTTCCTACCTTTTATGCGCTTCGGTAATATCTCTTCCCAGAATATTAGCGACAGGTTCTCCATCTTCATCCGAACTGATAAATACATTGATCTCATGCCACTCTTCGCCGTAATCGGTAAAAGCTCCATACTCCAGATTTCCGATAAATCCGTTGGAATTCTTTCTGGCTCTGAGCGCTTCAATGCTGGCCAATGCCGCAAACTGCGGAAGATGTTCGGGATCAAGATATTTTATTTTCTGATTGTAAGCAATTTCGTAATCATCGGTGGACTTGAAGATCTCCATGAACTTCGTCATTCCGGTACCGATGATCATACTGTACTTTCCGGTTCTGAGATTCAATGTCAGATTGTAGCTGTACATCATTTTTGTAAGTTCAGAAAGTATCTGATTCTTTGCCGCAGCTGCCCGGAGCTCATTTTCATTTTTCTCCTGGGCGTTATGTGCTTCGGTTACATCCCTTCCGAGGATATTGGCAACCCTGGTTCCGTTTTCCGTATCTATGAAGGCATTGATCTCGTGCCATTCATATTCGGATTCTCCGGGATACAGTACAGGATATTCCAAAGAGCCCATAAATCCGTTGAGTGAAGGGTTGTTTTTTGCCGTTTCAAAATCCACAAGCTTGCTGAACCTGCTTAAATATGCAGGATGAATAATGCTTTCCTGAAACTTTTCAAGTTCAGAGTAATAACTATGCTTTTTATATTCCTCAACGGTCCGCTCCATGCCCGTTCCGGTGATCAGGGAATACTTCCCTGTTTCAAGATCAACCGTAAGATTGTAGCTGTACATTATCCTTGTAATCTGAGACAATGTCCTGTCCTTTTTTTCGGGTGTCCTTTTCAGCTCACTTCTGGTCTGCCAGATATAATAGCTGTTAAGAACAAAGAAATGCAGTGTCTCCCTCAAAAGCTCATATGCTCCCTGCATCTCCTTTTTCGTCCTTCGGGTAACACGGGACAGAATATCCTTTACCTTATCCTCTTCCAATCCGAGTTCCGAAGTCTTTTTTAGTATATCCTCATCTCTTTGAACATTGGACATAGCCTGTCCTGCCAGCACCTTTCCCAGAACACGTCCGTCAGGAAGGGCTATCGGGACTGAAAAATCCAGAAATCCAACCGGGCATTCATAAATCCCCTCTGTATCACATTTCCAGGTCGACCGGCACTTCGCAATGCCTTTTTCCTCTGCCTGTATCATTCTGCAGAACTCCGTAAATCCGAATTCTTCCGATATCGGATTTCCATCGGCATCAAAAAGCATCGTTGCCATACCGCAGCTCTTCGACCAGTTGCCCAGCAGTCTGTACAGCTGTTTCATGTCGCAGAATTCCTCAAGGCTCAGGTTGTCCTTTATTTCTGCTATTGCATTATTACCGTGCAAGTCTTCCATAATAAATCCTCATTTATATTCTCGATACAAAAACGCCCTAAATGGCCAGCAATTGTCAGATACTCAAAATTTCCGGCATTACCGCCGCAGGCATAATTTCGATATGATCCGGCAACAGAATGTTCACAGGAAATGTAAATTCCTTTAATGTAGTACAAATAAAAAACGCACTAAGAAAAGAATCTCTCTTTGCCCCTTAGTGCAGCGCTTAAGTATTTCCCGGATGTCATGATATCAGCCAAAACGGAGACATTAAAAAAATAATTGATGCAGAAAATTATATCACACATCGTATTCCGCATCAATTTTTATATCATTTGTAAATAAATTTCCGGCACCAAACAAGCGATAACCGGACTGTATTCCGACAGGTAATAAGCTTGTTTAATAATTACGAACAATCATCTTGTTTCATATATGCGGCAGCCCGATCACCATTTTGCCCGAATTCTTTCCTGCTCCGGCGATTGGAAAAAATCCACAGGACAACGGAGAATACCAGGAGGACAACCCGATATATATTCACATAAATATCACCGGGGAATGCATCAAAAAGGGCGTTCCAATCAAATATACCGCCAATGGCATCCACAAAGGCGTGATACACCGCGCAGGCCATGACGCTTTTTGTCGCCTTATACAATGCCGCAAGCGCAAATGCCCACACAAAAATTGTGATCGTGAAACCAATAAAGCTGTCTCCGTAATGGTTTGATGTAGGATCGAGCCAGAGGTCAATGTGCCACACATCCCAGATAACAGCCACCAAAATTACACTAAACGGAAATTTCATCCGTTTCTCAAGCGCCGGCTGCAAAAAACCTCTCCATCCCGCTTCCTCAGCAATGCCGACAAAAGGAATCATCACAAGGAAACCGAGCGGCATCATATACCACGGCGATCCGTTCGGAATGCCGCGAAACAAAGCAAAAGCCAGAGCCATAAGGCAAAAAACCGCGGTAAGTGCAATTGTGAAAAACTTCTTTTCTGTCCGCACCAGTCCGGCAAAAAATGCTCGAAGACTCATTTTCTCCCTGAATATTGAAAGAATGAATACCGATAAAAACGGCGCCGGTGTTGTGAACAGCATTCCGATGACGGCGTATGCAAGGTATCCCGCTGTAATCTGTCCCGTGTTTTGAAAAGCAACAGAATACGACTTCAGCCATAAATTTAAGGTCACAAAACTGAACGTCCAAAACACTGTAATAAGAATCAGATAAAGCCATATGCTTTTTGTACCGGGATTCTTTTCTCTATTCATTCCTTCCCCCTTTTAATACAAAATCGGCATCCTGAAAAGTGCACTCAGAATACAATCGACCGCTAATAAAACAAGACATACCATGCAAACAGCCCGAACGGCTGCGGGTGAAAATTTTTGAACGATACGTTCCGATGCCGGTTCAATCCGATAGTGAAATACCAAACACTTTTTAATCATCAAGCATTCTTTAATCAGATATCATTCTTTAAATCATGCTTCCGGGAGATGATTTCCTTACTTCTTCTTTCAAAAGAGAATGTCGGCGCGTATCTCAAACACATTTTCGCAGCCCTTTAATATAGCGGTCAAACGTGTATCCAGGTCAGAATTATTATCATGATAATCGATCTCCCCTAATTCCTCTCTTATCGGAAATGCTAAAACCTCTTTTGATAAACTGAATTTTGCATGAACATTATTCTTGTTTCCTCTTGCATCAAGACGGATCCATTTTCCGATTTCTTTTATAAAAACTGTATTCAGCGCATGGACAATATAACCATCTTCCGAATCATCATCTGCTCTCATTAATCTCTGATAACTGATACCCGAAGGGATGTTGTTTGCTCTGAGAAGAGCGGACAAAAGACAGGATTTTGTCCAACAGATTCCGGTACCGTTTTTCAGAACATCACTTGCCGTTATCGATACTATTGTCTCTCCGGCATCCCATGAATGTGATATTTCATCCCTGACAAAACAGTACGAGCGTTTTATATAATCAAGTTTATCCTTCGATTCTCCGATCAAAATTTGAGATTGCTTTTTGATCAATGGATTATCGAAGTCAATACACTCTGTCGGTTTTAAATATTTTTCTATTTCTTCTGCTGTTCTCATCTTGTTTATGCTATGTCTTCACCTTCCGCTTTTTTGTCCTCATTTTTGGTATTCTTATCTCTTGTGTTTTTCACATGAACAGATCCCAGGCACAAATTCGCGGAGCCTATGCATAGCCACATCGCACCCAGTCCGGCTCTCGAACTGCAAAACCATACAATGGCGCAAATAAAGCATATCACTGATGTAATATAGTGAATGATCGCTGTTTTTCTATTTTTGTTCATTTCCGTCCTCCCGGTTAAATAAGAATTAGTCGAGCGGGCATGAGTGCCTTAATTTAGATTTCCTGACTAAATTCACTCAAAATTTTCATTAATCTACAACTTATGCCGTACATTTTACAAATGAATTCGCAATGAATATAGGCATTTTTTGCATCCGTATGTGTCCTTTTTTCAAATAACCAGCCTGTTTTCAATTTTCAGATTATTTATATAATACGTCTCTTAGTAAAAAATACCTAATTAAATCGCGCCTAAGGAAATCATGTCAGGTAAATCATGCTCAAGCAAATCACGCCCAGGTGAAATCGTTTTCAGAATTGCCGGACCGAATAATTACCCTCAGCAGAAATATAAGTCAGCCATAGATCAGTCCGACCACCATAGGCATATTCACTATATTAACTACCTACCGTTCGTTAATTAATAGGTTCCATCAACGACAATCTAAAAAATATAGTGACACAGTAATTATTATTCATCTGTGATTTTAATTAAAAAGAATTGCACAAATATTTGCTCGATAGAAAACACCCGGACAGTACACTGCTGTCCGGGTGTCAATAAGTAGCGGAGACGAAGGGATTCGAACCCCCGGTACCCCGAAAGGTACAACTGATTTCGAGTCAGCCTCGTTATGACCACTTCGATACGTCTCCTTATTATACAGAGCTTTCGGAACTGCTCAGCTTTTCCTTTTTCCTGGTTTCTCTGAGCTGTCTGAAAAACCCAGAAAGCATTATACTACATTCTTCACCTAAAACGCCAGTACTAATTTCAACTTTATGATTAAAACCATCTTGATTCATCAGATTCATTACCGATCCGGCACACCCCGCCTTGGGATTCATGCTTCCTATCACAGCTCTTTTTATCCTCGCCTGCACTATCGCACCGGCGCACATAGGGCATGGTTCAAGGGTAATATAAATCGTGCAATCCTCAAGTCTCCAGTCTCCGGTCACCCTGCATGCTTTTTTTATCGCACTGATCTCGGCATGAGCCAGAGTGCTGCCATCCGTATTTCTGCGGTTATAACCCCGTGCAATTACTTTTCCCTCCCGGACAATAACACACCCGATAGGCACCTCCATAAGCTTTTCCGCTTTTTTTGCCTGTTTTATAGCTTCTTTCATAAATTTTTCATCCGATTCATGACAATTATTGTCAAAACTATATTCCCCGGTCATATTAATATCCTTCCGCACCAGATACCTAATTTACATTGCTTTTTCAATAAATCCTGTAAATATTATCAAAAATCAAACGGCAATTAATTCTCCTGTTTATTTTTTAAAATCCGAATCACGATAAGATTATCGCAGAATTATCTTAAGGTCAATAATGCCGGCCTGATATTGCCCGAATGATCATAATAATACGAATAGTGAACTACCCATAACCTAAAGGTAATGGGCTTCTAAGAGCCTAACGGCTCTATTTAAGAAGTTTGATATTTAAGTTACCACCTGAATGTTCAGGCAATCCTTATTCTTACAGGCGTGTCCACTTCGCCTCTACTGTATAGGATATTCATATCCACAACGCTACTTTTACGCATGATGTTCAGTGCCCCATTTACATCAGCATTA
>JBMNQZ010000030.1:0-21983 GCA_050944395.1 Lachnospiraceae bacterium
CTCTATCACCGGCGCAACCCGGCTTAAGGAAGCACCCGTGAGAACGACATTCATTTTATTATCCTCGATGACCACCCGGCTAAGCGTTCCTGCATTCATCATTTTTTCCTCGACGATATCGAGAATATTCATGCGGTCAACGAGCTTATATGTATTTCCGTCATCATCGGTCACGTACATCCAGGTCCTGTTGTACTTCTGATACTCCACCTGAACCTCCGGATACTCCTCTACCAGAGACTCAACCTCGACATACTGGCTGTGAACTGCCTCGTAATCGGCCTCAGCCCTCGAAAGCCTTGCAAACTGGTCGATAACGGCAAATTTTGCAACGGCACACGCGAGAAGTACTATGACTGCGCAGCCGATCAATACTCCATGAATACTGAAGCCGTTGCTTTCCTTCTTTGCAAGATTGATAGTTGTCTTTTCCGGCATCTTTGCCGCACGTCCGCGAAGGACGATTGGTTTTTTCATATCCATCTTCGCCCCTCCTTATACCGCAAGTCCCGTTCCGATCGCCTTTGCACAGATCGACGCGGCTTCCCTGTCCTGTGTCTGCGCGCATATGGCACTCACTGATTTAACCTTTACATCCGTCATAAGCTCAATTACATTGACAAGCGCATCCACCCGGCTTCCGCCGCCGCAGATGTACATATTTTCCAGCTCCCTGTCCCGGTTGCTGTATCTGTAAAAGTTTATTGTCTTCATTATTTCCATCGCCATCTGCTGATAGATCTCAATGGCCTCGTCGCAGATTTGAACATCATCATAGTTCTGATTCAGATAAACATGTGCCCTGTGAATATCCGCATCATATTTATCGGCGATCATCTGTTCCAGATCGACGAGTCCCCGCTCGATGGTTCGCGTAGTCTCGATCTTTTTGTTCTGAAGAATTATCATTCTCATTCCCCTGTGGCCTATGTCAAGGATGCATGTCACACCCTCTCCGCCGGGGAGCAGTTCACCGTTCTCCCTTACCAGAACTCCGTAGGCATATTCCTCAGGAACCGCCGATCTGAGCCTGAATCCCGCTCTGCGGAACATGGAACGGTATCTTTCGATGGTTTCTTTCAGCACCGCGCAGGAAAAAAGCTCAATCTCCTCAATATTTCCGTCCTCATCGGCAATTTTCTCATTTACCGCGTAATCGAAATAATACTTTGCTTTTTCCTGGGAGAGATAATCATTGAATTCAAACGGAAGATTATACTCAAGCTGCTTAACATTCATATAGGGAACCGTCACATTTCTTGATATCACAAGCGAACCCGGAAGTACGATAGAAGCACCGCATCTGGGAATCCCGTTTTCCTTCGTGCTCTGACGGATAAAGTCCGCCATTGCGTCCATTGAGACAATCTCTCCGTCTCTTACCAGATTGTCAGGCAGCTCAACAACAGCCGTTTTTCGGAGTGTCTTTCCGGAAAACAGCGCCATCTTAAGCTGCTTTTCTCCAATATCGAATCCTACTATCTGTCCTTCCAAAATTCTACCTCTTCAAATCTTCCAATCATGCAAATTTTACAAAAACAGTCCCGTGTACCAGCCTATAATGCCGTTTCCGAAAAGCATCACGATCCACGCCGCCATTGCGATGGACGGCCCGAACGGAAATCCGGGAGCATCCTCCTTTTTTGACGCCGGGGCGATGACCCCGAAAACGATTCCAAGTAAACAGGCAAGTATAAGGCACAGGAAATTTCCTTTCCAGCCAAGATACAGTCCCGTAACGAAAAACAGCTTTATATCGCCGCCGCCCATCGCCTCCTTTTTAAGCACATTCTCCATAATGAGCACAACTACAAGGAGCACTCCGGCAACGGCCGCTCCTCCGATAAGAGCATCCGCAACGGTCCATATATTTTCATATTCAAAGAAAAAGCAGACGATCCTTCCCGCTATGCCTGCCAGGATAAATCTGTCGGGAATGATCCTCCCTTCCAGATCGGCAAATGAGGCTGCCATAAGAATACAGCCGAGCCATAAGTATTCAACGCTCTGAAACGAAAGATCATACCTGGCCAGAATACTGACAAAAAATACAGCTGCAATAATCTCCGACACCGGATGGATCACCGAAAGCCGGACCCCGCAGTAACGGCATTTCCCGCCGCTTCGGAAATATGAGGCAACGGGGATGAGATCAGAAAATCCCAGCTTATGCCCGCATGAGTCGCAGTGGCTTCTTCCTTTCGTCACCGGCTCCGCATGGAGAATTCTCCAGGACACGCAGAAAAGAAAGGATCCCGCACATGCGCCAAAAACCGCGGCAAGCAGAAGGCTGTAAACAGCCGTTCCCGCACTCATATATATAGAAATCATTACAAATCCTCCGGGCAGAAATAACCCTTATCATTCCGGAAATGTCAACCCATCATTTCCGGAATCCGGGTTGAATTATCTTTTGGCCGGCCCTATCTGCATGCTGAAAAGACCGGCGTGCTTAATATCGGAATATCCGAATTACGTTGTCGGTGTTGCTGCTGCTGACTTGATTGTGATCGTAGCATTGCCTGCACCTTCGGGATTATAAGAAATCTCCCATGTACAGCCCTTAGTAGCAGTAACTTCAAGTCCGCCAATGTCAACAGTTGCTTTTTCGGCATCAGACGGGAGATTCTGCCAGCCGTCCTTTTTCTGCTTTGCAACAACTTCTGCCTTGTATGTTCCGTCTGTTCCCTTTGTAACTGCCGGATTTGATCCTGTCGTATCTTCCGTAAGTGCGCAAACCATTACTTCAGCGTAAGCAGCTCTGATGTTAGCCTCGTCTGTTGCCTCGCGTGACTTCTCAAGTGCATTCATGAATGTCGGTATAGCGATTGCCACAAGTACTGCAATGATGGCAACAACTATAAGCATTTCCATTAATGTGAAAGCTTTTTTGTTTTTTAATTTTTTAAACATAGGCTTTCTCCTTCGTTATTAAATTTGTCATCTCTGACATATATTTCAACTACCGCCGGGTTGAAGCGGAAGATGATATCCTTAAAGTGATACGCTGTCATACATACTGAACATCGGAAGATATATGGACAGCAAAAGAATTACTACAAAAACCGCCAGAAAAATAGTGATCACCGGCTCAAGTATCGCCAGGAATCTGGTGGTGAATATCTCCACTTCATTGTCATAGTAGTCCCCGACTATGGAGAGAGTCTCCTCCATGCTTCCCGACTTTTCACCCACTCCCGTCATTTCCGTCAGCATCGGCGGGAAGCAGGAGTAATCCGACATACTTTCAGCCAGGGATCTTCCCTGTTCAACACTTCTCTTTACATTGCTCACAGCCTCGCCGACCACAAAATTCGAGACAACCGCAGAGGTGATCTCGAGAGCCCTTATCACATTCAGTCCCGAAGTGAGCATCGTCGACATGGTGTTCGCAAACTGGGAGGATGAATTCATGAGATTGAGATGCTTAAGGGGCGATCTCGACAGCTTGTATTCCGCTATCTTTCTCCTGGTGGATTCATTTTTGATAAGAATGAATCTCAAGGCAGCAATGACCGCCGCAAGGAGAATAAATACCCACCAGTATCCTCTGATAAAGTTGGAGGCGGCTATCATTCCTCTCGTGATAGCCGGCAGATCCGAGCCCAGATCCGAGAATGCCTCGATGAACATCGGCACCGCCTTTACCATAATGATAACAAAGACAATTATCGCCATTATAATAACCATCACCGGATAGGTGAGCGTGCTCACTATCTTGGCCTTTGTCTTTGCGGTCTTGTCAAAATATTTATGCATCCTGTCAAAGCTCTCCTCCAAAGTACCGGAGAGCTCTCCCGCCCTGACAGTCTCTATAAAGGTTATAGGAAGTGTCTTTCCGTTGCTTTCGAAGCTCTGGGCGAGGGAATATCCGCCCTCAACATCGTCCGCAACACTGTAAAGGAGCTTTCTGACCTCCTTATTCTTCGCCTGTGCCGCAACCATCCGCACGCACTCCACTATTGGGAGTCCCGATTTGATGATTATGGCAAACTGGGAACAGATAAGCGCCAGCTCCTTTTCCTTAAACCTGTGCTTTCCCGCCCGGGCAGCTCCCGCGGCGGATTCGGGAATCTCTTCAATTTTTGTGACGATCCTGCAGGTCTCCCTTATATTGGCAACGGCTTCATATTCATCATAAGCCTTAATGATGCCCGATATCTCCTGCCCGTCCCTGGAAATACCCTTATACTTAAATGTCTGCAAGTGTATCTACCTTCCTCTCAGTGCCTCCGGCTGAACAAATCACGGTTACCGGCTCTCAAAGCAGCCTCCTCCTTTGACACCGTCCCCTCATTTACAAGCTTGAGAAGGGCATTATCCATGGAAATGCTTCCCTCTCTGGAATTCATTGTAATAAAGCTGTCGATCTGCGGAGTCTTGCCCTCTCTTATCAGGTTCTGGATCGCATTGTTCACCACCATAACCTCACATGCGGCAACACGCCCTTTTCCGGACTTTCTGGGAAGCAGCTGCTGGGACAGCACCACCCTCAGCGTGGTGGAGAGCTGAAGCCTTATCTGCTTTTGCTTTCCCTCCGGGAATACATTTATTATCCTGTCGATCGAATCGGCCGCAGAATTTGTATGGAGAGTGGCAAAGACCAGATGCCCTGTCTCTGCGGCAGTTATCGCTGTCTCTATTGTATCGAGATCTCTCATCTCTCCTATAAGAATAACATCCGGATCCTCCCTCAAGACAGCCCTCAATCCGTCCTGATACGAGGCGGTATCGGTGCCGATCTCCCTCTGGTTGATCACGCATCTGTCGGGGGTGTATACATATTCCACAGGATCCTCCAGCGTGATAATATGACCGTCCCTTGTCTTGTTTATGCGGTTGAGAACGGCTGCAAGAGTGGTTGATTTACCCGATCCGGTCTCTCCGGTCACCAGAATGATCCCTGTGCGGTAATCCGGAAATCCGGACACTACCGGCGGCAGATGGAGCTCCTCTATCTCGGGAATGTGATCGTTCAATATTCTTATCGCCGCCGAGATGTGGCCTCTTGACCTGAAGAGATTTATTCGGGTTCTTATTCCCTCTCCAAAGGTCTTTGCAAGGTCTATCTCACCGCATTCCTTTATCTTTTCGCACTTGTCTCCGGCAATAACATCCGCAGCTTTTATCAGTTCCTCATCGGTCAGGATCGCATTATCCATGGTGACCATC
Source organism: Lachnospiraceae bacterium (assembly GCA_050944395.1). Taxonomy (GTDB): domain Bacteria; phylum Bacillota; class Clostridia; order Lachnospirales; family Lachnospiraceae; genus Chordicoccus. The sequence continues at coordinate 5,173 of JBMNQZ010000030.1, forward strand.
TTTCCGTCTACTCTCACTCTGATGGAAAGACCGTGTACGAGATGAATATCGGATGCCCCCATCATCTCTGCCTGAACAATTATATCCTCTATTTCGCGCATTGCAATTCCTTCTATCTTATAGTTGTGTTGATGGTCCTTACAGCCTCATCCACAGTGGTGATTCCCTCGGATACCAGTCTGAGGCAATTCTCATACATGTTTGTCATGCCCTCTTTTCGGGCCTGAGCCGTTATCTCGGCATGATTCCTTCTCTCATTTATCATTCTTCCGGTTTTTGAGGATACCATGAATATCTCAAATACCGCCCTTCTGCCATGATATCCGGTGTGACCGCATTCCGGGCAGCCCTCGCCTCTGAATACCTTTATCTCGCGGTCCGGAGGAAGATTTAAAATAGCTCTCTCCCGATCGGTGATAGTGTATTCCTTTCTGCAGTGAGGACAGATTTTTCTCACAAGTCTCTGTGAGATCACTCCCCTTAAGGAATTTGCCACAAGATAGGGCTCTACGCCGATATCCAGAAGTCTGTCCACCGCCGCAACGGCATCATTTGTATGAAGTGTGGAAAGAACCAGATGTCCCGTTATTGCCGATCTTATCGCGATGGTCCCGGTCTCTCTGTCACGGATCTCTCCCACGGCAATGATATCCGGGTCCTGTCTTAAGACAGAGCGAAGCCCCGCCGCAAAGCTCATTCCCGTATTTTCGTTTATCTGGCACTGATTGATTCCCGGAAGGTTATACTCCACCGGATCCTCAAGAGTCACAATATTTACAGCCTCATTGTTGAGCTGTCTCAACATCGCGGCCAACGTAGTGGATTTTCCCGAGCCCGTAGGTCCTACCAGAAGGATAACTCCGCTGGTGTTTTTCAGGAGCGCCTCATACTTTTCAAGGTCATCGCCCTCGAGTGCCAGAAACTCCCTGTCGATATTCGCGGCGCTCTTGTCAAGAAGCCTTATTACCACCTTTTCTCCGTAAACGGTAGGAAGTGAGGAAATTCTCAGATCCATCTCATGGCCCTTGACAAATACCATAGCTCTTCCGTCCTGAGGTATCTGCCTCTCCGAAATGTTCATTCCGCCCATGATCTTCAGTCTGGAGATAACCGTGTTCTGAAGTGCCGACGGCACGGTGAGTATCTTTCTAAGAAGTCCGTCGATACGCATTCTGACGGTCATCTCTCCACCCATGGGTTCAAGGTGAATGTCGCTGGCTCCCTCGTCAAACGCTCTCTCGATAAGGGAATTCACAAATCTTATGGTGGGCGCGGCGTCGACATTGTCCTCAACATGGCGCATCTGTACCGGAACTATATCGGTCTCGGACACTCCCGACTCCTTTTTCATCTCCTCGATGGCTTTTGCCGTTCCCTCGTTGCCATAGAGAATATTGATGGCGTCCTCAACCGCCCTCTTTGTCGCGATCATCGGAATGACTCTCTTCCTCGATGCGTTCTTTATCTCTTCCTGTGCAACGAAATTCAGCGGATCGGACATTGCGACATAGAGCTCATCCCTCACAAGCTTCACCGGCACAACGTTGTATTTCCGGGCGATCTTTTTCGGAACATACTTCGCGAGCTCCACCGGAATCGAGACTCTGGTAAGCTCGATATAGTCAACTCCCAGCTGCATCTGAAGCGTATCGATAAGCTGTTTCTCCGTGATAAACCCGCGCTCTATAAGGATATCTCCCAGTCTCTTACCTTTATCATCGGTCTTTTGAAGAGCGATCGCCTCATCAAGCTGTTCATTTGAAATGACACCGCTTCTAATGAGCAGGTCGCCTAATCTCATGTACTTCAAAATCAATACCTCCGGCTACTATTCGGAATAACTTTTTTAAGCCTGTATGATCAAAAAACAATCCTACGTGATAAAAAAGCACGCAAACAAATCCATGTATGCGTGCAGTCAGTCAATCATATGCAAAAGCACTTAGACACTAAACTTTGCGTCACCCTCTTTCGAGTGTTTTGCCGATTATGCTTTGCTATTGTAACGTCTCCTCTTTTAGTTAAGAGGATTTTATCACATTCATTCCCGTATAACAAACAATAAAATAATTATTTTGAGGTTTCTTCCTGTATTTATATCAAAATCCGTTATCTGACATAAGTTTCAGGATCTCTTCCCTTGACGGCATCACCCTCAATGCACCCTTTTTTGTGGTGATGAGTGCCGCTGCCGCATTTGCAAATATCAGCATTTCCTCAAGCTCACTGTCGGAAAGCTGCGGCATGCGGCCGTTTTCGCAGCCCTTTTCCAGAATATAGTTAAGCACCGCACCGAAAAATGTATCTCCCGCACCGGTGGTCTCTATCGTCTCCTTAAGGGCAAACGCGGGAACCGAGGCGGAACTGCCGCCCATATAGGCACGGCTTCCGTCCTTTCCGCAGGACAGCAGAATAAGGCTGATTTCATGATATTCTCTTCTGAGTTCCTCCACAGCCTCATCAAAGTCATTTTTTCCGGTCAGCCATATTATCTCATTATCCGATATCTTCAGAATATCGCATTTTCCAAGCCCCCATAAAGTCTTCTCCTTTGCCTCGTCGAGACTTCTCCAGAGCTTTTCCCTGAGATTTGGATCAAAGGAGATGAGACATCCATGTCCCTTTGCAAGCCCGACCGCCTTTTTCGTGGCCTCTTCGCAGATTTCATCGGTCATGGACAGCGTTCCAAAGTGGAATATCTTCGACTGCCTTATCATATCCTCATTTATCTCGCCGGCTCCGAGCATCATATCGGCTCCGGGGTTTCTGTAAAACGAAAAGCTCCTGTCTCCGTCCGGCGCTGTATGAACAAAGGCAAGCGTAGTATGAACATTTTCATCCGTCACAAGCCCCGACACATCTATGCCAACCTCGGAAACAACTTCTCTTAACCGTTTTCCGAAAGAATCGTCGCCGACTTTTCCGATAAAGCCCGTCTTGTGTCCGAGCTTTGAGAGCATGGCAAGCACATTGCAGGGTGCTCCGCCGGGATTTGCCTCCATAATGACATTTCCCTGAGCACTCAGACCGTTTTCGGTGAAATCTATCAGAAGCTCGCCCAGAGCCGTTACATCATATTTCTTTTCCATGTATTTCCCCCGTAATGTTTTTTTCGAATTGATACAATATTTATACAATACTATTTTACTTATATTAATAGAACAGGTCAACAGTAAACGATCCCGGGAAAAATCGTGTTAATTGCGGTTTTACATTGCCTTATCATCTGATATAATCAATTTCTGGAAAGTTATTCACAGATAACTTCTTTAACTCGGATCAAAGGGATCGGAGGTGTTTTTTTGAATTTACGAGAACTCGAAGCAGGGAAATCCGCCACTATCACGGCCGTAGGCGGAGAAGGATCATTGAGACAGCATTTCCTCGACATGGGAGTAATCCCCGGAGCCGAGGTAACTTTAGTTAAATATGCTCCGATGGGAGATCCCATGGAGCTTCAGATCCACGGCTATGAGCTGACCCTGAGGCTGGCGGACGCGGAAAAGATCACTATAGAGCCTATTTCCGACAGGAGCAATAAACACAGCAGAATAAAAAGGATCATTCCCAGCGAACATCCGGGACTCGGTGAGGAGGGGCGCTATCACGACGCTTCCTGCGAAAATCCGCTTCCCGATGATACGCTTCTTACATATGCCCTCGTAGGCAATCAGAACTGCGGCAAAACCACACTTTTCAACCAACTCACCGGTTCAAACCAGCATGTGGGAAACTTCCCCGGCGTCACGGTCAGCCGCAAGGACGGTTCGATAAAAGGATATCCCAACACCCGGGTAACGGATCTTCCGGGTATTTATTCCATGTCGCCCTACAGCAGCGAGGAGATCGTATCCAGAAATTTTGTCCTTCAGGAAAAGCCCAGGGCTATTATCAACATCGTGGATGCGGGCAATATCGAGAGAAATCTCTACCTCACCATGCAGCTTCTGGAAATGGAGATTCCGATGGTCGTTGCCCTAAATATGATGGACGAGCTTACCGGAAACGGCGGAGCCATTGACATCAACAAGATGGAAAGGATGCTGGGCGTCCCGGTCATCCCCATTTCCGCAATAAAAAACGAGGGAATAGATGAGCTTATAAAGCACGTTGTCCATGTGGCAAAATACTCTGAGAAGCCTCTTATCCAGGATTACTGCAACCGTGACGATCACGGCGGAGCAGTCCACAGGGCTCATCACACCGTCCAGACAATTATCGAGGATCATGCGGAGAGGGCGGATATTCCGGTGCGCTTTGCGGCAAGCAAGGTTATTGAGGGAGACAGCATCATAACAGGTCAGCTCGAGCTTGACGCCAACGAAAAGGAAATGATAGAGCATGTCATCGTTCAGATGGAGCATGAGAGCAAAATGGACAGAAGCGCCGCCATTGCAGACATGCGCTTTGATTTTATAGAGCGCGTATGCGAGAGCACGGTGACAAAGCCCCGAATGAGCAGAGAAAGGGTGCGCTCGGAAAAGATAGACCGCATCCTGACCGGAAAATGGACTGCCATTCCATGTTTCATTCTGATAATAGGGCTGATGTTCTTCCTGACCTTCAATGTTATAGGAGCCTTCTTTCAGGGGCTTCTTGAGCAGGGTATAGATATGATTACGGCACTCGTTGACAGCTGGATGGCCTCCGCAAATGTCAATGACGTGTTGCACGGACTGGTGATCGACGGCATATTCGTGGGTGTGGGCAGCGTTCTGAGCTTCCTTCCTATCGTTGTCATACTGTTTTTCTTCCTCTCCCTCATGGAGGACAGCGGATATGCGGCAAGAGTCGCATTTTTCATGGATAAGTTTTTAAGGAAGATCGGACTTTCCGGACGAAGTATCGTTCCGATGCTCATCGGCTTCGGATGCAGCGTCCCGGCAGTGATGTCCGCAAGGACTCTCCCGTCCAGCAGAGACAGAAAAATGACCGTGCTTCTCATTCCTTTCATGAGCTGTACCGCAAAACTGCCGGTATATGCATTTCTTGTAAATGCGTTTTTCCCGAAAAAGGGCGGATTCATTATGATAGGGCTCTATCTTCTGAGCATTGTCCTGGGAATACTGTTTACACTTGCGGCAAAGGGAACGGTTTTTAAAGGTGAGGCGGTTCCGTTCGTTATGGAGCTCCCGAACTACAGACTTCCGGGAATGAAAAATACCCTGGCTCTAATGTGGGACAAGGCAAAGGACTTCCTTTCAAGGGCCTTCACCGTAATCTTTGCGGCATCCATCGTGATATGGTTCCTGCAGAGCTTCACGCCCTCATTCACCTTTACCGCTGATTCCTCTAAGAGCATCCTGGCGCTGGCCGCCGGAGTGATCGCCCCGGTATTCAAGCCTCTGGGACTCGGGGACTGGAGGATCGTAACCTCGTTTATCAGCGGATTTATGGCAAAGGAGAGCGTCGTATCCACAATGGAAGTACTGTTTTCCGAAGGGATCACCTCTTTCCTCGGAACCGCATCCGCAATGTCCATGCTGGTGTTCTCTCTTTTATATACGCCGTGTGTGGCCACGATAGCCACCATAAAAAAAGAGCTTGGCGGAAAGTGGGCTGCGGGAGTAGCCGCCTGGCAGTGTGTGATAGCGTGGCTGGCGGCTTTTGCAGTTTATCTCATCTGCACCGCAATAGGCTTATAGGAGGAAATTATTTATGCCTGTATTTGATTTTAACAATGAAAAAAAAGAGGCGGTACACGCCGAGAAAACATATGAATTATTCTACACCGACAATAAATTTGCCGATAAGGATCATCCGATAATGATATTGGACAACAGTTCGGGCATTCTCGCACACCACTCACACGGAATCTTCCAGAGCCCGACCGCAGGAACGGCATTTACGGAAGGCGACTCAAAAAACGGTGAGACCTGCAATATTCTCCGGGTGGATGCCCGCTTCGAGGATCTGGTGAAATGGCTGGGTGACAATCATATCATGGTAATACTCTCCGGCTATGACACCCCTTCCGGCTATGCCGTTTATAAGATCCAGGAAACGGGAATCTCAGTCCGCGGAACGAAGCTTTCGGGAGAGAACGGCTTTCTGCAGTTTATGATCACACGACTCCTTCAAAGCGAGGCTCCATCGCCGGTGAAAGCCGACATAGACGTTGTGGACGATGCCGATGATATGAAGATTACCAGCATTCAGAGCATTACCGACTATATCACCTGCGCCGGAGGGACTCTTCCGGAAAATATCCGCATATGGGCAAGGAGAAATCTGGCGGTCGCAAAATCCTCCGAAGTCACACCGGAGGAGAGGCGCCACGCTCAGAGAGCCCTTTCCATGATGCTCAACATTCAATGGAAAAATACGAACTTTGAGCCGATAGATCCGGTTGAGGCAAAAAGGATCCTTGACGAGGAGCTTTACGGCCTTAACAGCGTAAAGCAGAGGATCATTGAGACGATAATACAGATCAACAGAACGCACACACTGCCGGCATACGGAATCCTTCTTATAGGTCCGGCCGGAACGGGAAAATCCCAGATTGCCTACGCGGTGGCAAGGATCCTCAAGATGGCATGGGTCACCCTGGAGATGAGTTCCATAAGTGATCCCGAACAGCTCACGGGAAGCTCCAGGATATATTCAAATGCAAAACCGGGACTCATAATGGAAGCATTTTCGAATGCAGAGAGCTCAAACCTGCTCTTTATCATAAACGAGCTCGACAAAGCTTCCTCGGGAAAAGGCAACGGAAATCCCGCCGATGTGCTGCTCACTCTTCTTGATAATCTTGGATTTACCGACAACTATATCGAATGCAAGATACCCACAGCGGGCATTTACACCATAGCAACCGCCAACGACAGAAACGCAATAAGCGCTCCTCTCCTGTCGAGATTTGCCATCATTGAGCTTCCCGACTACTCCGACGAGGAAAAACGCGTCATCTTCACCGATTACGCTATGCCCAGGGTATTAAACAGGATAGGCTTGAAAAGCGATGAGCTCGCGGTTACGGAAGACGCCCTTGATGTGATCATGGAGTTCTACAAGGGCACCTCGGGAATCCGCGACATAGAGCAGATCGCAGAGCATATCGCCGCCAACGCCCTCTACAGGATAGAGGCTGAGAACATGACCCGGGTAGTCTACGACGGAGCGGCGGTGAGGGAGCTTCTCAGCTGATCAAAAATGTTCAAAAGGGACAGGTACAGGCACACTTTGTGCCAGGTACAAACACTACATGTGCCAGGCACCATTTTTTCAAAAAAAAGCGGCGCGCCCTTCAGGGCCGCACCGCTTTTAATTTTTATTTCTTATTCTCTTTTTTGAGCTCCTTCATCTTCATGGCTCTCACCTGAAGCGGAAGTCCCCACAAAGTGATGAAGCCGTCCGCATCGTGATGATCGTACATATCACCTGTTGTGAAGGACGCCAGAGACTCGCTGTAAAGTGAGTACGGTGAATCCGTTCCGGCCTTGATGATATTGCCTTTATAGACTCTGAGGCGAACCTCGCCCGTAACCACTTCCTGAGTTTTTTCAACAAACGCACTTATCGCCTCGCGAACCGGAGTGAACCACTTTCCTTCATAAATATAGCTTGCAAGCTTGCTTCCAAGCTCGAGCTTCAGGGCAATTGTATCACGGTCAAGAACAAGCTCCTCCAGCTGCTGATGCGCTTCCATGAGAATCGTTCCGCCCGGTGTCTCATAAACTCCGCGGCTCTTCATTCCGACAACGCGGTTTTCAACAATATCCACGATTCCTACTCCGTGTTTTCCTCCGATCTTGTTGAGCTCCTTAATGATATCCGAAACCTTCATTTCCTTTCCGTTCAAAGTCTTCGGCATTCCCTTTTCAAATGTGATGGTAATATCCTCACCCTCATCCGGGGCTTTCTCCGGAGTCACGCCGAGAACCAGCATGTGGTCGTAATTCGGTGCCTTTGAAGGATCCTCCAGCTCAAGGCCTTCGTGGCTGATATGCCAGATATTGCGGTCACGGCTGTAGGACTGATCGGTTCCGAAAGGAAGATCTATTCCGTGCGCCTTGCAGAAATCGATCTCTGCCTGGCGGGAATCCATCTGCCATCTGTCATCACGCCACGGGGCAATAACCTTAATGTCCGGTGCCAGAGCCTTTATTCCCAGCTCAAATCTGATCTGGTCATTTCCTTTGCCGGTGGCTCCATGACAAATAGCCACAGCATTTTCCTTTCTGGCAATCTCAACCAGCTTTGCGGCAATGACCGGTCTTGCCATTGCGGTTCCCATGAGGTACTTGTGCTCATATACGGCGCCTGCCTGAACGCAGGGCATGATATAGTTATCGCACAGATCATCGACTACATCCTCGATATAAAGCTTTGAGGCGCCTGAGATCTTCGCTCTTTCCTGAAGTCCGTCAAGCTCCTCTCCCTGCCCGCAGTCGATACAGCAGCAGATAACCTCATAGCCGTATGTCTCCTTAAGCCACGGAATAACGGCTGTAGTGTCAAGACCTCCCGAATAAGCTAATACAACTTTTTCCATTTTTAATCCCTCTTTCCTGAACGTGCCCAGCACTGTTAATGTATTTTTATTCATCATTTATGCATATTATTTAATATTTATGCATCAAGTAAAATCTATATTATCCCAAATCCTTCTATTTGACAACTATAAAATTCAAAAGAATGAATAAAAAATCAAAAAATATATATTTTGTCCCCGAATGGTGCTAGAATGATAAAGTTCGAAAAAAATCATCATTCACATTCGAAGCATCGGAGGAACAATATGCAGTTCAGCAACAGAATAAACAGACTGGAAGATGAAATATTCGCAGTTTTAAACGAAAGAAAGCTCCTGCTGGAAAAGCAGGGAAGAAAAATATACAATCTCAGCATCGGAACTCCCGACTTCACTCCGCGTTCCGAGATTAAGAACGCACTCATAGAGGCCGCAAGAGACGACAACAACTGGAAGTATTCACTCAGGGATCTCCCGGAGCTTCTCGAAGCGGTATGCAATTATTATGAAAAAAGATTCAATGTAAAGATCACGCCGGACATGATAGCCAGCTGCGCCGGCAGCCAGGAGGGACTGGGACACATTGGAATGGCTCTGTGCAACGAGGGAGACACAATTCTGCTTCCCACTCCGTGCTATCCGGCATTTATCTCAGGGGCAATGATGGCGGGAGCCTGTCCCGAATATTACTCCCTGACGAAAGAGAACAACTTTCGCCCGGTGGTATCGGAAATCCCGGAGGAGATCGCCAAAAAGGCAAAGTACATGATCTTCTCATTCCCATCCAACCCGACAGGCAGCGTGGCCGATGACAAGGTGTACAGGGAAGTCATAGATTTTGCAAAAAAATATGATATCATCCTTATTCACGACAATGCATACAGCGACATTATATTTGACGGCTATGAAGGCGGAAGCTTTTTGAGATTTGACGGAGCCTCCGAAGTCGGCGTCGAGTTCTTCAGCCTGTCAAAGAGCTTCAATGTGACCGGTGCAAGGATCAGCTTCTGCATCGGAAACCCCGAGATCATCGCCGCTTTCCGCAAGCTGAGAAGCCAGTTCGACTTCGGAATGTTCTATCCGATACAGAGAGCCGCCATTGCCGCTCTCACCTGCGACCTTTCCCCCGTGGAGGAACAGAGGCTTATGTACCAGGAGCGAAGAGACACTCTCTGCGGCGGTCTGAGACAGATCGGTTGGAATGTCCCGGATAACAACGGAAGCATGTTTGTCTGGGCTCCTATTCCCGGGCATTACTCAAATAGCATGAAATTCTGCATGGATCTTATGGATATGGCGGGAGTGGTGTGCACTCCGGGATCCAGCTTCGGCCCCCTGGGTGAAGGCTATGTGCGCCTTGCGCTGGTTCTTCCTCCCGAGAAGCTCAAAGAGGCTATCGCTTCTATAAAAGAATCAGGAATACTTGAAAACCGCAGTCATTCTTAAGAATGGACTGCGGTCCTTTTTTTGTATATTATCGATTTAGGATTCGATAACGGAATAATTATCTTCCCAGCGTCTCATTCATACTCCCGGTCCTGTAGCCGGAAATATCCAGCGCCGTATATGAAAATCCTATCTTTTTAAACTCATTGCAGACCTTTTTCCTGGTCTCGGGAGTCATAAATCTTTCGAAATCCTTCGGATCAAGCTCTATCCTTGCAACATTCCCGTGTATCCTGACCCTCATCTGCCGAAATCCCTGATCAATGAGAAGCTGTTCTCCCATCTCCACCATTCTTAGTTTTTCGGATGTGATCTCCTCACCGTAAGGGAAACGGCTTGCAAGGCATGCGTATGAAGGCTTGTCCCACACGGGAATATCAAAATGCCTGCAAAGACATCTTATTTCCTTCTTTGTAAAACCGATCCTTCTTAAAGGGCTCAGGATCCCCAGTTCGGAAACGGCTCTCATTCCCGGCCTGTAGTCCCCCTCATCATCCAGGTTCGATCCCTCCGCGACCCGCAAAAATCCCTCGCTTTCCGCTGTCTTTAAAAATTGAGAAAAGAGGTCTTTTTTACAGATATAGCACCGGTCGGGAGGATTTGAGGTAAAAGCTTCGAGCTTCATCTCATCATGAGGAACCGTGATCTGCCTTACGCCGAATCGCCTGCAAAGCTCCGACGCCTCCTTTTCCTCCCTTTCCGGAAATATTTTCGATATAGCGGTAATTGCCGCGGTGCCGCTCCCCAGTGCCTGAATTGAAGCATAGAGAAGGAAAGAAGAATCCACTCCTCCCGAAAATGCGACTGCCACCGACTTTAAAGTCTTCAGGTAATCCACCAGTTCTTCATATTTTTTCTGCAGTTTATCATACGGTTTGCCAAAATCGTTGTCCAAAATAAACCCCTTCTGTCTCAAAACACCGGTTCTTCCGTTTCCGTCCCGGAATTCCGCATATTGTTTTCTTTGTTATGTTATCGTTTTTTATTCCCCTTCACAGGATATCAGATCCTTTATTACTTCCCCCGCAATAATAAGACCTGCGACCGAGGGCACAAAAGCCGTACTTCCCGGAATACTTCTTCTGTTAAAAGAGCTTTCTTTTTCGTCCGGCAAAGCTTCTGCCTTAACGGGAATTTCCTCGGAGTAGACTACCTTCAGCTCCGAAATATTTCTCTTTTTGAGTTCGCGCCTCATGGTTTTTGCCAATGGGCACACCTTTGTATCATATATATCCGCCACCTTAAAGGCTGTGGGATCGAGCTTGTTCCCGGCTCCCATGGAACTTATCACAGGGATGTTGTTTGCTTTTGCCCTCATTATTATCTCCAGCTTCGCGGTCACGGTATCCACTGCGTCGACTACATAATCGTACTTTGAAAAATCAAATTCCGAAGCAGTTTCCGGAAGGAAAAAACAGTTGCGGGCTCTGATGTCGGCTTCCGGGTTGATATCCTTCATTCGCTCTGCCATTACTTCAGTCTTATATTTCCCGACGGTCTTTGTTGTGGCAATGATCTGCCGGTTAATATTAGATTCGCTGATAATATCATTATCGATAATATCAAACGCGCCCACTCCGCTCCGCACGAGAGCCTCGCAGACATATCCCCCGACTCCTCCAAGCCCGAAAACCGCAACCCTGCTGTTCTGCAGCTTTTTAATTGCATCCGTCCCGAGAAGAAGGGCGGTTCTTGAAAACATTTCCATGGATGATGATTCTCCGTCAAACTTTCACAGCAATTTTTCACAACAATTTTTGTAAATTATCGACGCCATTATAACATAGAATTAAAAACATTTGACTAATCATGTATGTGTTGGATAATATTTTCATTAGAGTCTTATTATCGGGGGACAATTTCATGAAGCACAAACTGATCATTATCACCGGCACAAACGCCTCGGGCAAGAGCTCTCTCGGGATCGATCTTGCAAAAAAGTTCAACGGCGAGATCGTCTCTGCCGACTCTCGTCAGGTCTACAAGGGGCTTGATCTGGGATCGGGCAAAGTCACACCGGAAGAAATGAAGGGGGTACCCCACCATCTTCTCGATGTGGTCATGCCCAATGATTTTTATTCTCTGGTGGACTTTCAGATGCAGGCATATGAGGCTATTGACGGGATAATTTCGAAAAATAAAAATCCTTTTTTAGTGGGCGGAACAGGGCTATATATTAATTCAGTGGCAGACGGCTACAACATGAGACATGAAAAGCCGGATCTTGAGCTCAGGAAAAGGCTGGATGCAAAGAACATAGATGAGCTTATCGAGATCATCCGCTGTCACAATCCCGGGGCGCTTGACCGTATTGACCTGAAAAACAAGCAACGCCTGGAAAGAGCAGCCGAAAAGGCTCTGTCGGGTGACACGCAGATACGCCCTAATATTCCCAGATATGACACTCTTATCCTTGGTGTGACCTGGCCCAGGGATGTCCTTTACGAAAGGATAAGACATCGCCTCGACATCCGCCTTTCCCAGGGAATGATCGAAGAAGTGGAAAATCTGAGAAAAAACGGCGCAGAGGATGATTTTCTTTACAGACTGGGTCTGGAATACCGTTACATCCTAATGTATCTGAGAGGGGAATTTACGGATTTTTACGCCTTTTACAATAAGCTTTTCATGGAGATCCGTCATCTGGCAAAGGAACAGATGACCTGGTTCAGAAAAAGAAAAGATATCATTTGGATAGATATGACAAATAAGCCCGAGGAAGAGGCAACAAAATATATCAATGAATTTCTTGACATGTCTATACATTGAACTATAATCATTTATATCATCGGCACGTGTTAAAAGTGCCGTTTAAGTTTCAATTTATGGAGGAAGTTTTACGATGAAAACTTATGTATGTGGAATCTGTGGTTATGTTTATGATCCTGACGATAATGACGGAATCGCATTTGAGGATCTCGGGGATGATTATGTGTGCCCTGTATGCGGAGTGTCAAAAGACGAATTTGAAGAGGAAGAAGAATAATCCTTATTTTTAATAAAACACAAGCGGATTCCGAAGTATGACAACATAGGAATCCGCTTTTTTTGTCCAGTTTACTTTTACACTTTAAACTGTTATAATTCAAAGGTAACGAATTAATCTATATATTCACTTCTAAATTAAGACTCATGAAAAACTCTTAGAACGGAAACATCAATATGAATAATAATATTCGCATAAGAAAGCCAGACAGAATGCTTGTCCTGAGGCTGGCTCTATATTTTCTCGGAATGGTCATACTGGCCTTCGGAATATGTCTTAATTCCCAGACAGCTCTCGGAGTAACTCCTATCGTGTCCGTGGCATATGTGATATCAGATATCACGGGATGGAGCTTCGGAGACACAACATTGATAGAATATTCGGCATTTGTTCTTATCGAGGTGATCATTCACTGTGCATCTAAAAAGTACAGACAGATCATTCCAGATCTGCTGCAGATCGCCGTCAGCATAATATTTACCCGGTTCATGAATCTTTTCACCTATATAATCCCGAACTTCAGGGATGACCTGGCAGGGACGATATGGGCGGGAATTCCCATAAGAATCGTATTTCTCGTCATTGCTATCGTAATGACCGGAGTTGGCGCGGCGCTTTCGCTCAATATGCGTATCATCCCGAATCCGGGCGACGGGATCGTACTTGCGATATCCGATACGGTGCATAAATCCGTGGGCTTCGTCAAAAACTGCGTTGACATCTCCTGCGTTTGCATTACGGCACTGATATGTGTGTTTGTTATCCACGGAATCCTGGGAATCGGCATAGGAACAATCGCAGCCATGATCGGCGTGGGACGCGTTATTGCACTTTTCAATTATCTCGTCGGTGTACAAAATGGGACGGGTGAAGGTATAGTAGGGGACAGGTAAAGGGCCAGAAGAGGACAGGTGCAGAGCCAGAAGGTGCCCCTCTCGTCCGCACAGGGCTTTTTGACGAGAAGGGTAGGGCAACAATGATATTTTATCTACCTGTTTTTGCTAATTATTCTATTTTTATCAGGCAACTGTTCCCATTCTGTAAAGCATTGTAGCAACTTCCTCTCTGAGCGCCTTGCCCTGAGGATCGATGTACTTGCCATTCTTTCCTGAAATAACTCCGTTTGCAACTGCCCACTGCATAGCTTTCTTCGCAAATCCGCTTACAGAAGCTCCGTCTTCGAATCTGGAGAGATCTGCCGATGCCTCAACTTCGCCTGCCATACGATAGAGAATAGTAACAAGCTGTTCTCTTGTAAGTGAATCGTGAGGTCCGAATGTTCCGTTGCTGTATCCGGTGATGTAACCCATATCCTGGCACCACTTGATAGCTTTTGCCTGCTCTGATCCGTCCTTCGGTACATCCGGATATGAAGCTGAACCGTTTACCTCAGGTGAACCTGCCTGACGATAAAGCATGAGTGCGAAATGGCCTCTTGTGAGCTCATTGCCAACGCCGAAGTATGTCTTATCAAGACCTGTCATGATACCCTTTGCATTGAGAGTATCAACAGCCTCTGCGTAGTAGCTGTCCTTATTAACATCCACGAATGTAAATCCTGTTGCCGGAATCACCTCCGGAACAATTACAACTTCATCACAAACTGTGCATTTAGCGCCTGCTGTAGAACCGTCCTTAAGTGCTGTAGCCGGTACTTCAGGAATCAGCTCAAGTGTATGGCCTTCTGCCTCAACTCTTATTGTCTCTCTTGAAAGCTCTTCACCGCATCTCTCGCAGTAAACAACTTCATCATATGAACCGCTCTTGGTACATGTAGCCGGTACATCATTTTCAACTACCTTTTCCATCTCGATGTGTCCGAGTGTACCCGGCTTGAGTTCGGTCGGAGCTGATGAATACTCTACATCATTGAGCGTAACAACATATACAATCGACTTAGCTTCTGTACATGTAGCTTCGAAAATTCTTGATTCAACAGTTTCTGTTTCTTCAAATGCCTCTCCGCAGTTGACGCACTCATATTTAACAGTTGCTTTTCCGTTTGTCTTTGCAGAACTGAAATCAATATCTTTTACTTTGTAATCATGTGCTGCAGCCGCACTTAAATCAAGTTCTGCAGCCTCGAGTGCCTTTTCGAGATTAGCGTCTGATAATTCTGTATCACCAACGTATGTTTTCTTGCTTCCTTCTTTGTAGCCGTTGCAGTAATCACATCTGTACTCATACTCGATGGATCCCGGTGTATTGAATTTATCTCCGGTCTCTTCATCAATACCACACTCAGGCTCAACAAGTGAATTCATATCAAGAATCAGGCTGTAATCATGAACTGCATCATGATGTTTTTCATCTGTTTTACCGCAAATAGTACAAATGTAATACTGAACAGTATCCTTATTACATGTTGGATCTTCAGATTTCTTTTCAGGATCCGGATCTATTACCCAATCATGCTCGAGAGCTTCTACCTTTTCCGGAGGTGTGATAACCGTATCACAGACAGAACACTTAACGCCTGCTGTATATCCTTCTTTTTCGCACTCAGGAGCTACTGCCGGAATTTCTTCTTCCGTATGTTTAAACTCAAGAACTACCTCATTCTTTTCAACTTCCTCACCGCAAACAGTGCAGTATGTAACTTCATCAGCTACAATCTTTGTTCCCGGTGCGCACGGTTTATCAAGACTTCCTTCTCCGTCAACGCGCTGGTTTTCTATTTTAGCCTTGCCCGGAGTATGATCAACCTTTTCGAGAATGAAATCTTCCTCTTCAACTGTTCTTACCACTTCTCCGCATTTTGTACATTTATAAACTTCTTTATATGTACCTGTCTCTGAACATGTAGCTTCCTTTACAACTACCTGCTCGGGCTTCTCCGCCTCTTTATGCTCTTCGGCTGCCTTGCGGAAAATCTGAACGCCGTCATCTTTGCTGCTGTGTTCTTTCTCATCCGGTGTCACAGCTATCCAATAAGCGTATGCATCTTTACAGCTTACCGGCTCTACAAGCTCGCCTACGAGATCTTTCTTGATATCCTTGTAATCGCAGTTTGCACAAGTAGTGGTAAGAGTGTAGTGTCCCAATGTCTCGGTATCCCACTCTACATCATATTTATAATCATGACCAGTTGCCGGTACTGTTACATCTTCACGAGAAAGAACTTCACCACAAACCTCGCATTTTACTACAGATTCATATGATCCTTCTTTATCACATGTGGGCTCAACCTCTTTTTCTTTAACAGCCTCGGCCGGTTTATGACCTTTTTTCTCAATAGACTGTTCGAATGTACCGGTTGCTGTTATCGGAGACTTACCAATCCATAATCCGGACATATTATACTCATCGGAAGGAAGCGTAACCGTTGCGGTTGTTGCAACATATCCCTTATTTGTACAATCAGCCTCAACCTTTTTGGCATTTTCATTAATATTCAAGAAAGGATTAACATTTTCAGGAGAAGATTCATCTGACCTTACCGGCTGAACAACTTCATCACCGATCTTTGCAACGTAATCTTCAGCCTCTTCATCCCATGCGATAACGATATCACCTGAAGTGTCGCCGTCCACACAGGAAATAGTGACTTTAACCTTGTCAAAAGAACCATCTTCTTTTGTTTCCCACTCGTACTTTACCGTGTCTTTGCTATAGCTATGATTTGTTTTTTCTGTATCTGCCAAAACCGGTACAGAAGCCATACTCATGCTCATTGCAATAGCCAGGGCAACTGAAAGCACTTTTTTACATCTTCTAAACTTCATAGATTCCCCTTACCTCCTTCATTGTATTGAGAGACGCTGCTGAGCTATTTTGATTTGAATACAGCTTTCTCCCTTAGGCTACATCTATATACCTTGTAATAATATCACCTTGTTTTTCATTTTGCAATACATATGTATGACATTTTGTTTCGTTTTTGAAGCGCATTTGCATCACTGATTT
>JBMNQZ010000031.1:0-21683 GCA_050944395.1 Lachnospiraceae bacterium
TCCCACCACCCTGTCCCCTTTTTACCGATACCCGGCAGCTTTATCAGTACGCAGCCTCATGCACGCCCGCAACCGCGCGTCCCGAGGGCTCATTCATCTTCTTGAAGGCTTCATCCCACTCCAGCGCCTTTGCCGTGGAACACGCCACAGAAGCCTCATGCGGCACGCATTTTGCCGCACTTTCAGACGGAAAATGTCTGCTGAAAACAGTTCTGTAGTAATACTCCTCCTTCGTTGCCGGAGTGTTGATCGGAAACCTCTTATCCGCCAGTGCAAACTGAGCATCGCTCACTGCCGCATCCGTCATCTCCTTCAGCGAATCAATCCACGAGTAGCCAACGCCGTCGGAGAACTGTTCCTTCTGGCGCCATACTATCTCATCCGGCAGATAATCCTTAAACGCCTCCCTCACGATCCACTTTTCTATCCTGTCGCTTCCGTCATCATTCCGGCTCATCTTCGCCTTCGGATTAAGCCTCATAGCGATGTCGATAAACTCCTTGTCAAGGAACGGAACTCTTCCCTCAACTCCCCAGGCAGCCAGCGCCTTATTGGCTCTCAGGCAGTCATAGAGATGAAGCTTGGAAAGCTTTCTCACCGTCTCGTCATGAAATTCCTTCTCATTGGGAGCTTTATGGAAATACAGATATCCCCCGAAGAGCTCATCGGAGCCCTCGCCCGAAAGCACCATCTTTATTCCCATACTCTTTATTACTCTTGCGAGCAGGTACATAGGCGTAGCCGCCCTCACAGTGGTAATATCGTAGGTCTCAAGGTGATAGATCACATCGTCAATGGCATCCAGCGCCTCCTGAATCGTAAAATGCACTTCATGGTGCACGGTTCCTATATACTCCGCAGCCTTTCTCGCCGCCACCAGATCCGGCGAATCCTTAAGCCCTACCGCGAACGAATGCAGACGCGGCCACCATGCAGCCTCGGAATCTCCGGATTCTATCCTGTTCTTTGCAAATTTTGCGGTTATCGCAGCGATAACCGAGCTGTCAAGTCCGCCGGAAAGCAGCACGCCGTATGGAACGTCCGACATCATCTGGCGCTTCACGGCCGCCTCAAGCCCCTCTCTTACTTCACTTACGCTCGCACCATTATCCTTGATATTTTCAAAGGACTCCCAGTCTCTCTTATACCACTTCTTTGTCTCACCGGTAGCCGAGCAATACACAGTTCCCGGCATGAACTCCGTGACGGTAGTGCACGTTCCCTCCAAAGCCTTGAGCTCGCTGGCAACAAAGTAATGACCGTCCTGATCCCAGCCCTGGTAAAGGGGAATAACGCCAATGTGATCCCTCGCCACAATATACATATCCTTCTCGACATCGTAAAGGCAGAACGCAAATATTCCGTTAAGCTCCTCCAGAAAATCCACTCCCATATCCCTATAAAGGGCAAGTATCACTTCGCAGTCGGACATAGTGAGAAATTCATATTTTCCCTTATATTTCCCGCGTATCTCCATGTGATTGTAAATCTCACCGTTTGCCGCAAGCACCAGTTTTCCGTCCTTGCTGAATAAAGGCTGTTTTCCCGAAAGCGGATCAACGATAGAAAGCCTCTCATGGCTGATCACCGCATCCTCTCCGGTATATACTCCCGACCAGTCGGGACCTCTGTGCCTGATCTTTCTGCTCATGTCGATAACAGTATCTCTGTAACTCTCCGCATTCTCAATAATGTCAAACATTCCAACGAAACCACACATATCTTATGACCTCCGAAATCAACAGATGTCACCCGCATCTGCTTTTTTATCCCCAAAATCTATTAACATCAGGGATATTTTCCAAAAAAAGAAGGCATTTCCCCCGTTGGGGAAACGCCTTTGCTTCCTGAAACTAAAATAATAAAGCTAATATACCGCAATTTTTGCCATATTGCAATACACGTTTTTTAAGTTGTATAATAAGTTGAGTTAAATAAAGTGAGGTGATTCAATTGAAAAAGCTTGCCATTTTCGGTAGCACAGGTTCAATAGGAACCAGCACTCTCAATGTTGTCCGCAAACACCCGGAAAAGTTTTCCGTATCCATACTGGTGGCCGGACGCAATATTTCACTTCTGACCGATCAGATCAGGGAATTTTCCCCTGAGCATGTTTATATTTCTGACGACGAAAATGCAATGCTTATTCGGGAACAATTCCCGGGGCTTGACGTTTACTGCGGAAAACAGGGCATGGACGAGATCAGTTCGCTCACCGATTTCGACACAGCCGTATCCGCCCTTGTCGGAATCGCAGGGCTTAAACCGACATATAACATAATAAAAAACGGAAAAACCGTTGCGCTTGCCAACAAGGAAGTTCTTGTGACGGGCGGAAGCCTCGTTACAAGCGCCGCGGAAAAATACAACGCCGCACTGGTCACTGTTGACAGCGAGCACAGTGCGATACTTCAATGCCTGAGATCAGGAAGGCACGAGGAGATCGAAAAGCTGATCCTTACCGCATCCGGAGGTCCGTTCTTCGACCGCCCGATCACAGACGACATAACCTGCGAGCAGGCTCTTGCCCATCCCACCTGGAAAATGGGTCCGAAGATCACCATCGACAGCTCAACAATGATGAACAAAGGCTTTGAGGTAATAGAGGCAAAATGGCTCTTTAACGTTCCGCCTGAGAAAATCCAGGTAGCAATACACCGCCAGAGCATTGTACATTCGATGGTGGAATTCTGTGACGGAAGCATAATCGCAAACATCGCTCCGCCCGATATGGAGCTTCCCATCGCCTATGCGCTGGACTATCCCGAAAGACTTCCCATGCCTCAGCGCCTGGATATTTTCGGAATGAAGGCACTGGAATTTTCCAGACCCGATCTTGAGAAATTCAAATGTCTCAAAATTGCCATGGATGCCGCAAAAATGCCGCAAAGCGCATCTGTAGCAGTAAACGGAGCTAACGAGGTGCTGGTCGATGCATTCCTCGGCAATAAGATAAAATTTACGGATATCCCGAACGGAATTTCCGAGATCCTCGAAAAGCATACTCCCTGTGATTATTCCGATGTGGAGGAAGTGCTTGAGGCAGATGTGCAGATCAGACGCCGGACTTTGGAATATATAAAAAGTCTTGGCTACCGGAGATAATTATCATGAATATTTCAGCAATAGGGCAGGACAGCCATCGCTTCGATACAAGCGCGGAAGGTCTTAAAAAGCCTCTCATTCTGGGAGGCGTTATTATAAATAATTCCCGGAACCACCAGGAGGAAAACGGTATTCCCGGACTTAGTGCGAACAGTGACGGGGACGTTGTCCTCCATGCTATTACAAATGCGGTTTCCGGAATAACCTGCGTTAATATTCTGGGGGCCCCCGCAGATGAAATGTGCAGATCAGGAATTACCGACAGCAGCAAATATCTGGAGGAATCTCTGAAATATCTCAGGGGAAAAATCCTGCACGTGAGCATTTCCATAGAATGTCTCAGGCCGAAGATCACACCTGTGATCCCCGAAATGAGGCAAAGCATAGGCAGGCTTCTCGGAATTCCCGAATCCTCCGTCGGAATCACGGCCACTACGGGGGAGGGTCTGACCGATTTCGGGCGAGGTCTTGGAATCTCGGTATTTTGTATTCTTACCGCAGAGGTGAAAAAATGAGCAGTATAACGATTTCCGCGCCGGCAAAGATAAATCTCACTCTTACAATAACCGGGCGCAGACATGACGGATATCATTTGCTGGAATCTCTTTTCCAGAGTATCTCTCTTTGCGACACACTGACAGTTGAGACTGCCGGCAAGGGCTTTGTTCTGGATTCGGATACCGATATTCCGACAGACGACAACATTATCACTGCCGCCGACAGAGTTCTCAGGCAAATGTTTCCAAAAATGCCGGGACTTAGGGTGACACTTGAAAAAAACATCCCTCAGCAGGCAGGCCTCGGCGGCGGCAGCACGGACTGCGCCGCTTACCTTCGTGCCGCAAATGAACTGTGCCGCCTCGGGCTTTCCCGGGATGAACTTATGAATATCGGAGCCGGACTTGGAGCCGATGTTCCGTTTTGTGTGTG
Source organism: Lachnospiraceae bacterium (assembly GCA_050944395.1). Classification (GTDB taxonomy): domain Bacteria; phylum Bacillota; class Clostridia; order Lachnospirales; family Lachnospiraceae; genus Chordicoccus. Next base: position 4,036 of record JBMNQZ010000031.1, read on the forward strand.
CGGCGGAACCGCTCTCGTAAGAGGAATAGGCGAGATTGTAACGCCCGTAAAGTCCGGGCTTTCTCTTGATCTTGTTATAGTAAAGCCTCCAGTTTGCTGTTCAACTCCCGCTATGTACCGAAGGATAGATGAGCTGGGTGATGATCTTAAGCAGAATTTTTCAACATCCGACGCCGCTGATGCTCTGATATCCGGTGATATACAAAAACTTTGCAGCTGTCTTTACAATGTATTTGAAGCTGCGGCCGACAATAAAGAAATCTCGGACGCCCGCAGTATACTTCTTGAAAACGGTGCTTCAGGAGTTCTTCTTAGCGGTTCCGGTTCATCCGTTTTCGGAATTTTCAAAAATGAAGAAAGCGCTAAAAATGCGGCGGAAATTATTTCGAAGGATAGGTGGGCAAAAGCCTGCAAAACCATCCTGAGTATTTAAGGAGAAACAAATGGTCAGCGCTGTAATAGTAGCCGGCGGAAACAGCACCCGTTTCGGGGCCGGAAAAAATAAAACACTGATGCTCCTTGACGGAAAGCCCGTTTTGTCATACAGTATACGGGCATTTCTTAAAAGCAGTAAAACCGATGAGCTCATTGTTGCCGCAAAAAGCGGTGAAGAGAAGGCCGTCGAGGAAATGATAGATGAATGCCGCAGGGAAATGGATCCCTGCTCCCCGGGCTTTTCAAAGCCGTCACGGGTCGTTACCGGCGGGCAGGAGCGCAGCGAATCCGTGCTCAACGCTCTCAAGGCTGCCAACGGGGAGATCGTGCTCATCCAGGACGGTGCAAGACCTTTTATTACCGAAGAAATGATCGAAAAATGTCTCGAAGGGCTCAAAACCGCCGATGGAGTCACTATGGCAAAAGGTGCGACAGATACCGTAAAGCTGTCGGACGATGATCTTTGCGTTGTGAGCACCACCGAAAGATCAAAAACATTTAACGTACAGACTCCTCAGGGATTTTACCGTGAAGCGCTCATCGAGCTTCACACAAAAAGAGACAGCACTCTCCCCGCAACGGATGACTGTATTCTCCTTGAGGAGGCGGGGATGAAGGTCAGGCTCATTCCGTCAGACGGGATAAATCTCAAGATCACCATGCCCGATGACCTTGCTCTTGCGGAATTCTATCTTGACCTGATGAAAAAGAAAAACCATGAAGGTAATCATATATGGAAATAAAAAACATTAAGGATCCGTCTTTTTTAAAAAAGATGAATCCGCGTGAACTTAACGGACTCTGTGAGGATATCCGTAATTTTATTGTGGAATCGGTATCAAAAACCGGGGGACACCTGTCCTCTAATCTCGGCATTGTCGAGCTTACAGTGGCTCTTCACCGGGTTTTCGATACAACTGAAGATAAACTGATCTTCGATGTCGGACATCAGTGCTACACCCACAAGATCCTCACGGGACGCGCCGACATGTTTTCCACACTCAGGTGTACAGACGGGCTTTCCGGCTTTCAAAGCCGCTCGGAAAGCATTCACGACTGCTACGAGGGCGGTCATGCCGGCACCTCTCTCTCAGCGGCACTGGGCTTTGCCAAAGCAAGGGATGCCGCAGGAGGAACCGAATCCGTAATTGCAGTCATCGGAGACGGATGCATGGGAAACGGAATTTCCTACGAAGCACTCAATCAGATAGGTGATTATAACAGGCCTCTGATCATCATTCTCAATGACAACAGCATGAGTATTTCCCCTAATGTGGGGGCTCTTCACAACTCCCTTGAGAGAATACGCGCCCACAGCGGATATCTGAATGCAAAGACAAAGACGAAATCCTTCCTCAATCATCTTCCCCACGGAGAAAAGATGATCGACAGGATCGGCAGAACAAAGGAAAACCTGAAAAAGCTCTATATCCAGCAGGACGGAGCCCTTTTCGAGGAGCTTGGCATCACCTACTACGGCCCGATAAACGGACATAATATCGAGGAGCTTGAAAGTATTTTAAGATCCGCAAAGCTGGTGGACCATCCCATTCTCCTGCATGTGATAACACAAAAAGGCCACGGATGTTCCTTCTGCGAGGAGGATACGGACGGAATCTGGCACGGGGTGGGATCATTTGATTCCAAGAGTGGTGAGATTCGAAAGGGATCCGGGACTACTCCCGGTGCTGCTGTCAGCGAAGCACTTACTGTAATGGCAGAGAAAAACAAAAAAATATTTGCCATCACGCCTGCAATGGAAAACGGTGCACACCTTGCAAAATTTCACCGCAGATTCCCGGACCGATTTATTGATGCGGGAATTGCCGAGGAACACGCCCTTATTATGGCAAATGCTCTGGCACTGGCCGGAAACAGGCCTTTTGCCACAATATATTCCTCCTTCCTGCAGCGCGGCTACGATCAGATAATCCACGACATAGCAAGAATGAACTCTCCTGTCGTTGTCGGAGTGGACAGAAGCGGAATTATCGGGGAGGACGGTATTTCTCACCAGGGAATATACGATGTCTCATTCCTTCTTCCTATTCCGGGCATCATCATTGCCCAGGGAAAGGACGCCTGCGAGAGCACCAGACTTCTGGCAACCGCATTCAGCCAGGATAAGCCGTTTTTACTCAGATATTCGAAAAATCCTGTACCAAAACAGAAGCTTTCTCTGGAGCCTGTCAAAACAGGGTCATGGGAATGTATCTCAAAGGGAACCGATATTAACATAATCACTTACGGGGACATAGTTTCGGAAGCGGAAAAAGCCGCACAGCTGCTTGCAGAAGAAGGAATAGATGCCGGAGTAATAAATGCCAGATTTTTGAAGCCGGTGGATGAATCCATGTTCGATGAGCTGCTTCTTTCGGGTGTTCCGATAATTGTGTATGAGGAGACTCCCGAGATAGGGGGACTGGGAAGTTATCTTCGCCATAAGGCGGCACAGAAAAATATTCATCTTCCGATATACTCCGCCGGGATACCTGACAGCTGGGTACTGCACGGCAAGAGAACAGATATTCTGAAACGGCTCGGGCTTGACTGCGAAGGTCTGCTTTTGAGAATAAAGGGTATTCTTTCTCAAAAATAATATCCGAAAAAAACCTGCACCGGATAATCGTCCGATGCAGGTTTTATTTTGTGCCTGACACAAACAGTGCTTTCGCCTGGCACCTTTAGGTCCTCAGCCTGTCACTTTTTTAGCTTTATTCTATTACCGGCACTTCCGGATCGGGCTCCGGCGTCGGCTCCGGCGTTGGTTCCGGGGTTGGCTCCGGCGTTGGTTCCGGGGTCGGATCCGGAGTTGGAGCAGGTGTCGGTTTCGCCGTCGGAACAGGTGTGGGAACCGCTGTAGGCCCACCCGTCGGTGTCGGGGTCGGCTCCGGCGTGACAGTTACCGACGGTGTCGGAGTCGGAGTCGGGGTCGGCGTTGGAGAAGGCGTCGGTGTTGTCGGGGATGCCGCTGCCTTTTCGGCAATAACACGGCTGTACTCCTGAACAGTTGACGACGGGTTGTACTCAATGCCCGGATAGATGAACTCGTGAAGCTTAACCACATTTGAAAGAAGCGTTGTCGGAACTACCGCATCCATTCCCTCGACCATAAGTCCCTTTTTATCAAACGGGAATCCCGTCTGATCCACGATATCATATGAAAGTACTGATCTTGCCATGGTAAGGATCTCGGAACTGTCGAGATTTGTCGTTACCTGAGGGAATACCGTATTGATAATATTCACCAGGGTTCCCAGATCCGCTCCCTTGAGCTTGTCTTTTATCTTTGCAAGAACAAGCCTCTGCCTCTCCGTTCTCTTGTAATCCCAGCCCTCCGTATATCTTATTCTGGCATATGAAACCGCCTGTGTTCCGGTAAGATGGAAGGTTCTTGTCATTACTCCGTCAAATTCCGAGGCATCGGGAAGCTCAACCGCCTGATATTCGACTCCGCAGACTTTCGAGGTCTCCACATTATAATTGTTCATGTGAATGACCTCTTCCCTTGTCATATCGATATCAAGTCCTCCGAGAATATCGATCGTCTGGGCAAGGGCATTGAAGTTTGTTGTCACGAACTTGGTAACATTGAGATCCAGGTTCAGATTTGCCATACTTAGGAATTTCTCGGGACCTCCCGAACAGTAAGCTGCATTTGCTTTTCTGTAGGCTCCGCCTCCTATATTTACAAGAGTATCACGGTAGAGCGAAAAGAGCTTTATCGTCTTTTCGTCGTGATTTACACACGCAAATATCATGGTATCGCTGTTTGCCAGCGCCGAGGCATCTCTTGTATCCAGCCCTACCAGTGCGACTATCTCAAATCCGCTGTAAGGCGATACAAAATCGTCAGCCTTATCATTCACCTCCTCGGATCCTACAACCAGAGGCTCTGTGTTTTTGTTCGCATCATAATCAAATATCTCGGAAGTCTGAATCTCATCTTCATTTATATCCGCCTTGTTGATAAGCGACATCTTAGCATATACAAAGATTGCCGCCGCCCCAAGAATCAAGATGAGGACACCCATAACTATCAATACAATAAATCTTTTTTTCATTTCTTCGCAATTAATCCGATTATTCTCTGAATAATCGGATTTTTTCCTTTCCCGGTATATCTTATTCCCGTTTATTTCCCCTCATAAACCAAACTATTATCAACCTCTTTTATAATCGGGTCTTAACTCAACCTCTATCAAATCCCCGATCTTCGGCGGCATCTTGCCCTCCCATCCGGGCATCAGATAATAAGCATCGGCATTTTCCGCTTCCACAGGGGTCGGATTGATTCCCCCCACCGGAAATGCTTCTATCATTCCGTCATCTGCCTGTCTTAATTTGAGCTGTTTTACGGAATAAAACTCCCCCGTCTCAATCGGGCGTTCCTCTCCTGCCGGAGCTTTTTTCGTTTTTTCCGACTTCTTGAACTTATCAAAAACCTGCAGCTCTTCGCCGAGTCTCACGGTAAGCCTGACAGGGTAGGGATTTCTTCCGAGATAAGCCGCTACGGCAGGATACAAATAGAAATCTGCAGAAAAAGCCGCGCCCCCCGGAGGTCCCGATATTCCCACGACAGGAGTATTACCTATCATGCCGAAGGAACTGTGATGTCCCGGACCGTGATTAGTCTGATGATATAAAACTTTTCCGACCTCGTCAAGCATCTCTATGCCCCAGTCGTCACTTCCCTTTGAAGATCCGGCGTTCAGCACGATGATATCGGCTTTGTCCGACATGTCAAGCAGCGCATCGCAGATAGCCTTCCTATAATCCGGAACTATTTCATGAATCAGGGGTTCTCCGCCCCATTTTCTGACCTTTCCGGCGATCACTGCCGAGTTGCTCTCAATATTTTTTCCCGGAGGAACTTCTCCGGTAAGACTTACAAGCTCATTGCCCGTCGGAATAAAAGCCACAACCGGCTTTTTCAGTACCTTTACCGATGTGACATTTCCGCTCATAATATATGAAACAAGAAGCGGAGTGATCATTGTTCCCTTTTTAAGGAGCAGCTCTCCCCTCTTCATCCGGCTCCCGGCCGGAACGGTTCCCGCATACTTCCCCGACGGAAGCGCGTCAAATGCGATATTTGTGTCATTTTCGGACAAAATAACATGCTCTATCACTATCGCTGTGTCAAATCCCTCCGGCATTGCAACTCCGGTATTTGCGAACTGCCACTGGCGTCCGCGCACCCATCCGGATGTATCCGGCATTCCGTTCTCAAAATCCGACCAACGGACCGCCACGGAATCAAGCCTGCAGGAAAGTGTATTCGGGCAGTCCCACATCGAAAAAACATCCTCCGCAAGGATCCTTCCTTCCGCTAAAGATGCCGGAATCTCCTCAAACCCGGGATTGAATCTGCAGTTCTCAATAATAATTTCCAGTGCTTTTTCCCGACTTACCTGAATATGTTCCGAATGATCTCTCATACTCACACCTCCGAAGGAACTGTCCTGTTTACATTAAACACCTGAAATGTATCCCGGTAATATTCCTCTCCCTTATAACCTATAGAGAGGTCTACCGTAAAATAATACTCATTGCCGCCGTCGGATGCGGGGCTTCCTGCATGATATCTGACGTCGGCCTTTGCCATCAACCCATGAGTATATGCCTTTGAACCCAATAATTCAACTTTTTCCTGTGTCTGTTCGTTAATAAAATACAGCTTTCCGAATCCGTTCTCTCCGGAATCGTCCGATTTTATGGTACATTCAATGTCGAAATTTCCTGCGGAAAAGCTCACGACATTGCCCTCATTGCCGGCATTAAGACTATCAACGGTGATGTCGGTGCTGTATGCAAGCTCATTGCCTATCACCGATTGAAGCGTGGAAAAAAGCACCTGTGCCTCCGACTGCCTTATTGTTTTTTCGTAGGATCTGACGGCAGTCGAAATTCCCATCATCATCCCTAAAGCCGCAAGGACAACGATGATAAGCGCGCATAGGGTTTCCATCAGAGACATTCCCGCTTTATTATTCAGTTTTTTTCCGATATTTCTGAAAGAGAATGCTCCTCTTCTCATCATTTTCCTCTCCAAACCGACATCTTTGTATGCCGGCATTCTGTATAACATGGCAGCCCTTACTATTTTCCGATCAATTACGGCTTTTTGAAGTAATAGCTGTATTTGTTTTCGTCCGAGGTATTATATCCGTCGACCTCAATCTCATCGGTACTAACGCCTGTTAGATTATGTACCACCGACACACTCGCGCTATCTGCCTTCTCGGGATTTTCCGTGTTAAAAGCGGCATCCAGCTCCTTTGCCTTTTTGTTTGCTTTTGATGCTGTAACTATGCTCACCATCAGAAAAGTCATAGTGAGGCTTATCACCAGAACGGAGGCCAGCACCTCGATCAGGGTCTCCCCCCGTTTGTTTTTAAGCTTTTCGAAAATTCGCTTCATTGCCCGTTGTCTCCTTTCCCCGGAACGAATATCTCCGGCAGAGACCAGTTGCTCTTATACACATCCTTAACGTAGGTCTTTGTCCCCTCTTTCCAGGAGGAATGCTCACCGCCTGCCACTACATTTCTGGTCATGGAGAGCATGACGGTCTGGTCCGAGCTCTCCGCGGTAAATGTAAAGATCACTTTATATTTATCTGTGCCCGAACCCTGCATTGTATACGAGATGTGTACATCGGACATATCAAGTCCGTTTACCTTAAGAGTCACGGCATCCTCGCCGCTGAAGTACTGAATTTCTCCGTCCGGGTCCTGAACCTCTCTGAAAAGGATATTCTCCACAGCCGTCTTCAGTTCTCCTCCGAAGGTTCCGGATGCATCGATAGTCGTATTGACCAGAGTTTTACCGGTCTGATCGATCTCGGTTATCACTGTCTCGGTGACTGTGGTTTCAAGCATCTCATCCCGTACAAGCTGAGCTGCGGATGTAAGAGTCAGGTTATCCCTTGTAATATCCCTGTCATTACGGATGCGCTTCACCGCCGAGAGCGATGAGGCAATAAGGACCGCCGAGACCATTGCCGCAGTCAGGATAAACAAAAGTGCGAAAAGGAAGGAGACTCCGCCGGAATTTGTTATTTTATTTTTTATGCTTCTCATGCGTTCTCCTCCCTTCCACATAGATTTTTTTTAATATGATATATAAATATATCATCACATGATCTTTGAGCCTTTTACGGCATAGTTATCGGGTCCGCCTCCGGAATATCGTAGAAGTCCTCTCCCGGCACCGCCTGTGAAAATCCGTCATAGTCGGTATCAGTACCCGTGTTTTCCGCCATCTGTGAATTCTGCCCGCTTCCGGACTGTACCGAATATTCCAGGGTTCCGGCAAGCTCTTCCTTCACATATACCACAGTCTTTTCATAGATATATATCACACTGTCACCGTTTGCCGATCTGACTGTTCCCTTTCCGCAGGTCATCTTATTTGACTGATAGGTAACCGATGATGACCGTTTAGTACCCGAAAAGCCTTTGTTGTTTGAATATGTCAGATAATAGCTTCCGCTCTTTATGGGAACCGTCGTTCCGCTGTCCGCGGCCTGCCATTTCAGAACATCCGCGGCAGAGTCCTCCGAAATATATGCGGAATCCATAACCGACAACGCAGTGCCGTTGTAATAGTAAATTCCGGAATCCTGCTGATTCACAGATGAGGCGATATTTATCCTTCCGTTCCTGTAGGTTCCGTTTTCAAGCTCGATAGCATATCCGTCGGAAGCAGCGATCACATACTCTCCGCCATTCACAAACGAAGAAGTTCTCTTGTATACAGTCGTCTCAACATATTTGCCCCATTTTGCGGTAAATACCGTATTTCCCGTAAGGCTACAGGTCGCACCCTGCGCATACAGAGTTCCATTTTGCTCCCAGCCTTCGAAAATGTACTTACAGGTCTTTCCATCGATCACCTCATCCGCCCTTGTCGGCGGAGCGTCGAGAGTGACAGTCACTGAAGTTCCGGCCGCATCAACAGTTTTTACCGATATCAGGGAACCGTCATCATTTCTGTATGTGACAGTGTATCCCGTTCCGAAGGAATATCCCGCAAATAAGGTCGTTCTTCTGTAAATGAATACATTATTTCCTTCACCCGCATCTGTTAGAGCCGTAAAGCCCTCGGGTGCACGGTATCTCACATACATTTTCTCCCCTTCCGGGCCGAATCCCGAAATGCTGCGGCCCGACGCAGAGTACTCATTACTCTTTGCCGCCGATGCATAGTCGGAGGTGTACAGGAGACCTGTCCGGGAAGAATATGTCAGATAATCGCCTGTTGCGTTATTCTTCAGCGCACCTCTTCTGTCTGAGTGCCACACATTTGATGCGTATTGTACGCTGTCGATCTCAGCAGTCACATCTGCCGATGCGATTCCCGAGGATGCGGCATATGAAGCCTGCGGAGCCGCTGTCACGGAAACCGGGATATTTCCGTTGTTTTCTCCGAAGATAACGGCACTTCCCGCATTGCTGTCTGCGATAAGGTAATCTGCGCCCGGTATTATTCTGTCGGTGAGCATGAATACTTCGGATGCTCCCGTGATCCAGCATGCATACAGGGTCCTGCTGCCGTTCACATCAAAACCTCCGCCGGAGGTATAGCCCTCAACATTTTGGAATACCCTTCCGTCGGCATCAAGCACCTTCACTCCCGAAGCATCCTGTTTTGTATACCATCCGTCGAGTATCCAGCCCTCTGCAAAGCTGAGGCCTGCCGCCGCCTGAGAATAGGAAGCCGGAAGACTCTCCTCATATTTCCCGGCAGAGACAGAATAGACCTGATCGTTACCGTTCACCAGTGTAAGGGTTCCGTTTACTTCCCAAGCTGCCGTAAGAACGACCTGATCGGTCGTGCATATCCATCTTCCTTCCGAATCGGTGAATCCGGGAACATCGGGAACAAGTGCAAGGTCTCCGAAGCTGTCAACCGCTATAACCGTATTGCCGTTCTCATCGGCCCAGCCTGCAAGTGAATATCCGTTTGTCTTCGGAACTGTATATCCGGACAATCCCAAAGTGCCGCTTTCGTAAGCCGCCGCAGCAGTCTGGTCATAGGATCCGGAAGTCAGGTTCTTGTCCCTGACCTGAAGTCTCACGGTATACTCCGCTGCTTTCCATCCGGCATAAAGCCTGTACGAAGGTGCAAGATCAGAAGCGCGGACATTTTCATTTGGCAGGTAATCCGGCGTTCCGGCGCAGGATGCATCTTTGTACCAGCCGGTGAGCGCATATCCGGTCCTTACCGCCTGATGCGCCTGTCCCTCATACGAATATGGCGAGAGATTAAATACACAGTTTTCTGTGTCGTCAAAATCAGCTTCTGTTATCTTTAATCTGTCCTCGGTTCCGAATTTACCTCCGTTTGCATCAAGAATTACCGGAGTTTTTTCGAATACCGCGGTAAACTCGGTATTCTCCTCAAAATCAAAGCTGCTTCCCGGCTCATAGATGCTTCCGTCCTTTTCATTCTTCCAGCCCGCTATTGAATATCCCGGAGCTATTTCAAATTCCGGACATCTTGCCAATACCTCTTCCTGACTTAGAAGAGCGCTCTGCCCCGCTCCGACCTTCTGACTGCAGGTATGTCCGCTGCCGTCACTGTAAACAGATACGAAAGAATATCTTATCTCCACCGAATCCAGGTTTATTGCAAGGGAATAATTTCTCTCACCGTCGGATACAACGACGCTGAGCGGGATCTTTTTAAGTGCCGTGACACCGGCATCGTCCGTCTTAAAATAAATCTGCCCTTTAAGGTACTGATAATTGCTGTCCGACTCCACATCCTCAGCAAGCTCCAGGTGATAACCCGATGCGGTCTCAAATGCGTTTCCGCTCCTTACTGCGGGCATTCCGTCCACAGATACGGATACTATCTGAAGATTTGCAAGATTTTCATCTTCGGAATCAAGATAGATAAAGTAATCCGAATCCTCCGCCTCCGGCTTGTTTATACTGTAGGAAATATTCTTTCCTTCTGTTGCGGCAGAACCCAGATATGCAGCGTTAAATCTCGAGCCGTCCGAAAGTCCCACCATATCCGGCTGAAGGATTTCTATGTACTGATAAACCTTAAATACAGCCTGATCGTTTTCATCCGTATGATAATTATATGTAAAGCATACATTTAAAGTGATCTGACCCATGTCCTCCCGGGTCACATTCCAGATATTCTTTCCCGACTTCTTATCCTTCTGATCAAGGGTTACAAGGGAACTCATATCGGATGTAATAGTCCACACTGCGGATGAGTCCGTATCATATTTCTTTGCATCCGCGGCGGGATTTCCGTCCTCATCAAGTGAATCTGACGCGTGAAGCGTAAGCTTTCCGGTCTCTCCCTCCTTCAGAAGAAGAGGTGCCGGGACAGACTCATATGTCAGATAGATGTCCGCGGTGACCTCCAGAGTAAATCTGGCATCAAAGAATCCTCTGAGTCCTATCTCGACCGTTCCGGTATTTCCCGCTCTTACGGTAACGGGATATATCTCATTTCCGTCATCATCGACAAATTTTTCGCCCACTCCGATGACCTTTGCAATACTCTCGTCCTCCGAGCTGAAGCTGTCCGGTGTGAGTGTCCCGACATCCGCTCCGTTGGGGTTCAGATAGAATACCTTCTCGGCATATGTTGTTTCCTCATTCATATCGGCAAAGATATCCATCTTTGCCCTTCCGTTAAGCCAGTATGCTCCGTTAATATTCCAATCTCCGTAGTGAACATACACATACTTTGCGCCGGATTTCGTACTGAAAATAAGATCCTTCTGGGTAATAACAGCCGGGAAAGGATAGTTCTTTCCTTCCAGTGCATCGCTTACCGGGAAGCTGTATTTTCCGTCGATCTGTGCTCCGGATCCGCCCTCGACGGTAGTTACCTGATGATATCCCAACCCCTCGGCGTCCACACTTCCGTTTCCGCCGATACCTCCGAGATATCCCATCAAAGTACCATCGGACATCTTTGTGTAGGTGAGTGCCCGCGCATCCGTATCATCGGATCTTCTCTTCAGATAATATGTATTGCTCTCGTTTGAGTCGTAGCCTGCCAGATAATAGGTATCAGATGTTCCGTTAAAGCTGCTTGCCGGCACCTCACAGTATGAATATGAGTTACTGATAGTCGACTTAGCCATTCCGGTAAGACCGCTTCCGCTTACATTTCCCGCCGCATTTCCGACAAGGCCGCCACAGATATAGGCGGCTCCGGTATAGGAAGTATCCGGAATGACCTCTCCTCCCGAATAACAATTGGTTATACTGCTTGCGCCGTTTCCGCTCTGACTCTTACCGGAGGTTCCGATAAGTCCGCCAAGCTGCTGCCTGTAATTAAGTGTCTGCTGTGTTGCGGCCTGAACCGTAACGGTATTTGCCGCCGTGCAGTTCTCGACATTTCCGCTGAAAACAGAGCCTATAAGTCCGCCCACACTTATATATCTGTAGAATCCCGAGTAGCTGATCTGTCCGGCATAGCGAACGATATATCCCGATGCGGAGCAGTTCTTTACGGTGATCTGCGCAGACTGGCCGCCGCCGACCCATTCCATACCTATAAGTGCTCCGACAACAGGCTCGCTGAATTTACTTGCGTTATATGTGCTCTCGATGATTCCCTTGCCTTTTTCCGCAGTCAGAATGATGTTCTTAAGAGAGGTTCCGCCTCCGACCTCACCGAATAGGCCTACATAACACATGGAGGAAACCGATATTCTTAAGTTTCTGATCTGATAAGAATTTCCGTTGTAGCTTCCCTTGAAGGATCTTCCGTCCTTTCCCAGCGGATAAAACTCCGGAAGTTCCCCCGCGTCAATGTCATGAGTCTGGCTGAAATGCTTCTGTGTTCCGGCCGCAGTGTTGTTGCCGGCACACTCATACGGGAAATCATGAGCAGACTGCCTGTCATAACCGGTATACTCCGAATACACATCCTTATATGTATGAACATAGCTGCTGTAGGCGGTGCTTGCCGTAGACGCAGTCTTCCAGTTGATAAACTGAAGCTGTTTAATATTTCTTACCTCATAGGGATTACCGCTGTTCTGCCCGTCGGCGTCCGTATAACCCGGATCCATTCCGAAATCCGTCACGGTGCCGCCCGCCGACTCAACCGCCGTGCCGTCCTCGGTCTTCATGGAATTTGCGAAGAACGGACAAAGCGTGTATTCAAAGGTCCTGCTTCCAAGGCCTGACGCCGAGAGATCATAATTCAGAGTCCATTTGCAGTTCGCCATATCCTCGGAAAGATCGGTCCCGCTCTTATTCATGCACAGGTAATCATATGCTCCCGCCTCGTCGGCAGTCCTTGTGGTAAATGCATAGAAATAATATGAGGTATCGGTAACGTCCGCATTGCTCAGGTGCATCTGTTCCTCCAGAGCCCTGGAAGCCTCAAAATTATAGATTGGATCCGTATTTTTCCAGACTGACTTTCCGTTTATCTCGCATCCGTCCAGATCAAGACTCGTAACCGAGCCCTTATTCATCTCGAAATAACCGTAACCGTACTCCGTTATCACTCCTCCGTCATCGTGGGATGTGCAAAGAGTAGTTCCTCCGACGTTATTTCCCTCGAGAGATCCCAGATATGTAAAATGATATCCGTCGTTCTCTCCGTATTCCTCATGCTCCCAGTAGAATATACCCACTGTTCCCATCTTCTCGTCATCCAGCCAGTCGCCGTAATGAACAAGCTTTCCTTCGCGGTCCTTGACAACGCCCCTGAACGGATACCGGCCCGAGCCTGACTGAGTATTGTTGAAATCGTAGCTGTAGACGCATTTTCCGTTCTTTGCGTCATCGGCAAGATTTCTGTAGGTCACCGAGCTTCCGGCCTGATTGTCACTGAAATTGTAGGAGTACATTTTGCCGGTATAGCTGTATGTTCCCTTATTCAGATAACTGCATCCCAATGCCTGGCCTCCGTTGGGTGCAAATCCGTAGGCACTTGTAGATTCACCGGCCGCGGTAATAGCCGTCGCACAGTAGCTCTGGCGGATCATTCCGGTATTTCTTCCGGCAAAGCCTCCCACGGAAACATTTCCGCCCCTTGAATACACGACATCAAGGTGGCCCAGTGCATAGCTGTTATAAACAGAATCCAGATTGGAGCCTACAAGACCTCCCATATACACATTTGCAAATGTGGATGAAAGTCTCAGTGACGGCATATCTGCCGAGCAGTTGCCGATATAACCTGCGTTAAGTCCTGCGATTCCTCCCAGATATACATTTGAGTTCTGATATGCAAATACCGTGCCGTCTGCACCCGAGACATAATATCCCGCCGCCGCACAGTTGTCGATGCGTCCGCCGCTTTCATTTTTTCCGACCAGAATACCTATATATACGGTCTGATTGTTCTGAACGGCATCGATTCTCTTTACATAGAAATTATTCTCGCTGCCCTCGGTATAGCTTGCCCTCAGGACAACATTTTTCACGGTTCCGCTGTTGCGGCCGATAAATCCGACATAAGAAGCGTCATCTGTAACAAAGCTGACATTCTTGATCCAGTTGTGCTGACCGTCATATGTTGAATAAAACGGCGTATTCCGGCAGGCTATAGGCTCCTGAGAAGTCGGATGTGCCTCACCTCTTGTTGAATAAACGCTCCAGTCATAAACGGCATAATCGATATTTCTCTCCTGGGAGAATGTGCACACAGATACCTTTCCGGCATAGTCGTCATGGTAAAGACTCAGCATGTACAGATGACGGGCCGTGCGGACAGATATCTTGCTGTCCCTGTTTAGCTCCGGAAGAGCAGAAGAAGCCGTAGTGAGGTTGACCACCGTTTTGGCAAAATGAGGGTTGAATGCATAATACGATGAATTAGCCGAAGTATTATCCTTCACCTCCGCTTTAAGATAATATCCCTTCGAAGCATAATCCACATTGCAGAGCTTTGCGGAAAGCGGGAAAAGAGAATATTCGGTTCCGTCAGCGCCTGTCACATCAAATGAATTGATGTTTCCGTTGATCTGAACAGTCTCCTTTGCGGCCTCATAGGCGCCGTTCTTCAATATGACATCCGCACTCTGCGGAAGATTGTCGCCCATCTTCAGATATACCAGAGCATAGCCGTCGCCCACTGCTTCTACTCCAGGATCGTTCTTGAGCGTGGAATCCACATTGCCGCCGAAAAATCCGTATGTTCCGTCGCTGTACTTTTCATAATATACAAGCGCGCCTGTCTGGAATGAAGCTTCCCAGTCATTGTAGTGAACCACACTCTTAAGCTCCGGATAGGTATAGGTCGTAAGAGACTGACCCATGAGGTTATATGCCGATGAGTCGGTTGTGTCTGTCTTGAATTTATCTCCCAGCTTCTCTGCCAGATACTCAATATCCCTGGTCCCTATTGATACCGCCGGATTCGCCGGATCGTTTTCCGGAAGGGCCGGTTCGAAACCGGCCGGAACATTGCTGCTTCCTGCCGCAAAGAACACATTGCCCGAAACTTCTCCGGAAGATGTCAGTGCATAATAGGTAAGGGTCGGATCCGACTTATAAAGCTTGCTCATAATGGTGTAGGAATTCGAAAGATCCGCCTCTCCGCAGGTGATTCCCGCACCCTTTGTTCCGTATGACTCAAAGCCCGCAGTGTAGCAGGATTCAAGTGAGAGCTCTCCGTCGCATGCCCCTGCAAATCCGCCGGTGACATTTCCCGCAAGATAACAGTCGGCATAGCAGGATTCGGCATCGACGCTGCCTCCGGAGATCCTTCCGATGAGACCGCCGGCATAATCTGCCGTGTACTCCGTCATGATCTGAGCATCCCTGTCGAATACCGAACCACCCGCAACTGCTGCAGCGGCACTGTCCTTTATGACAATGCTTCCGTTTTTGACCTCGCCGATAAGACCGCCGGCAGTTTTGCCGTCGATCCAGACGTAATGGTTATCCTTATTCTCAATATCCGATGCGGTAAGGTATGAAATACATCCCGTTATCTCAACGTCACCCGATATCTTTCCCGCCAGGGCGCCTGCCGCTCCCGCACCGGACCGTATCTTCGCTCCGGTCAGCACCACGTTTTTTATGCTCTGACCGCCTGTGAGCTCCGCAAAAAGGCCCGCATCGGAATCGGTATTCTCGTAAAGTCCCGATATCCTGTACGCGTTCTCCCCGAACGCTCCGTCAAAGGAAACGAGATTCTCATTTGATATAGGCTTGAAATTCGCCCTGTCATTGTCGCAGCCGTTGAAATATTCCCCGTCGTAAGTCTCTGAAAAATCATATATTCCCGACGCTCCGGTATTATCAAGCATGTCAATGTCACTTCCCATGCCGGCATATTTCACCGAAGATACAACTCCCGAAGAGCTGTCGAGATTCTGGAGATGCCTTGCGTAACAGATAGCTGCGGGGAACGCCTCCGATCCGAATTCCGTATTAAGCTTCGGATCGGTCTCGGAAGACCCCGGATGAGCACAGTTTCTGTCCGCAAACAGACTGTTTGTTATCGCACTTACGCTGGTATCCTTTGTGATCTTATAATTGCCCGGACACATAGCGGTGACGGTTACCTGAAGAGGTGTTCCGGCATCAAGCTTCTCGGTGTGGCTGCTTCCCGAGCCGTACAAATTCACAAACCTGGTTGAATCCTCCGTAAGGTCATCCAGAACGAGATTAAGCGAGAATGTACGTCCCGATTTCTGCATGGAATCCGCAGAGTAATCCACCTCAACATTGCCCGCCTTCACGGCCTCCGCATTTATCCTCGCCCTGTACTCGTCACTGCACAGCCAGTGTGCGTAGAATTTCGAGTATGTGTGTCCGTTGGTATCGGAAATATCAATTTTGAATACAGGATAGTCACCCACCGAAGCAGGCAGCGTACATACTATATCGCAGGTAAGCTTCTCAGCATTTATTATCGTAATGTAGGGAGTTAATGTGGATACCTCGCTTCCGCCGGAGGTACTGCAGCCTCCGTAATATCCGACCTTGGCTCCGAAGGCAACTCTGTCAGAGGCCTTTTCCCTCAGGGAAAGGTCATAAACTCCGAAATTTCTGATATATCCTTCATCCTCATTCGGATCTGCCAGATTGAAGGGTTCCTCGCTGTAAAACACAGCGTATACAACAGCATTTTTCGGATTATATTCAACTATCCAGTGATTGCTCACCAGCTCCTCGTCCATTGTTGAGGGATTTTTTGCGCCCCTCTCCATAATGTAATAAGCCGCACTTCCCGCATCATTCAGGGTTTCGGATGTGAAATAGCACACATCCCCCTCCTCATAGGTCTCTCCGTCGGCTAACTCATAGTAATCCGGTGCCGCGGGAAGAGAGACAACGCCGTCCGCGCCAAAAGCAAAACAGGCCGTATTTCCACCGGCCTTCATTTTGCTCAGCTTATTCTGAACGGAAACGTATATCGTCTCCGCCTTTGCATCGAGCTCTTTCTGTTTCAAAGTTTTCCGGAAATGTACCGCTCCCACCGCGATGACCGCGAACAGGATCACCATTATGGCGATAGCAAGCACAGTTTCCAAAAGGGTAAAGCCCTTTTTATTTCTCAATTTCATGTATCCGACCTCTTCAACCGGTTTTTATGTGATTTCTCAGCTTTTGGTCTCATAGAAAGTAATCACAAGGCTGGTCATTACCTGACCGTCATTCCTGTCTGAAAGATCTATTGTCAGATTTGTGATCTGATTGATATTGCTGCTTTCATGAAGCCTGTTGAGAATACTTCTTGCCTCGGCATATGTGCGTGTATACATTTCAAGATTTACCACGCGCTCCACCAGATAGCTCTCGGCGGAAGCATTCTCTCTGAAATCTATCTTGTAAGTGACAGCTGAGCTTAAGATGTCATTGAGTTCAATGATCAGCCCGGCGCTGTTATCATATTGGGGAACAGGCTTTGCCTCCCCGCTCTTTTTCAATTCCTCTATCTCCTCTTTAAGGGCGATTACCTGCCCCGCCACCTGAAGATTTGTATTTATATACTCCTGCTCTGTGGAAGCTGCGGCATTATACTGTGATATCTGAGTATTTATCGGCTCTAGGATCAGCTTGTAATACCCCAGGACAAGGATTATGACAGCGAGCACGAGCAGCAGTATCCGTTCCCTGTTTGAAAAATTATACTTAAGGCGATTCATATTACTTCTCCTGTACATCCGACTTAAACACTACGGTTATCTGGTATTCCACGACCTCCTGAGAAGTCTGTTCCGTCTCAGCCATATTAAGGGTCACCGAATCCACAAGCTC
>JBMNQZ010000032.1:0-21047 GCA_050944395.1 Lachnospiraceae bacterium
GTATGCTTTGAAGTGTTTTTATACTGAAAAACACCCGAATCGTGAATTATGCCGGTATAAATGCTTATTGCCGTCTCCTTATCTATTCTCTCCTCCGGGAGAATATCAAAGAGAACTTCAGATGCCGAGCTTGCATCCGGAACTATATGATTTACATCGCAAATCCCGGTATTGCTCACGTGATGGTCGATACAGACCGTCCGACCTGCTCTTTTCAGTATATCCGGTGCGGTTCCCACTCTGTCAGCGGAACTGGTATCCAGCAAAAAAGCGACATCGGGAATAAATTCCGGCTCATCGGCATGATGAACCTCCGATAAAACATTGATGTGCGGAAATTCATCCTTGAAGCTGTCCATGAACATCTTTACATTTATTTCGCTGAAATATTTTTTAATATAAAGGTAAAGGGCGGTCACCGAACCTACACAATCGCCGTCGGGATTAATATGCCCAAGTACAGCGGCGGAGCCGATACCCGAAAGATAATCGTCAATATTAGATATCATAAGAATCATCTCCGTATGTAAGGCTATCCATTATTGAGTCCATGTACATTCCGCGTTCTATGGAATTGTCTTCCGCAAATGTGAGCTCGGGAGTATTCCTGAGATTCATTTTCTTCGCAAGATTATATCTCAGGAATCCCTTTCCCTTATTCAGGGCATTCAAAGTCTCTTTTTTGACATCTTCGTCTCCGAGAACACTTATAAATACCCTGCACTCCTTCAGATCCGTGGTAACCTCAACATCGGTCACGCTGGTGATAAGACCGATCCGGGGATCCTTCATTTCATTGCGGATAATATTTGAAAGCTCTTTTCTGATCTCCTGATTCAGGCGAGAATATTTTCGGCTGTTTTTTTTCATTATTCAACGACCTCGACCATCTTATATGCTTCAATAACATCATCAATCTCGTAGCTGTCAAATCCGTCAAATACCAGACCGCACTCAAATCCCTCTCTGACTTCCTTCACATCATCCTTAAATCTCTTGAGTGAAGCAAGCTTTCCGGTATAGATATTTTGATCCTTGCGGAAGAGTCTTATCAGGCAGTCTCTTTCAAATACACCGTCGGTAACATAGCTTCCGGCGATATTTCCGACTCCCGAGGACTTGAATATCTGTCTTATTGTGGCATGTCCGATAACTTTTTCTTCGTAAACGGCTGCCTTCATTCCCTTGAGTGCGCGTGAAATATCATCTATGATCTGATAAATAACATTATAGATCCTGATATCTACTCCTGTCTGTTCAGCTGTACTGCTGGCTGCCGCATCTGCCTTAATATTAAATCCGATGATGATCGCACCTGAGGCAGCTGCAAGATCCACATCAGACTCATTGATCGCGCCTACAGCACTGTGGATAACTTTTACCACAACCTCATCGTTGGTAAGCTTGAGAAGACTCTGTGAAACGGCCTCAACAGATCCCTGAACATCGGCTTTTACTATAAGCGGAAGTTCCTTTAACGAACCTTCCTGGATCCTGCTGTACAGATCGTCAAGAGAAATCTGTGTCTGAGTACCCTCGATAAGAGATTTTTTGCCTTCGCTTACAAATGTAGCCGCAAAATTCTTAGCCTCTTTATCTGAGTCAAACGACATGAGAACTTCTCCGGCGTTAGGTACGTCAGAAAGACCGATGATCTCCACAGGCATTGACGGAGTTACTTTTGTGAGACGTTTTCCGTTCTCGTCATTCATCGCCCTTACCTTGCCCGAACATGCTCCGCAGGCAATGAAATCACCCTGCTTGAGGGTACCCTTCTGAATAAGGATAGTAGCTACCGGACCACGGCCCTTATCCAGTTTTGCCTCAATGACGATTCCTCTTGCATTTCTGTTCGGATTTGCCTTGAGTTCAAGAACCTCTGCTGTGAGAAGAACCATTTCCAGAAGGTCATTGATACCCTCCTGTGTTTTTGCCGAAACGGGGACCATAACGGTCGATCCGCCCCAGTCCTCGGGAATAAGATCGTATTCCGCAAGTTCTTTCTTTACTTTGTCGATATTTGCTGCAGGCTTATCCATTTTGTTGATAGCAACAATTATCTCGACACCGGCAGCCTTTGCATGATTTATCGCCTCCACTGTCTGCGGCTTAACACCGTCATCTGCGGCAACAACCAGAATAGCAATGTCGGTTGAATTTGCTCCACGCATTCTCATTGCGGTAAAGGCCTCATGTCCCGGAGTATCAAGGAAAGTGATCGGCTGTCCGTCCACCTTGACCTGGTATGCACCGATGTGCTGGGTGATACCGCCGGCCTCTCTGGCAATTACATTTGTATTTCTTATAGCATCAAGGATAGACGTTTTACCGTGATCTACGTGACCCATTACACAGACAACCGGAGGTCTTCCAACAAGATCTTCTTCTTTTTCCTCGTCCTCCTTCAGGAGCTCCGCAATAACGTCTTCCTTCTCTTCAAGCTCGGCAATAATATTGTAATCGAGAGCTATTTCGGCCGCCTTTTCATAGGAAATCTCGTTGTTAAGAGTCACTATCTGTCCTGCAAGGAACAGCTTCTTGATGATCTCTCCTGCCTGAACCTTCATCTTATCACAGAGATCCCTTATAGTAATAGTCTCCGGAATTTTGATCTCGGTAATAACCTCTTTCTTCTGCTCAGGCTCCGGAGCCTTCGGCTTCTGCTTCTGAAGAGCCTTCGGAATACGGTTGAATTTCTTCTTGTCATGTGATGAAAAATCATTTCCGTCATCATGTCTGTCAAAATTCTTCCTGTCATCCTTTCCGTGAGCCTTATCCTTAGCTCTGAAATCCCTGGATGTTTTATGGGCAAGGGCACCGTCGGACGGCTGGGACTGTCTCTGGCTTGAGCCTCCTCTTTCGCCGGCGTTTCTTCCCTGCGGACCGCCCTTTCTCGGCTCTCTGTCCTCGTCCTTATCCTTGTCGAATTTTCTGCGGTTTGCAAAATCCTTTGATTTTGTGTCTGAAGGCTTGCCTGATTTTTTGTTCTGAAGCTCCCTGAGCTTATTTACATCTCTTGGAGCAGCTTTTTTAGCAGGCACTTTATTCTCGGAAGCCGGCTTTATTATCTTTACTCTTGTGAGGGGCTGATCACTTAAAAGCCTGCTGTTATTGTCGGATTTCTGTTCCTGAGCTCTTCCGGCATTATTCTTCAAATCAGCGGTGTTTTCTCTGACCGGAGTTTCAGGAGCAGCGTTTACGGCAGTCTTCTCGTTAACTGAAGCCGATACCTCACTTGCTTTTTTGATAATCTTGACTCTCGGCTGAGCCGGTTCCTCGGTCTTTGCGAAAGCGGGTGCCTTCTCTTTTGCCGCCTCTTTGTTTACAAGATCGGGCTTCGGCTTTCTTGCCGGACGTTTTTGCATATCTGCCGGTTTTTTATTCTTTTTGCGAACCGAGTCCGGGATAGCTCCCTTCATATTTTCGAATCTGAAAACAGGGGCCATTTTCTTTTTCGGAGCCTCTTTCTTTTCCGGAACGTCTTTTTTCACTTCACTTCCGGCGGAATCAGAGTCATCTTTGCTTTTTCCGAATTTATTTCTTATATCATTTACATATTCTTCAGGCACATTACTGGATGCCGTTTTATCCGAAATTCCTTTATCAGAAAGAAACCGGACAATATTTTTTGATTCGGTCCCCAGTTCTTTGGCCAACTCATGAACCTTGACTTTCGCCATACAATTCCCTCCATGCTACATATTTCCCAATTTATCCAAAAATGCCGCTGCAAGATTTCCGTCGGTTATTGCCGCACACGATCTCATATCTTTTCCTATCAATGCTCCAAGCTTTTCTTTTGTGCATATTTCCGACAGCGGTACTTTATAGTAAGATGTCATATTCCTGATTTTTTTCTTCGTTCCCTCGCTTGCATCAACGGTCAATATCACCAGTTCCGCCTCGTTGCTTCTGATCGCAGATTCGGTCTGATATTCTCCGCTTTTAATTTTTCCGGCCTTAGCCGCAATCGAGAGGTACGACAATGCTCTTCCATTCATGATTTCGATCACTCTTCCGGATCTTCGGACTCTTCCGTTTCTTCATACTCGAATTCACCGTCTTCGTAATCGTAATCATCATCATACTCGTCATATTCATCGGATTCTTCTTCGTCTGAATATCCTTCTTCAAAATCTTCCATTGAAATATTGTATTTTTCAAATAATGCTTCAAGCTCTCCGGACTCTCTGGCCTGAGTCTCGCTCTTGATATCGATCTTAAATCCCGTGAGCTTTGCGGCAAGTCTGGCGTTCTGGCCTTCCTTTCCAATTGCAAGGGAAAGCTGATAATCGGGAACGATAACCTTTGCGCTCTTGATCTTATCATCGTCTTCGATATCAACAAAGATCACCTTTGCCGGACTGAGTGCATTCTCAATAAGGATCGACGGATTGTCATCCCAGAGAACAATATCGATTTTTTCTCCCTGAAGCTCTTCTACAACGGCATTGACACGGCTTCCGTTCATACCTACACAGGCACCTACGGGATCAACATCGGGATCAGATGAATACACTGCAATTTTCGACCTGCTTCCCGGCTCTCTGGAGATCGATTTGATCTCAACTATGCCCTCCGCGATCTCTGCCACCTCGGACTCAAAAAGCTTTTTAACAAGTCCGGCTTTTGTCCTTGAAACAAGGATCTTCGGTCCCTGAGGGGTATCCTTAACATCAACGATGTATACTTTAATATGATCGTTGATCCTGTATGTCTCTGTCGGAACCTGATTTGATTCGCTGAGAATAGTATCGGTCCTTCCGAGATTGATAAGGTAATTTGATCCCTGCTTTCTCTGAATAACTCCTGTGACAACATCATGTCTTCTTCCGGCGTACTGATTAAATACCGCGTTTCTTCCGGCTTTGCGGATATTCTCTCTTATTTTTTCCTTCGCCTTCTTTGTGGCAATTCGGCTGAACTCTTTAGTATTAATATTTACCTTGACAATATCATCGATCTTTACTGTAGAATCGTTCATTCTGGCATCCATGAGGGAAATTTCCGTTTCCGGATCCGTAACCTCACGAACAACTCTTTTCTGAGCCTCAACCTTATATTCACAGGTCTCGGGATCAATAGAAATAATGATATTGCTCTCCTCGTCATCACCTTTGAAGCGATGTCCGAAATTTTCCTCACATGCTTTTTCAAGACCGTCCCTTATGGATTCAATAAGGGTTTCTCTGGTAATTCCTTTTTCTTCCTCAAGCATATTCAGGGCTTCCAGTAACTCGTTGCTCATTTCATATCCTCCGGTTTTAAATATCAAAAGTTAGTTTTATTATAGAAATATCTTTTTTATTAAAAGTGATTGTCTCATCATCAAACTCAACAGTCACAGTATTTTTATCGAAATCCTTCAAAATTCCGACAAAATCACGGTATCCGTTTATCTCCCTGTATGTGGAAAACTCAATTTCCTTTCCCATGGCAAAAACAAAATCCCGCGGTCTTTTTATAGTCCTTCCAAGTCCCGGCGACGATACAACAAGCGTATATGCATCGGGGATAAAATCCTTCTCGTCAAGAATCGTTTCAAAACTCCTGCTAACCTGCTCGCAGTCCTCAACGGTAACTCCGTTTTCCTTGTCGATGTAGACCAGTAGCGAGTAGTCACCGCCCTGCTTTACATATTCACAGTCGACAGGCTTTATCGGTGTTCCTTCTGTCATTTCCGACAACAGCGTCCAGGCTTTTTCCTCAATATCGATTTTTTTGCTCATTAAGCCTCCAGCTTCATGCTTTTTTGTCAACAGACAAAACATAAGAGTGGGCTCACACCCACTCTTATGATCAACAGTTCTATAATCTTATTTAAAATATACCACCAAACATATCCCAATGCAATACCGGATTTCCCGTTTCAGGGCATTTTTGTATTTCTCATTATAAAATATTTTGATGTTTACGGTTTCGAAATCATCCGATACTTCTTTTATCAGAATTTTTTAGTACCCTTGCCTCCCCGTTTAGATGTCTT
The DNA here is from genome assembly GCA_050944395.1 of Lachnospiraceae bacterium. Lineage (GTDB taxonomy): Bacteria > Bacillota > Clostridia > Lachnospirales > Lachnospiraceae > Chordicoccus. Next base: position 5,987 of record JBMNQZ010000032.1, read on the forward strand.
TAAACGGTTAAGGAATATTTTCTTTTCTTCACTTTGAAGAACAAAATCCGATCCGCCCTCAATGAGATAAGCTTCCGATACCCTGTCATTTCCCTCCAGCTTCATTCCCCGGACACCGAAAGCCGTTTTCTTCTGCTCAGGAATTTCATTTTTTGCAAATTTAATAATGAATCCCTGTTCGGATTTAAGACAAATGTAGTTCATTTCATCTGCTCTTCCGATAAAAATCACTTCATCTCCGTCCGAAAGCTTTGTCGCGGCAACGGTTCTATTATTGGTTTTAAGCTCTGATGCATCGAATATCTTGACAAGTCCCTGACCTGTAACCACCGCAAGCCTTGAAAGCATAAGTTCATCAAATCCGCATATATATATGATCTTTTCGTCGCTGCTCTTGTAATTGCTGATATTATCAGCAGGGATTCCTTTATCCTTCATTTTGCAATTGGGAATATCGGAAACCTTTATCTGATGCATCTTTCCGGTGTCGGTAAAAATGCAAATTCTGCCGTCGCTCATCACAGGGAATGAGAATCTGCTCTCCGTAATGACTGTCTCCATATTTTTTTCGTATAGAGACATGTCCATGGTCTTTGCATATCCGAATCTGTCCATACAGAAATATACAAGACAGGCCTCCTTTTCCTCCTCGACATATACTGCCTCGGAGGCAACCGTCACCTGGGTTTTTCGCGGTTTTGCGTAATGCTTCTTTATGTCATCAAGATCCTCTATGATGTAATTCGCCATGGAATCATAATCGCTGAGAAGCCTGTTATAATACTCTATATTTTTAAGAGTCTTTTCATGCTCGGCGACAAGCGCCTCAACCTCGAGTCCTATGAGCTTGACAAGTCTCATGTTCAGGATGGCATCAGCCTGTTTTTCTGTAAAACGGAACTTGGCCGCCTTTTTCTGTGCATCCTTTGTCCTGAATTTTATATTGTCAATGCATCCGCTTATCAGACAGTCCTTTGCCATTTTCTGATTTTTGCTTCCTCTCAGGACTTCAATGATAACATCTATCACATTGCAGGCTTCGATAAGGCCTTCCTGGATCTCGCTCTTAGCAGTTTCTTCCTTCAGAAGGGTGGTGAATTTTCTGTTTGCGATCTCAAATCTGAAATCCACCTGTTCCTCTAGAATTCTCTTTAAGGACATCGTCTCCGGTCGTCCGGAGCACACGGCAAGCATATTTACACCGAAAGTATCCTCCAGCTTTGTTTTCTTATAAAGCAGATTGATAAAGTTTTCCGCATCTGCGCCCTTTTTAAGTTCTATCACAATGCGCATTCCGTCTTTTGATGACTGATTGGAAATATCCGCGATATCCGTCGTCTTTTTAGATTCGGCAAGCATTGCGATATCATTTAGAAACTTTCCTATTTTCGCCCCTATCATGGTGTATGGGATCTCAGATATCACAACCAGAGTCTTTCCGTTTTTCCCCTTTTCTGTCTCAACCTTGCCTCTTATCTTTATTTTCCCCGTGCCTTTTTCGTAGATTTCAAGAAGCTCATCCCGGTTTGTGATAATTCCTCCCGTAGGAAAATCCGGACCTTTGACATATTTCATTAATTCTTTTGTGGAAATGTCCTTGTTTTTGATATAGGCCTTCATTGCCCCTATGATCTCTCCGAGATTATGAGGAGGTATTGAAGTTGCCATGCCGACAGCAATTCCCTCAGCTCCGTTGATAAGGAGATTAGGTATCCTTACCGGAAGTACGCAGGGTTCTTTTTCTGTCTCATCAAAATTCGGCTTAAAATCCACCACATCCTTATCCAGATCGGCCAAAAATACTTCCTGAGTGATCTTTTCAAGTCTTGCCTCGGTATATCTCATTGCGGCGGCTCCGTCACCTTCTATGGATCCGAAGTTGCCGTGACCGTCCACAAGGACCTGCCCCTTTTTGAAATCCTGCGCCATAACAACAAGCGCCTCGTATATCGAGCTGTCACCGTGAGGGTGATACTTACCCATCGTGTCACCGACAATCCTGGCGCATTTTCTGTAAGGCCTGTCATAGCGTATGCCAAGCTCATTCATATCATACAGAGTTCTCCTCTGAACAGGCTTCAGACCGTCCCTTACATCGGGGAGAGCTCTGGAAATAATTACACTCATGGCATAGTCAATGTAGGATTTTTGCATTATTTCAGAATAATCTGTTCTGATAATATTCTCCTGAATTACTTCAGCGGTTTTCTTAGACATAATTTTCCTTCCGAATTATCAAATATCCAATTCAGCTTCTTTAGCATGCTCGTAGATAAACTCTTTTCTCGGGGGAACCTCGGTACCCATAAGAATATCCGTAAGTTCCGATGCCAGCCTTGCATCTCCTATCTCGATTCTTTTCAGAATCCTTCTTGCGGGGTCAAGAGTGGTCTCCCACAGCTGTTCGGGGTCCATTTCACCCAGTCCTTTGTACCGCTGCAGAATAAATTTTCCCCTGTGGGTTTTTCTGTATCTTTCCAGCGCCTTATCATCATAGAGATATTCCTCCTTGCCGCTTGAAGGAATAGCTTTGTAAAGAGGAGGTGTGGCCAGATAAACATGTCCCTCGCTGATAAGCTCAGGCATAAATCTGTAGAACAGCGTTAAAAGCAGTGTCGCAATATGGGCGCCGTCAACGTCTGCATCCGACATGATAATGATCTTGTTGTACCTTAGCTTTGTTATGTCAAAATCATTGCCGTAGCCCTCGGAGAAACCGCACCCGAAGGCGTTAATCATTGTTTTTATCTCTGCATTTGCCAGCACCTTATCTATTGATGCCTTTTCAACATTGAGGATCTTTCCTCTTATCGGCAGAATTGCCTGATAATTTCTGTCCCTTGCGGTTTTTGCCGAGCCGCCGGCAGAATCTCCCTCGACAATAAATATCTCGCATCTTTCGGGATCCTTTTTCTCACAGTTTGCGAGTTTTCCGTTGGAATCAAAGGAATACTTTTGTTTTGTGATAAGATTTACCTTTGCGCGCTCCTCAGTCTTTCTGATCTTTGCAGATTTTTCCGCACATGAAAGAACAGCCTTCAATGCCTCAAGATTTCTGTCAAAATAATGCGGCAGCTTCTCAGAAACGATCTTCATTGCAGCTCTGGAAGCATCCGGGTTATCGAGCTTTGTTTTTGTCTGGCCTTCAAATCTTGGATCGGGATGCTTGATCGAAATGATAGCCGTCATACCGTTTCGGATGTCGGCGCCGGTGAAATTCGAATCCTTTTCCTTCAGTACGCCGATCTCCCGGGCATAATTGTTCATGACAGTCGTAAACGCAGTCTTAAATCCGGTAATGTGTGTTCCGCCGTCGGCATTGAAAATATTGTTGCAGAATCCCATCACATTTTCATGGAATTCATTCACATACTGAAAGACGCACTCAAAAAAGATTCCCTCGGATTCACCGGTTATCGGGATGGGCTCCGTCACCTTTTCGACATTTTTATTTATATCCTTTATAAACCCGATTATCCCCTCGGGCTCGTGATAAATGATCTCAGTACTCTCCTGGCGCTTGTCCCTGAAAATAATTGTGAGCTTCGGATTAAGATAGGCTGTCTCGTGAAGCCTTGATTTTACCTCAGTGGCTGAGAATCTGACTTTTTCAAAAATATCGGGATCCGGTAGAAAATTAATCTCCGTTCCGGTCTGCTTCGTCTTTCCGAGAGTAGGCAGTACTCCGTCTATCAGCTCAATATCGGGAATTCCTCTTGAAAAGTGATCGTGATGGATATATCCGTCGCGCTTTATCTTTACATCCATGTACACGGAAAGAGCATTGACAACAGAAGAACCTACACCGTGAAGACCTCCGCTGGTCTTATATACGTCGGAGTCAAACTTGCCTCCGGCGTGAAGAGTGGTAAAAACAAGTCTCTCGGCAGGCAGACCTTTTTCATGCATATCGACGGGAATGCCTCTTCCGTCGTCGATAACCGTACAGGATCCGTCAGCTTCAAGGGACACCTCTATCGTATTGCAGAAGCCTGCAAGATGTTCATCGACCGAATTGTCTACGATTTCATAAATAAGATGGTTAAGACCTTTTCTGGATGTACTTCCTATGTACATTCCCGGTCTGCGTCTGACTGCTTCCAGACCTTCAAGAACCGTTATCTTATTTGCATCATAATTATTTTTTCCTGCCATATATTCTCCCGATAAAGATTATTAGCGTTTTAATATCTATACAACAAAAGCCCTGGATATCTATCCAGGGCTTAGCAGTCGGTAGGGGAATTGAACCCCTGATTCCGCCTTGAGAGGGCGGCGTCTTAACCACTTGACCAACCGACCGAACGCACTTGCAATATTACATTATGTTTAAGCAAAATGCAAGTGCTTTTTTAATTTTTTTTAAAATTTTTTGTTTTTCACCGTTTTTTATCAGCCTGTGAGCTCAACAGGTGTGATCCTGTCCTGACAGAAGAAAGTATCAATGTCATGAACACCGATAGCGTTCATATCTGCGACACTGTGCTCATCTCCCACCATAGCCCTGTACAGACGATAGCCGTCGATGTTTACACGGCCCGTCCTGACATAATTATTTCTTATCTGGATCCAATATGGTGTGGAGCCGTCAACATTGCAGAAATAATTATAGCCCTGGCTCTTATAGTAGTTGAATTTTTCGTTATCTGACGAATAATCGTGCCAGTCACCAATATCTTCACCGTGTGCAAAAATAATGGTATCCACATCCCCGATAATATTCTTGACAGTGTTGGTAAATCTGTCATTATCTGCGGAAAGAAGCTCAAGATCGGAGCTGCCGGCTCTTAAATGACCCCAGGTGTGGCTTGCAAACTCAAAGCCCTCGGCCTTGATAGCTTCAGCGATCTTTGTAGCCTCAGCGACATCCTGATCCCAGTTAAAATCAGGATGTGCATCAAGCCATTGTCTCTGATCATCCGTAAGATTTTCGCCTGTCTTATAGGCAACGTCGGTTCTGTATCCGAAGCAGCCGTTGTACCCTGTCATAGCGATCGTGAGATGCGCATTTTTGTATGAAAAATCAGGGTGCTCTTCGATAAATGATTCCAGGATCGGAACACAGTCGTAATCACCTACAGAAGTATTTCCGTTTGGATCGGTATACTCACATTTTACTTTTCCGTTCTCATCAAGAACAAGTTTTGAAGCATATCCCTGATTGTCATAGCTGTGATAATACGACAGATCATCCTCAGACATAATTACCGCCTTTTTCCCTTCCGGAAGAAGAAGGTTTGTATTCGGCGAGAATGTCACTGTTCCGTCTTCATTAACAGTTTCGACAGCAAGATCCCTTATTCTTATAAGAACACATCCGCTGTCATACATCTGCTGCAATACAGCCTTGAACTCGTCTACCGTACACATCCAGCAGCCGTTGCCTTTTGCCTTGCTCTCTCCCACAAGGTCGGCATTGAAGCCTCTCGTGTCAACAAGAAGAGAATGGAAAAATACATGCGGAACCGTCGTAACATCCACAGGAACGCATGATGCCTTTGTTGTGTTGCACTTATTGATCAGCTCCTGGATATCACTGTCATTTGCGGCATCCACATATCCGTTGCAAACCGCAACCGCACTGTCATAGTCGTACATCATGTAGAGCTTTGTCGCCAGTGCAAGAGTCTCCTCCTTATTATCGGAGTGATATGACGCAATATCCGAAGGTATCTGCGCGTCGGATGTGTCGATCACTGTTCCTTCAGTTGATTCCTGAGACTCCTCCGAGGATGATTCTTCATCAACAACATTCTCGGCTGTGGAAATCTCCGGTTTTTTATCTTTGTTATTGTCGTTGTTCTTTGATTTGAAAAACAACACCATACCGGCAATCAGCGCAATAAGAAGTACCAGCAAAATGACAGACTGAAAGATCAGTTTCATCTTGCGCCTTCTTCGCCTGGCCTTTCTTCTCCGCGCCCTCTCTCTTAAGTATTCCTCGTTATTCATAATCAGATCTTACCGTTACTTCCGAGAACATCGACGATCTTATGCATTACAAGATCCTTGATATTTGCTCTTGCAACCTTAAGATAATCTCTTGGGTCGAATTTCTCAGGAGATTCCATAAATACCTGACGTACACCTGCGGTAAATGCAAGTCTTAAGTCAGAGTCAATATTGATCTTGCAGACAGCAGATCTTGCAGCCTGTCTGAGCTGTTCCTCCGGAACACCGATAGCATCAACAAGAGCGCCGCCGTTTTCGTTAATGATCTTTACATAGTTCTGCGGTACTGAAGATGCGCCATGAAGAACGATCGGGAATCCCGGAATTCTTCTAACAACTTCATCGAGAATGTCAAAACGAAGCTGCGGATCTGTACCCGGCTTGAACTTGAATGCGCCGTGTGAAGTTCCGATAGCGATAGCAAGAGAATCAACTCCTGTCTTTGCTACGAACTCTTCAACATCGTCGGGATTTGTATATGAAGAATCCTCTGCGCTGACATTTACATCATCCTCTACGCCTGCAAGTGTTCCGAGCTCCGCCTCAACTACAACGCCGTGATCATGTGCATATTCAACAACCTTCTTTGTGATGGCGATGTTTTCCTCAAAAGGATGACCTGAAGCATCGATCATTACAGATGTAAAACCGTTGTCGATGCATGACTTGCATGTCTCGAAATCAGGGCCGTGATCAAGATGCATAGCAAAAGGAACATCCGGACAAGCCTCTACCGCAGCTTCAACAAGCTTACGAAGATAAGCCGGATTGGCGTATTTTCTTGCTCCTGCAGAAGCCTGAAGAATAACCGGAGACTGTGTCTCCTGAGCTCCCTCAACGATACCCTGAACGATCTCCATGTTGTTTACATTGAAAGCACCGATAGCATATCCGCCGTCATAAGCTTTCCTGAACATTTCCTTAGTTGTAACAAGTGGCATGTTATTACCTCCGTATTAATTATTTCTGTGTAAGTCTCTTTGTTTCACGAGCGATAAACAGCTCTTCATTTGTCGGGAATACAACAACCTTAACCTTTGAATCAGGTGTGGTGATAACCTGCTTTTCACCTGCAACCTTGTTTGCTTCATCATCAATGGCAATACCGAGATATGAGAAGCTGTCGCAGATAGCTTTTCTGATAAATCCGTTATTCTCGCCTATTCCGCCGGTAAACGCAATTGCATCAACGCCGTTGAGAACTCCTACATAAGCGCCGACATACTTAATGATTCTGTGCTTAAGGCACTCAATTGCAAGAGTTGCTCTCTCGTTTCCTTCAAGAGAAGCATTGTAAAGATCTCTGAAATCACTTGACACTCCCGAAAGAGCAAGAAGACCGGATTTTTTGTTAAGCATAGTCAGTACTTCATCAACAGTCATGTTGTCATGGTTGGAAATATACTGTACTACAGCCGGATCAACATCACCGCTTCTTGTACCCATTACCAGTCCTTCAAGAGGAGTAAGTCCCATGGAGGTCTCAACACATTTTCCGTTTACGGATGCGGAAATACTTGATCCGTTTCCGAGATGGCATACAATTACCTTTCTGCTGCCCTCAGGAAGGTCAAGATATTTGATCACCTCTCCCGAAACAAATGCATGGCTCGTTCCGTGGAAACCGTAACGGCGAAGGCTGTTCTCCTCATAGTATTTATACGGGATAGCATACATGTATGCCTTCGGCTCCATAGACATTCCGAAAGCAGTATCAAATACAGCTACATTCGGAGTACCCGGCATAACTTTTTCACATGCCTCGATACCCATAAGGTTTGCGGGATTGTGAAGAGGTCCGAGATCGAAACACTCTCTGATTACAGCCTTTACATCCTCGTCGATAATGATCGGCTCTGTATAGACATTTCCTCCGTGAAGTACTCTGTGTCCGACAGCATTTACTTCGCTGATGTCCTTAAGTACGCCGTGAGTAGCGTCAAGGAGGGCCTTCAAAACAAGGTCAACCGCCTCAACGTGGGATGGCATTGCCTGCTCAACAACATAGTTTTCCATACCGGGAACCTTGTGTGTGAGAACACTGCCCTCCATTCCAACTCTTTCACAGATACCCTTTGCCTTTACGCTTTCATTCTCCATATCAATAAGCTGATATTTAAGAGATGAACTGCCTGCATTAATAATTAAAATATTCATTTATAATTCTCCTAAAAATTTTTTACTCTGGCACTTAATCATTTATTCTGGCACTGAACTGCCGTAATAGCAACAACACCGACAATATCTTCAGCCTTACATCCTCTTGAAAGATCATTTACAGGTGCTGCTATACCCTGTGTAACAGGGCCGTAAGCTTCTGCCTTCGCAAGGCGCTCAACAAGCTTGTAACCGATATTTCCGGCATCGAGATCCGGGAAAACGAGAACGTTGGCATTTCCGGCAACCTTGCTGTCAGGAGCTTTGCTCTTTCCTACAGACTCAACGATAGCGGCATCAGCCTGCATCTCTCCGTCGATACAGATCTCCGGATGAGCTGCCTTTGCGATCTCTGTCGCGATCCTTACCTTATCGATATCTGCATGCTTTGCACTTCCCATTGTTGAGTGAGAGAGCATTGCAACTTTCGGTTCTCCTCCCACAAGCTGCTTGTATGACATTGCAGATGAGTAAGCGATCTCTGCAAGCTCCTCGGAAGTCGGATTCTGGTTGAGTCCGCAGTCCGAGAAAATAAATGTACCTTCATTTCCGAATTCGCAGTTCGGTACGCACATAATAAAGAAAGCAGAAACAAGCTTCGTTCCCGGTGCCGTTCTCAGGATCTGAAGGCACGGACGAAGTGTATCTGCAGTAGAATGACATGCTCCGGAAACCATACCGTCAGCATCTCCCATTTTAACCATCATAACACCGTAGAAAAGGTAATTTGTTGTGAGGATCTTTTTTGCCTCTTCTTCTGTCATACCCTTCTTCGCGCGAAGCTCGGCAAGCTTTTTCACATAAGAATCCAGCTTTTCATCCTTTGCGGGATCAACAGTAACCGCTCCGGAAATATCGGCATCTCCCTTATTTGCCGCGATCTCCTCGTCAGAACCAACGATGATAATGTTTGCGATACCTTCCTTCAGAATCTGCTCAGCAGCGTCATAGGTTCTCTTGTCCTCTGACTCAGGAAGAACGATAGTCTTCTTATCAGCTTTTGCACGTTCCTTGATAACATCAATAAAAGACATTTTAAGCTCCTTTCACAATAAAGGTTTCCCTTTAATTAATTACATACCTCTCTAAATTATATTAAAACTATTTTTTTTGTCAATTCCCGATGAAAGCTATTCGGATTTTTACGGCACCTGACAGACTCATAAAGATCCGCGGCAAAAACATCCTCCCGAAAAATTTCAAGAGCATTACCCGCAAGAATTCTTTCGGCATCAGCTGCTTTTGATATAACGGGAACAGTACAGTTTTTCTTTAGTGCTGCTGTAAGCTCCTTTTTATTTTTATTCAGACCGAGAATCTGAACATAGTAATCTTCTTCCGTGATATCCATATCTTTTATCCCGAGAATAAAATGAAGCAGCGCCCGGTCAATGCGGGTTCTGGTATAATTCTTCGATGAGATGCATTCCGCCCACCCGGAGAATGTAATATCTTCGGGATTGCTTTCCGTGACAGAATTGAAAATATCCTCGTTCATATCCATAGTATCCGGATAAACCTTTTTTCGAACAGACTCAAGGATCCTGAAATTAAGGATGTCCGAAAAATCATCGGTATCGACAATACCCTTCTTTTCTATATTCTCTGAGATTATCTCCAACGCTTTTTCGGGAATATCCTTTTTGAGTGCTTCGGAAACAGAAAGCCTCATAAGCGCGCATCTTAGCTCGTAGCCTCCGGAAAACCGGCTGATATTCGCCTGATCGAGTATTCCGACACCGGAATTCCTGTTCACATTGCATATCTTCATTTCGGAACCGATCCTTTTCAGTGCCTTAATATATTCAACCGCAAGAATGTTGTTGGGCATTCTGAGTAAAGACTCAAGCTCAGGATAAAGCTTTGCTCTCGCAGCCGGATACGACATGCCTTTCTTTAAATACTCTTTCATGCGATCGTTTTCTAAAAAATCCGGACTTAAAAGGATATCCGCAGCTCTTTCAAGCTTTTCGGCATCATCACATTCGCACCCGAAAACAAGATGATCGACAAAGCCAAGGCTGTCAATTATCTTTACCGCATGGTACGCAAAGGGCTCGGCGGAAGAAGTGCAAAAACGCACGGGGTAATTAATGACCATGTCTGCACCGCATTCCAATGCCATTGAAGCCCGCGTATGCCTGTCCACAATAGCCGGCTGTCCCCTCTGAACAAAGTCACCGCTCATGAGAACAATAATATTATCCGCCCCGGTTCTTTTTCTTGCCTGCCCGAGAATATATTCATGTCCGTTATGAAAAGGATTGAACTCGGCAATTACAGCAGCTGTTTTCATGATCAGTTTTTAAAGCTGTGAACGGGGGCCGGTATTCTTCCCTTTCTGGAGATAAATTTCTCACAGGAGTAAGGGTTGACGCTCATTACCGGCGCTTTTCCCAAAAGCCCGCCGAACTCAACATATTCTCCTTCTTTTTTACCGTATGCAGGAATGAGTCTTACAGCCGTCGTCTTCTGGTTGACCATTCCCAGAGCAGCCTCATCTGCGATTATTCCGGAAATGGACGATGCAGGCGTGTCCCCCGGAATCGCTATCATATCGAGGCCTACCGAGCATACAGATGTCATTGCCTCAAGTTTTTCGATATTGATGGCACCGATATCAGCTGCATTTATCATACCCTGGTCTTCGCTTACCGGTATAAAAGCACCGCTCAGTCCGCCTACATAGGAAGATGCCATCAAGCCGCCCTTTTTCACCTGATCATTTAACATGGCAAGCGCAGCCGTAGTTCCCGGTGCGCCGGCGTACTCAAGTCCCATCTCGCATAATATATCGGCAACCGAATCTCCTATTGCCGGAGTCGGAGCCAGAGACAGATCAATAATTCCGAACGGAATTCCAAGGCGCCTGGATGCTTCTTTTGCGACAAGCTGTCCCACGCGGGTGATCTTAAAAGCAACTTTTTTGATGGTCTCGCAAAGGATCTCCATATCCTGTCCCCTGCATTCTTCAAGTGCCGACTTTACTACGCCCGGTCCCGATACACCGACATTTATGATTGCATCACTTTCGGTGACGCCGTGAAATGCACCTGCCATAAACGGGTTGTCATCCGGTGCATTGCAGAAAATAACAAGCTTTGCACATCCTATGCTGTCACTGTCTTTAGTGCGCATAGCGGTTTCTTTTACTATCTGTCCCATAAGGGCAACGGCATCCATATTTATTCCGGTTTTTGTCGAGGCAAGATTGACCGATGAACAGAGCCTTTCAGTTACAGAGAGTGCTGTTGGAATAGATTCGATCAGCATCTTATCGGCTGCGGACATTCCTTTGGATACAAGGGCGGAATATCCCCCGATAAAGTTCACCTCTACCTTTTTTGCACACTTATCCAAAACCTTTGCAATCTCTACAAAGTCGTCAGGTGATTTACAGCAGGACCCTCCTATAAGAGAGATAGGTGTCACGGAGATTCTTCTGTTTACGATCGGAATGCCGTATTCGCCCGAGATCTCAAGAACAGTCCGGTTAAGATCACCTGCAAGTCTGAGGATCTTATTTTCTATCTTACCGCACGTTACCGACAAGTCATCGGAAATGCAGTCCAGAAGGCTGATTCCGAGGGTAACAGTTCTCACATCAAGGTTTTCCTGAGTGATCATCTTATTCGTTTCATTTACTTCGTATATATTGATCATATTATTAAATCCTGTGCATCATATTGAAAATTTCTTCGCTCTGCGCCTGAATTACAAGTCCCATATCATCTCCTATTGCTTTGAGACCCTTCTGGATATCTTCAAGCTTTCCGCTTGACGCAGACATGTCCACGATCATCATCATGTTGAAATATCCGTCAATTATAGTCTGAGAGATATCATTTACATTAATATTGTTTTCGGAAAGATATGTACATACCCTGGCAATGATACCTACAGTATCTTTTCCAACAACAGTAATAATTATTTTGTGCATAAAATTTTTCTCCTATTTATATTAAAAATCAATTAAGTTGCTTATCCTGTCCCTGTGCGCAATGCTTATGTGGAAATCATCCGCCTTGTAAGGGCAATCCGAAAGATTTATTTCCTGTCTCACGGTCTCAAAAGCCAGATCCTCATAATTGTTTTCGTGGCTCAGATGTCCGAGAAAAACATGTTTCACGTTATCGCCAAGAATTACCGAAAGAAGTCTCCCCGCATCCTCATTGGACAAATGGCCCTTCTCGCCCATTATTCTTCTTTTCAGATAATACGGATACCTTCCCGCCTGTAGCATTCTTAAATCATGATTTGATTCCACCAGCATAACATCGGTGCCTTTCAGCATATTTATCATGTCATCTGTATAAATACCGGTATCGGTGACCTGGGCGAATGACTTTTTCCCGCTGGTGAATTTATAAGCACAAGGGTCAGCCGCATCATGTGAAGTACTTATCGCGCTGATATCCATTGATCCTATCGTCAATATCTCGCCCGGATGAACCTCATGAAACAGATCCTCGGATATTTTTCCGAGACACTGCATGTTCTTAAGCTCACGAATCGTTCCTTTTGTGGCATATATGGGAATATCATATCGTCTGGCCATTATTCCCAGACCTCTTACATGGTCCGAGTGCTCATGTGTGACAAATATTCCGTCCAGATCCTCCGGCACCAGGTCAAATGATTTCAGTCCCTCCGCAATCTTTTTGCCGCTTATTCCGGCATCTATTAAAAATGAATTTGAATCGTCTCCGACAAACAGACAGTTTCCGCTGCTTCCGCTTGTTATACTACCAAACCTCATTTATCATCCTTTTTCTGATCTGTTCTTTCGTTTTATCTGTATCTTTGCTGTTATCTATCACATAATCAGCCGCGGCACGGAAAAACCCATCATCCTTCTGGGACTTTATGATCGCGCGGCTCTTTTCTTCAGAATAATTTCTGCTTTCGGCAAGCCTGCGGATCCTTTCATTTTCGTCACAGAAAATATACCACACTTCATCGCACAGCTCGTCATAACCCGTTTCAAACAGAATTGCGGATTCTATTACAATAAGCCTGTTTTCAGACGAAGCTATGCGCTTGAGTACCTCCTGTCTGACTGCAGGATGAATTACTGAGTTAAGCTCAGATAAAAGCTTTTTATCATTGAACACGATATCAGCTATCTTTTTTCTGTCGTAGGACCCATCAGGAAGCACGATATCTTTTCCGAAAAACTTCCCGACTGCCTCAAAGCATCCGCCGCCGGGTTCCGACATATTCCTTGAAATATCGTCAAGTATAATAAGCTCCGCATTGTACTCATTTTGCAAAAAACCAAGAACAGTACTTTTTCCGGCTCCCACGCCCCCGGTAATTCCTATTATCATCACTTTGCCTCGTACCAGTTGATACCGCTGCTGCAGTCTACCTCAAGCTTCACGGCAAGATCGGCAGCCGATTCCATCTCTTCGACAAGGATCTTTTCAACCGTTTCCTTTTCTTCCGGTGCCGTATCAATAAGAAGCTCATCATGAATCTGAAGTATCATCTTTGATCTCAGCTTTTCCCTCTTCATTCTACGGTAAACATTATTCATCGCAATTTTCATGATATCCGCAGCCGAGCTCTGAAGAGGACTGTTCATTGCGATTCGCTCACCGAAGCTTCTAGTCATAAAATTGCCGGAAAACAACTCAGGTATCGGTCTTCTTCTGCCAAAAACAGAAACCGCACAGCCGTTCTTTTTTGCACTTTCAACGAGCCCGTCAATAAACTGTTTCACACCCGGGTATGTCTTGAAGTAATCTTCAATATATTTTTTTGCATCCGCCTGGGATATGGATAATCCCTGCCCCAGACCAAAGGAACTGATTCCGTAAACGATTCCGAAATTAACCGCCTTTGCATTTCTTCTCATCTCCGGAGTGACATTCTCATAAGGAACATTGAATACCTCGGACGCAGTTGCGGCATGAATATCCCTGTTTGTTCTGTAAGCCTCAATAAGCTTTTCGTCGCCTGACATATGCGCCAGTATTCTGAGCTCTATCTGGGAATAATCGGCGTCTACAAAAATATTTCCTTTGCTCGGAACAAAACACTTTCTGATAAGTCTTCCCAGTTCCATGCGCACGGGAATATTCTGAAGATTCGGCTCGGTACTGCTGAGTCTTCCTGTCGCGGTGACGGTCTGGTTAAACCTGGTGTGTATTCTGCTGTCTTTATCCGCAAAATCCTTAAGGCCTTCCACATACGTGGAATTCAGCTTGGTAAGCTGCCGGTATTCCAGAATTTCCCTTACGAAAACAGCATTTTCATCCGAATCGGATCCCTCGGCCAGCTTTTCCAGAACCGATGCGGAAGTTGAATAGCCTGTCTTTGTCTTTTTGCCGAAGGGCATTTTCATTTTCTCAAACAGAATTACTCCGAGCTGTTTCGGAGAATTGATATTGAATTCTTCACCCGAACGCTTATAAATATCTTCCGTGATCTCCGAAATTTTATTCTGAAGTTCATTTCCGAATGAGGTCAGCGCATCCGTATCAAGGACAATACCCTCTTTTTCCATAAAATCAAGAGTGAAAATAAGGGGCATCTCTATATCATAAAAGATCCTGCTCATCCCCGCCTCCGAAAGGCGCTCTTCAAGAACACTGCAGCATTTAAGGGAATATGAAGATTTAACGGCACAAAACTCCGCAATCTGCCGTATATCCGGCTGCGAAACATCTTTTTTCCCGGAATTCCCGAATACCTCATCTTTCGATTTAACGGTTCGACCCAGATGCTCCATAACAACATCATCGAAGGAATAGTCCGACTTATTAGGGTTCAAAAGATAAGCCGCAACTATTGTATCGAAAATATTATGATCATCTGAAATACTATAATTCTTTAAAAAATCCTTAATATTATCAGAAATCAATAGAGTTTCATTTTGAATAGAATCAATTTTTTCGGAAATGTATCTTTTATCGATATCAGCATCAAGGACAAATACATATGTTTT
>JBMNQZ010000033.1:0-20717 GCA_050944395.1 Lachnospiraceae bacterium
TCACGGTTAAAAAGATCATAAAGGAATTTTTTATCATTTTCATCTACGCGATAATTATCGGGATCACGGTAAAAAAGGTCTATGTACTTTCTGTAGATGGAGGTCACTCCCGCGGCATATTCGGGCTTTTTCATCCTCCCTTCGATTTTGAAAGATGCTATTCCGCTTTTAATAAGCTCAGGTAAAATATCCAATGTACAGATATCCTTCGGACTCAGAAGATATTTTTCTTTTTTTCCGTTAATGCGGATATCATTATAATATGCATCATATTCAAGCCTGCAGGGCTGTGCGCATCTTCCCCGGTTTCCGCTTCTTCCTCCCAAAAATGAGCTGAAAAGACATCTACCCGAATAACAGTAGCACAGTGCCCCGTGAATAAAAGTTTCAATCTCCGCTCCGGTACTTTCCCTGATGGAAGATATTTCCTCAAGCGAAAGCTCTCTTGAGACAACCACCCTGGAAATGCCTTTCTCTTTGAGCGCATTCACAGTTTCGGGACCGCAGACGGAAAGCTGGGTGCTGAGATGAATCTGAAGCTCGGGAAAATTTTTTCGGATAACTTCCACCGCACCCAGGTCCTGAACAATTACTGCATCAAGTCCTGCTTCATAATACGGTTTTAAAAAAGAAATCAGTTCTTCTGCCTCATCCTCTTTCAAAACAGTGTTCACAGTCATGTGAACAGCCACTCCGAAAATATGCGCATATCTAATTGCCTCTATGAGAGAATTTTCGTCAAAATTCTCCGCATACGCCCTGGCACCGAATTTTTTCCCTCCCAGATAAACGGCGTCGGCGCCTGCATTTATTACTGCCTTTAACCCCTCAAAGGATCCGGCAGGTGATAATAACTCGGTTTTCATCTATCCTCCGCAAATAATATACGGGAGATCACATATGCAATCCCCCGCCCTTTGTCATCAATTATTCCCCTTGCGCTTATCAAGCTTCGTTTTGAGATTGATAATCTCATGCTTGAGTTCATATATTTCCCTGTCCTTAGCCTGGAGTTCCTCATTAAGCTCATCCGCTTTGGTTTTTGCCTTAAAATAATCATCGGCAATATTCAGGGAAACCATACAGCTCTTGGTCTCTGAAGTCATGTGATTATAATTATCAACCTTTTCTATCTCGGTCATCTTATGGCTGAGATACGATGCCACTCTCTGAAGATATTCTTCACTTTCAAATCCGCCTATCCGAACTATCTTCCCGCCGATAAGTACCTGAATCGAATTTTTAGATGCCATCTCTTTCCTCCAACGCTAATGCAGCAGTTCACTTAATTATACCTGAAATCCATCAAAATACAACCACTTTATTATTCATCAAAATCATATCCGAGATGCTCAAAAGCTTTTTTCTCGGCTACTCTTCCTCTCGGCGTTCTTCTCAGGAAACCGTTTTTCACCAGATAGGGCTCGCAGACATCCTCTATCGTTCCCGGATCATCTCCTATAGCCGCAGCAAGAGTATCGATTCCCACCGGTCCGCCTCCGAAACGCACGATAATAGTTTCCAGAACAAGGCGGTCTGTCTGATCAAGTCCAAACTGATCCACATTCAGTAAATCAAGCGCATCCGCAGCGACCAGATCGGTAATCACTCCGTCATATCTTACCTGAGCGAAATCTCTCACCCTTTTCAGCAGCCTGTTGGCAAGACGGGGCGTCCCTCTAGACCTTCTGGCAAGGGCATCGGCACCCTTTGGTTCAATATCCACCCCAAGAACGTCTGATGAACGCAAAATAATTTCTCTGAGTTCAGGAACCGTATAATATTCAAGATGCTCAACCACACCGAATCTGTCTCTTAAAGGAGCCGAGAGCATACCGGGCCTTGTTGTTGCGCCCACAAGCGTAAACCTGGGAAGCTTAAGGCGGATAGACTTTGCCGAAGAACCCTTTCCTATCATAATGTCGATGCTGAAATCCTCCATGGCAGGATAAAGTACTTCTTCCACCTGCTTATTCAGTCGATGTATCTCATCGACAAATAAAATATCATTATCCTGAAGTCCGTTTAAGATGGCCGCCATCTCCCCGGGCTTTTCTATGGCAGGTCCGCTTGTAACTTTGAGATGAGATCCCATTTCATTTGCAATAATACCTGCAAGCGTGGTCTTTCCGAGACCGGGAGGTCCGTAAAGCAGCACATGATCCAGAGCGTCTCCCCTCATTTTTGCCGCTTCAATATACACCTTAAGCATTTCCTTGGCCTTCGTCTGGCCGATATAATCCTTCAAAAACCCCGGTCTGAGACCCGGTTCAATCTTTTTATCTTCAAATGTCGCCTCAGTTGCGATTATCTTTCCAGGCATACCTATCCCCAATCAAAAATTCTTAAAGAAATCTGAGCGCCGAGCTAAGGATCTCCTCAACTCCCGCCTCATTAGATGCAGCCTTTTTCACTGCTGCAGACGCTTCAGCTTTTCCGTATCCGAGCGAGATCAAAGCCATGACAGCCTCCGATGCTGCATCGCTGATATCATTGACACCGTAATTGCCATCTGATGCCTCGATATTATTGAAAAATTCTTTATCGATCTTATCCTTGAGTTCCAGAATAAGCTTTCCGGCAGTTTTCTTTCCTATTCCCGGTGCCGCACTTATTGCTGCCGCATCTTCGGTAAGGATGGCATACTGAAGTTCATTTACAGAAAGTTTTGACAATATTGCCACCGCACCCTTAGGTCCTATTCCCGATACAGTGATCAGTTTTTTGAAAAGCTCTGCTTCCGCAGACGTCAGAAACCCGTATAGACTCAATGCATCCTGGGAAACGGATAAATATGTCCAGATCTTAACCGTGTCTCCCCTCTTTATCGCGGTATAATCACAGTTGTCGGGAACAAATATCATGTATCCTATTCCTCCCGTTTCCACAACCAGGCTTCCGGGGAAAATCTCAGCCGCTTCTCCTTTTATATATGAAATCATAGAAATACCTTTCCAAAATCAAAATCAAGTTCACGTTATATAATAACATAAAATAAGAGGCTGTTCCAGCCGAACAGCCTCCTTAATGATTGTCAAATTGACCTTAATATGATCAGATAATGCACTTTCTCGGGCATGCCTCTTTGCAGGCTCCGCAATCTGTACATTTGGAATAATCGATGGTCGGATATCCCTTGGTGAAATCTATTGCACCTGCAGGACACTGTTTTGCACATTTCTGGCACTTAATACATGATGCCTTGCATGCTGACATAACAGGTTTACCTTTTGTAGGATTAACACATGCAATATGAGAATTTCTTCCGTAAGGAACCTCAATAATGATTCCCTTAGGACATGCATCGATACATTTTTTGCAATCCTTACATTTTTCAGGATCTACCTTTGCGATACCCCGCTCGATAGAGATTGCGTCAAATCCACACGCTGCCACGCAGTCGCCGAATCCCGTACAGCCAAACGAGCAGGACTTCGGCCCGTGGGACGGAACAAAGAATGCCTCGCTGCAACTCTTCGGACCGGAATAATCATATTTTTCGGTCGTCTTTTCACAGTCTCCCGTGCAGCGTACAAAAGCAACCATCTTTTCGGAATCACCGGCAGTAGCGCCCATGATCTCTGCTATCTTGTTTGCAGCTTCCTCGCCTCCTACCGGACAGGCATTGACCGGAGCCTTGCCCTGGGCAATGGCAGCCGCCACACCGTCGCATCCCGGATAACCGCAGGCACCGCAGTTGGCTCCCGGAAGGCATGCTCTGATATCTATTTCTTTCTGATCAACTTCAACATGGAAGGCTTTGCTGGCAAATCCAAGGAAGAATCCTACGAATAAGCCAACACCGCCGATAACAATCGTAGCGATAATAATACTCATATACTCCTCCTTAAATGCTTAAAGCGCCGAACCCTGAAAAAGCGATTGACATGAGGGCTGCTGAGATCATAACCATCGGGAATCCTTTAAAAGACGGGAGGACAGGATTTGTGTCTGTCTTTCCACGAATGTATGAAAGGATGATGATGGCAATACTGTAACCTATTGCAGTAAAGAAACCGTTTACTGTTCCTGTAAAAATTCCGTATCCCTGCTGTGCGTTTGTAACCGCAACACCGAGAACTGCACAGTTTGTTGTGATAAGAGGAAGGTAGATACCAAGCGATTTATAAAGCGCCGGCACAAATCTCTTAAGGAACATCTCAACAAACTGAACAAGAGCAGCAACGATAAGAATAAATACGATTGTTTTTAAATATTCAATGCCCAGCGGAACAAGGATAAAATTATACAGAACTCCGCACACAAGGCTTGAAAGTGTAAGTACGAATATTACGGCACCACTCATTCCGACGGAAGCATCCGTTTTATTTGATACTCCGAGGAAAGAACAAATTCCGAGGAACTGGCTTAATAATACGTTACTTATCAGGCACGCACTGATGGCTAAACCGATTATACTCATAATTATGCCTCCTCCTTCTTATATTCAGCTTTTAACTTGCATCTGTCAAACTTATTGCATCCCTGGCAGTCTCCGCAAAGGTTGCCCTGTGTCGGATCCCAGCCTGTTCTGCGGCCTGCGCCGATATGGAGCTTGTTCATTATTGCAACAAGGAATCCAAGAACAAGGAATGCGCCCGGAGCCATTACGAATATGCTTACCGGTGTAAACGAAGAAGGCATTATGTTGAGACCGAAAATAGTTCCGCTACCGATGATCTCTCTGAGTCCGCCGAGGATAACCAGCGATACGGTAAATCCGATACCCATTCCAATTCCGTCAAAGAATGCCGAAACAGGCTTCATCTTTCCGGCATATGCTTCGGCACGGCCCATGATGATACAGTTTACAACAATAAGCGGAATGTAGATTCCGAGGGAAGCATAAAGTGACGGCACAAAACCTTCCATCAGGAAATCAACGATCGTTACAAACGATGCAATTACTACGATATATCCCGGCATTCTCATTCGGGACGGAATGACATTTCTCAGAAGAGAAATGATCAGGTTTGACATGGTAAGAATAACCGTGGTCGAAAGTCCCATTCCGAGACCGTTCATAGCCGAGGTCGTGGTTGCAAGCACTGGGCACATACCAAGAATAAGGCAAAGTACCGGATTTTCGGTATAAATACCGTTCCAAATTCTCTCTAATGGAGTATCTTTTTTCAATTTCATGATTATTTGCCCTCCATATACTGTGCAGCCGCAAGTGCAGCATTAATATCCTTTGCAACCGATTTTGAAGTAATGGTCGCGCCGCTTATCTTGTCGATCTTTGTTGATGATCCGTCATCCTCAAGAGAAACACTCTGAGCGGAAAGTGAATTAAACTGATCTTTAAATTCCGGTTCCTTCGCTTTCATACCCATTCCGGCCGTTTCCGAAAGTGAAAGGAATGAAATGCTGTTGATAGTGCATTCACCGTCTTTAACCGCAACACCTACCAGAACCTCGATCTCTCCGCCGTACCCTTCCATATTGGAGACATCTACGACATATCCGAGGACACTGCCCTGGGAATCAAGTGCGCTGTAAACCGTATTTACCGTTGTTTTATCAAGTCCGGCATCGGCAGCAATCTTTTCTGCCTCGGCAGCGTCAAGCTTAAGATCCTCAAAAGAATCGGCATCAGCAAATACCTCTTTCTGAGCATTCTGAAGCGTAATGAGCTTCTGCTGTTCAATAGGACCTTCTGTAATATTATGAATTAACCCCAGAAGACATCCGGCAACTACCGTGATTATCGTGAGGATAATAATGTCTTTTGCAAGAGATTCTTTTTTCATTATTTTTCCTCCTTCTTCTTTGGAGCCTTCTTTACACCAAATGCCCTCGGCACTGTAAAGTGCTCAATCATAGGTGTCAGACAGTTGATGAATATGATGGCATATGACACACCTTCGGAGTTCTTTCCGATCATACGGAAAATCCATGTGAGAAGACCGAGGGCAATCGCATAAATAATGCGGCCCTTTGAAGTGATCGGCGATGTAACATAGTCTGTTGCCATGAAAATCGCACCGAGCATAATTCCGCCCGCACACAACTCTTCAAGTGTAAACATAAAGGGATCTGAATATCCTCTTATACATGAAGTAATAAATACAAGTACGGCAAATGTTCCGAGATAGAACACCGGGATCCTATAATCGATAATCTTCATCGCAACAAGGAAGATACCGCCGATAAGGAGCGCGATCGCAGATGTTTCTCCGATAACACCTGTAGTATTTCCGAGAAAAAGCGCCTTAAGGCTGAAATGCTCTCCGAGCTTGAGGTATGCAAGCGGTGTTGCTCCTGAAATAAGATCGGCAGATACCGGGTTTTCTACTATTCCAAGGAAGCCGTTTCCTGTCGCATAATTCGTCATTTGTGTACCGAAAGAGATGAGAAGGAAGCATCTTGCACCGAGTGCCGGGTTCATAAAGTTGTGTCCGAGACCGCCGTAAAGCTGCTTGATAACGATGATAGCAACAGCGGAACCCACGATCGGGATCCACCAGTTGATCGTCGGAGGCATATTCATACCAATAAGAAGACCGGTAAGTGCCGCCGAACCGTCGGAAACGGTGATCGGTCTTTTCGTTATTTTTTCAAATAAATATTCAAATAATATCGATGATGCAACGGAAATAAGTATTACCAATAATGAATATAATCCAAAATTCAGAACGCCTACTATCGTTGCGGGCAATAATGCGATGATAACCATCAGCATTATCTTCTGAGTTGTTATGCTGTCCCTTGCATGAGGAGCAGCCGAAACCTTATAAGTATTGCTCATTTTTATTGCTCCCCCTTATCTTTTTCTCATAACTGCTTTTTTCATAGTCTTGATATCGATGGCAAGACTTCTCTTGGCCGGACATACATAACTGCATGAACCGCATTCGATACACTCTTTTCCGTGGAACTCTACGAATTTTTCCTCATCGCCCCTGCGTGCAAACTCGGATAATTTGGTCGGGAGAAGAAATTCAGGACATCCCTGGACGCATCTTCCGCAATTGATGCACGCAGATTCAGAAGAAGCCGCAACAGCATCTTTGCTGAGACAGAGCAATCCTGACGTTGTCTTTGTTACGGGAATACCTGTATCAAAGAGAGCAAATCCCATCATAGGACCTCCGCAGATTACTTTCTCGGGCTGAGTTTTGAAGCCTCCGCATTTTTCAAGGAGAATATTCATATCCGTACCGATATAAGCCCTGAAGTTTCTTGTATCCGCAACGGCATCGCCGGTAACGGTAATAGTTCTCTCCATAACGGGTTTTCCGAGGAATACCGCATCATAGATATTACATACGGTCTCAACATTGTCGACGATACATCCTACATCAGAGGGAAGCATTGACACATTGAGTTCTCTGCCGGTAATTGCTTTGATGAGCGTGCGCTCTCCTCCCTGAGGATATTTTGTCTTGAGAACCTTGACGCTTATGCGCGGCTCGTCCTTCACCATAGCCTCAAGCTTTGCAATAGCTTCAGGCTTATTATTCTCAACGCCGATGCATCCCTGCGCGTTAGGGAAGAGCATCAGCATGCACTTCAATCCTTTTACAAGCTTTTCGGTCTTTTCAAGCATGCTTCTGTAGTCACATGTAAGATACGGCTCACACTCGGCAGCATTGACAAGAACATACTCGATCGCTTCGGGATTCTTCGGTGCAAGCTTTACCGATGTCGGGAATCCGGCACCGCCGGCTCCTACCACACCTGCTGCTTCAACCTTCTGAAGAATGATCTCCTTTGTGAGTTCATCGAAAGACTTGACCGATTCATACTCCACTTCCGTATAATTTCCGTCATTTGCAATAACGATACACGGAGCCATATCCCCAACATTGTTAAGGCGCGAATCAATAGCTTTTACCGTACCGGAAACCGATGAATAAATGTTCGCGGAAACAAACCCGGATTTTGCGGCAATAAGCTGTCCACGTAAAACCTGATCGCCTTTGGCAACGCATGGATCTGCCGGTTTTCCAATGTGCTGCGAAAGGAAGTAAACCATCTCATCACCCGGAAGAATCTCTTCAATGGCTTTATTCATTGAAAGCTCTTTCCCCTCAAACGGGTGAACTCCTCCTTTAAATGTTAGCAGTTTCATCTAAAACCCTCTCTTTTAAAATATTTCTTTATGTAAAATTATCTGATTCGTGATACTATTAGTTCGCAAAACAAATAATTTTAATAACAAAGGATACAAATTATGAATAAATCAATTACCAGATGCAAAAATCAGATCTCAAATCTATATACTCCTTATCTTGACGAGTCCTGCGCTTTTTTAAGCATCTCCTCTGACGGGTACTACTGGCGCACTTCAAAATTAGGATCTGCGGATATAATTGCTCTGAAATCAGGTGAATGGTACGATACAAGGCTCAGTGCCGATCCGGAAAATGAGGAAGATGAATACCTCATTTTGGAGCAGCTTTGTGAAATATTACCAAAATTCAATACCATTTTTACCTTTAACGGTACATCATTTACTATACCATATCTCAAAAGTAAATTCGATGCCTATGACCTTCCGAATCCGTTCCAAAAGGCACAAAATCCAATACAACGTGATCTATATATGGAATATAAAGCTCTTTACAGATTTCTTAAGCTGCCGTCAAGAAAATTGTCTGACTTTTCCGGTTTTCTGGGAGGCAGTGACGAAAACGACGCCGAAATGCTTTTGAACATTTCCCGGCTGCTTCCTTATACCGAATTTCTCAAAGGTGAGATATCACCGATTCAGGCAGTGCCGTCGGGAAGCGACCTTGTCTTCATATTCAAACTCAAAACCCCGGTTCCTGTCAGAAATTCTTTTAACGCCGGACCTTTTTATGTGCTCCTCGAAGACTGTATCGGAAAAATTTCGGTAAAGACCGAAAACGGATATATAAAGCACTTCTATCCCGACTACAGGAATTACGAATATCTTCCGGAGGAAGGCTTTGCCATCCATAAAAGCCTGTCTTCATTCGTGGAGAAGAGCAGAAAGATCCCCGCACAGCCTGATACCGCGTTTACTTTGATAAAGTCAGACGGCAACATCAAATCCGATCTCAAATCTCAAAAAGAGTACATAAACTCAGTCATTGTCTATATTGCACAAAAACTGTAAAATATTCAGATTATTTTTTAACAATCAAATAAAAAACAGCCCGATATCAATCGAGCTGTTTTATTAAATTCATAATCAATAAGCTATTAATCTTCATAATATGCACCGATTATAAAATTTATAAGTTCAATTCTTATATTACTCCTCAACCGGAGCCTCTTCAGCCTCAGCTTCTTCCTTCGGCTGCTCCGGAAGTAATACCTTGATTGAAAGAGATATCTTGCGGTCTGCTTCGTTCATATCAACGACCTTAGCCTCTATCTCATCGTTAACCTTGAGAACGTCCGCCGGCTTGTCAACATGACCGCGCGAAATCTGAGAAACATGAAGGAGTGCGTCAACTCCCGGCTCAAGTTCAACAAATGCGCCGAAGTCTGTCATTCTGGCAATACGTCCGGTTACCACTGTTCCTACAGCATACTTTTCAGCTGCATTGAGCCACGGATTGCTGTCCGGGAACTTAAGGCTGAGAGCGATTTTCTTTCCGTTGATTTCCTTGATAAGGACATTTACAACATCACCAACCTTGAAAATCTTCTTCGGATTTTCAACACGTCCCCATGACATCTCTGAGATGTGAAGGAGTCCGTCAGCTCCACCGAGATCAATGAATGCGCCGAAGTCTGTAACGTTCTTTACTGTTCCTTCAACGATATCGCCTACAGTGATCTGTGAAAGAAGCTCTTCCGTAGCTTTTTCCTTGCGCGCAACTATCAGCTGCTTTCTGTCGCCGATGATTCTGTGTCTTCTCGGATTGAACTCTGTTATAACAAATTCAATCTCCTGACCTTCGTACTTGCTGAGATCCTTCTCATATGTATCGGATACAAGACTTGCCGGAATAAATACTCTCGCCTCGTTTGCGATAACAGAAAGTCCGCCGTTTCCTACGCTTACAACTGTAGCTGTGAGAACCTCGTGGTTGTTGAATGCATCCTCAAGGATCTTGTTTCCGCGCTCAGCTGCAAGTCTCTTATATGTAAGAACTGCTGATCCGTCGCCGTCATTTACCTTTACAACCTTAACCTCAAGAGTGTCACCCGTTTTGTAAAGCTCGGTAAGATCAACATCTTCATTGCTGTACTCTTCTTTTGTAAGAATACCATCGAGTTTATATCCAATGTTCAGGAACATCTTGTCCGGCTTAACGTCGATGACAGTACCCTCAATAATCTCTCCATTTCTAATCTGTTTTAATGATTCTTCAAGCATCTGTTCAAAATTCAATTCTTCTGACATGCTTAGAAACCTCCTGTATAATATTATTTGGGGTTGAGGCCCCCGCTGTAATACCTACGCAACTGTTGGATTTAAAATCGATAGAAATCAGATCGTCGAGTGACTGTATGTAGTAAGTATTTTCACAGTTCTCACGACAGATATCATAGAGCTTTCGTGTGTTTGAACTGTTTATGCTTCCTACTACTAACATAACTTCAGAATTAAGTGATAACTCCTTCGCTTCTTTCTGCCGTTTGCCTGTTGCATTGCATATAGTATTCAGAACTACTCTATCATAACCCAGTTTTTCAATTTTTTCAACAATATTATTAAACTTTTTGTAATTGAAAGTGGTCTGGGAAACTATACAAAGTTTGTTGTCCCGATAACCTTCCAGCTTATCAAGTTCGTTTTCATCTGAAATAACAACACAGGGTGTCTTGGACCAGCCCATTGTGCCGATCACCTCGGGATGTCCCGGATCTCCTATGATCACCATCTGATACCCTTCAGTGCTTTTTTCCGCAGCTATCTCATGTATTTTCTTAACAAAGGGGCAGGTTGCATCCACATATTTAATATTTTTTTCATCCAGTTTTTCTATAACAGACCTTGCAACCCCGTGGGATCTTATTACAGCCACACAGTCTTCGCTGCATACCGGCAGCTCACCTTCCTTAAGCGTTATTACTCCCTTCTGCTCCATTTCTTTCACAACATGTTCATTGTGAATAATGGGGCCAAGGGTAAATATCTTTCCCTGCTTCTTTTCAATACAATTTTCCAGCATCTGAACCGCCCGCTTGACTCCAAAACAGAATCCGGCGCTCTCAGCGATATTGATGCCGTTGTTTCTAAAATACAGCCTCAGTATCGCATCGACGACTTCATCGATATTCATTTCCGAGGAGTCAACTAAAACAGCATCTTCAGCCTGCTTAAGGGGAGAAGTCTCACGGTGGGAATCTCTGTAATCACGCTCCTCAATAGATTTTAATATCTCCGAAAAATCGGCATCCATACCCTTTGCAATAAGCTCATCGTATCTCCTTTGAGCTCTGGTCTTTGCACTTGCCGTAAGAAACACCTTCGTCTGAGCATCCGGAAGAACCACTGTACCTATATCTCTTCCGTCCATAACCACAGGCGTTTTTTTTGCCATTTCCTGCTGGAGAGCCACCAGCTTGACCCTGACCTCAGGGATAGCCGAGGAGACGCTTGCCATATTACCGACTTCCTCCGTTCTGATAAATGCGGTTATATCTTCATCATTAAGCAGAACCTTCATCACACCGTCCGAATATTTTAAAACCACGTCGGCACCGGGAAGAGATTTTACGATGAGCTCTCTGTCATCTGAAGAAAATCCGTTTTTTATAAAATAATACGCAAGCGCCCTGTACATCGCCCCTGTATCTATATAAACATATCCCAGATTTTTGGCGACTATCTTTGCGATGGTACTTTTTCCGGCTCCCGCAGGGCCATCTATAGCAATATTATGATTCATACTCTTCTCCTATTCTTCCGCACATCCGCAGGCATGCGCAGTACTCCAGGCAACCTGAAGGTTAAATCCGCCTGTGAGCGCATCCACATCAAGTACTTCTCCGATAAAATACAATCCCCTGACGGTTTTGCATTCCATTGTTGAGGGATTTATCTGCCTGACATCAACCCCTCCGCGGGTGATCACAGCCTCTCCGAAGCCTCCCGTATCACATATAGTAAGTTTCAAGGCTTTGGTATTTTCTACTATTTTTCCGCGCATTTCCCTTGTGAGAGCATTTGCCTTTGTATCATCGGGAATTTCTGACAACCCGGCTATTACCGGGATCAGAGATGAAGGGTAAATTCCTTTAAGGCAGTTTACAACGGTCTTATTTGGATTTTCACTGAAGGTTCTGATAAGTCTCGCCTCAAATTCTTTATCACTTACCGCAGGTTTAAGGTCAATATATCCGTCAATGGTCGTTCCCGGAAGCATCGATGATACTTTTGTGCTGGCCGTAAGGACAAGCGGACCTGAGATTCCCCTGTGCGTAAACAACAGCTCTCCGAATCCTTCATATATATTTTTTTTGCCGGATCTTAATTTGAAAGAGATATTTTTCAGGGAAAGACCGGCAAGCTCATGAACAAATCTTTCCTTTGTAAGAAGAGACACCAAAGAAGGGTATGTGTCCGTAACCTTAAGCCCCAGCCGGGCGGCAAATCTGTAACCGTCCCCGGTTGAGCCTGTAGATGGATACGATTTTCCTCCGGTTGCCACGATAACGCGGTCAGCAGCTATTTTCTCCTCAGAGCCGTCAAGAAGATTTTCGATAAGGACTCCGTTTACCGCATCTTCATTGTCATCCTTTATTATCTCCAGAACCTTTGTATTGAGTCTCACCCTGACACCGTATTTTTTCATTTCCCTTCTCAGGGCATCGGTCACATCATAGGCATGATCACTCAGAGGAAACGCTCTCTTTCCCCTTTCGATCTTCGTCTTCATACCTGCATTTTCAAAAAAATCAATAACATCAAGGTTAGTAAATCCGTAATACGAACTGTACATAAATTTACTGTTTCGTACCACGGAATCAAAAAAATCTTCATGATCGCAGGTGTTTGTAAAGTTGCATCTTCCTTTACCCGTAATAAAAATCTTCTTTCCAAGCTTTTCGTTTTTTTCGAACAGTATTGTTTCAAAACCGTTTTTTGCAAGGAAAATGCTGCACATCATTCCCGATGCACCGCCGCCTATCACAACAGCTCTTTTTTTCATGCGTTCCCCCGAATTCCAAATTTTTTCAGCCAAATGAAGTATAACATAATAAATGCCGCGGTCAAACAATATCCATCCCGATTTTTTACATAGAAAAGAGGCATCCGAAGATGCCCCAAAAAAATCATTTTAATATTATACCGGATAAGCGTTATTCTTTGTATCCGCTTCTTTTTCGTCAACGCCGGTCTTCTGAGCCGCACGATACTTAAAGAAGTCCATTGCAACCTGCGGGAAGAGAGCGTATGAAAGAACGTCCTCATCCTGCTCCTTGTACTCAGCAACCTCTTTTTCCAGATTCTCAAGCTCGTTAGGAATAAGGTCTGCAGGTCTGCAGGTGATCGGTGTCTCATCGCCGATACACTTCTTCTGGATCTCAGGATCAAACGGAAGTGTTGACTTTCCGTATTTTCCGAGGAAGATATCCTTTGATTCCTTCGGAACCATCTTATATCTCTCACCTGTGATCACATTGAGAACAGCCTGGGTTCCTACGATCTGTGAAGAAGGTGTAACGAGCGGTGGTTCACCCATATCCTTTCTTACACGCGGAACTTCCTCGAGAACCTCGTAGAACTTGTCCTCCGCGCCTGCCTGCGCCAGCTGGCTTGTAAGGTTGGAAAGCATTCCGCCCGGTACCTGATAAAGAAGTGTTTTGATATCAACACCCATGTTCTTCGGGTTCATCAGACCGTTTGCGAGATATTTTTCTCTGAGCGGTCTGAAGTAATCTGCGATCTCTGCAAGGAGATTGAGATCAAGACCTGAATCGTACTCTGTTCCTCTGAAGGTCTCAACCATAACCTCTGTTGCCGGCTGAGATGTTCCGAGAGCGAACGGCGAGATCGCACAGTCGATAATGTCAACTCCTGCCTCAACAGCCTTGAGATAAGTCATTGAAGCCTCACCCGATGTGTAATGTGTGTGGAGCTCGATAGGAAGCTTTGTGCTCTCCTTGAGTGCGTGAACAAGCTCTGTTGCCTTATAAGGAACGAGAAGTCCTGCCATATCCTTGATACAGATGGAATCTGCGCCCATCTCCTCGATCTCCTTTGCCTTGCTTACCCAGTATTCCAGGTCATAGGCATCGCCGAGTGTATATGAGAGGGCTACCTGAGCATGAGCTCCCTCTTTATTTGCGGCGCCTACAGCTGTCTTAAGATTTCTAAGATCATTAAGGCAGTCGAATATTCTGATAATATCGATTCCGTTGGCAACGGATTTCTGAACGAAATACTCTACGACATCGTCGGCATACGGTCTGTATCCAAGAATATTCTGACCTCTGAAAAGCATCTGAAGCTTTGTATTCTTAAAGCCCTCTCTAAATTTTCTGAGTCTCTCCCACGGATCTTCATGAAGGAAACGAAGAGCTGCATCAAATGTTGCTCCGCCCCAGCATTCAACAGAATTATATCCCACCCGGTCAAGCTTCGGGATGATCGGAAGCATTTCCTCTGTAGACAATCTGGTCGCAATGAGAGACTGGTGTGCATCACGAAGTATTGTTTCTGTGATTTTTATCGGTTTTTTTATATTCTCTGACATATTAATCCTCCAATGAATTAGACACCGAAAATTGCCATAAACGTACCGGCGGCAACCGCGGTACCGATAACACCGGCAACATTAGGTCCCATAGCATGCATCAGCAAGAAATTTGTTGGATCTGCCTCCGCACCGACTTTTTGCGATACTCTTGCCGCCATAGGCACGGCCGAAACACCGGCAGAACCGATAAGCGGATTGATCTTTCCGTGAGTAAGGTGACATAGGAGTTTTCCAAGCATGACACCTCCGAAAGTTCCGACGGCGAAAGCCGCAAGACCCAGAACAACTATTTTCAGAGTACTTACATTAAGGAATGCTTCCGCACTTGTTGTGGCACCTACCGATGTTCCGAGAAGGATAACAACTATGTACATGAGAGCATTAGAAGCTGTCTCGGTAAGCTGATGTACAACACCGCTCTCGCGGAAGAGATTTCCGAGCATCAGCATACCAACCAGCGGAGCTGTTGTCGGAAGGATCATACATACTACGATAGTGATAACGATCGGGAAAAGAATCTTCTCAAGTTTTGAAACAGGTCTGAGCTGCTCCATCTTGATCTTTCTCTCCTTCTCTGTTGTAAAGAGCTTCATGATCGGAGGCTGGATGATCGGAACAAGCGACATATACGAGTAAGCCGCCACGGCGATAGGACCGAGAAGGTCCGTCTGGCCAAGCTTACCTGCAAGGAATATTGAAGTAGGTCCGTCGGCACCGCCTATGATTGAGATAGCCGCTGCAGCCTTTCCGTTGAATCCCAGAAGGATTGCAAGGAAATACGCAACATAAATACCCAGCTGAGCCGCTGCACCCATGATAAAGCTGATCGGGTTAGCGATAAGCGGTCCGAAGTCAGTCATGGCTCCTACACCCATGAATATAAGTGAAGGAAGAATACTCCATTCATCAAGCTGATAAAAATAATACAGAAGTCCACCGACCCCGTTCGATGTTTCACTCGGAGCCGCAATAATATCCGGATAGATATTAACCAGGAGCATACCGAATGCTATCGGGATGAGCAGCAGCGGTTCATAACCCTTTTTAATTGCCAAATACAAAAACACACATGCCACAAGGATCATGACATAATTGCCCCATTCAAGATTGAAGAAGGCTGTCTGGTGAAGAAGATTTGACAGTGTATCTAAAAAGCCTGACATAAAATTCCTCCGTTACTATCAGTTCAGAGTTGCAAGCAGTGTTCCTGCCTCTACAGCATCTCCTACGCTAACATTGATACTTGCGATCGTTCCTCCCTGGGAAGCAACAACCGGAACCTCCATTTTCATAGCTTCAAGGATAATAATGTTATCTCCGGCATTTACGCTCTGTCCAACACTTGCCTCTACCTTGAAAACCTTTCCCGGAAGAGAAGCACAGATCTCAACTGCTCCCGCTGCCGCAGGTGCCGCTGCCGGTGCTGCCGCAGGTGCAGCCGCAGGTGCTGCTGCCGGCACCGGTGCTGCTGCAGGTGCAGCTGCTGGTGCTGATGCGGTTCCTTCCTCAACAGTTACGCTGTATGCTGTTCCATTTACTGTAATCGTATAATTTTTCATATCATTAACCTCCGGCAAATCACCATTTATTATTATTTAATCTCTTGATCGAACGTACGATCAGCTGATCGGGCGACGTGTTTTCACTTGCTGCGATAGCGGCTGCGATCACTGCGATCAGTTCCTTGTCATCGACTTCTTTTACAGGATCCGCCTGAACGGGGGCAGCAGGTGCAGCAGACGTCTGCTTTTCAGTTGCAGGCGCCGTCTTAGGTGTTTTCTTCTTTCCTATTACATTGACAAATTTGAAGCAGGAAATAAGAATGCACAGGAAAGCAAGTACGAAGAATACTACGATAATGCCCGAAATTGTATTTCCGCCTGCTTCCGCAAGTCGTCCGGCAAGGGTCTGTCCCGAATCGTCGCTGTATGCTTCCAGTGTTGCGGATAAAGGAGTCGCCGACTGACTCATCTTGATGTTCAGTCTCATCATCTCTCCGTCCTCTCCGGTAAGAGCGATGTACCCCTCGAATTCATATCCTTCTTTTTCGACATCTATCGTATAGGCATCAACGATCTGCCCGTGCTTCTCCACAAACGCGCCCCATCTGGTTTTGAGATCCACATCAAACGGAATAGAAACGAGGATCGCACCCTGATCAAGTGCACTTACGAATGTATCGTAATCATAGGTAGTCATCACTGCGGCAAGATTATTGTCAAGATAATTCTTTATTGCCTCTGTCGATGACTCGTTGATTATCTCTTTCGACTCTTTTTCAACAGTTGCTGTACTTTTCGAACAGCCCGCAAGCACCGGAACTATGAGAAGGACGGTCAATAAAGCAATAAGGCTTTTCTTTAAAGATTTCATCCGTTTCCTCCTTATACAGTGCCGTGTTTTTTATCCTGAATATCTTCTCTCTTTGAATAGAGCATTTCAAATGCACCAACAAGATACTTTCTTGTATCAGCAGGGAGAATAACAGTGTCAACATATCCTCTTCCCGCAGCTGCATCCGCACTCTGGCAAAGGTTGCTGTACTGTGTTGCAGTGCTTCTAATATCGGCTGCGGAATCACCTGCGCAGATGATCTTAGCAGCTGCAGAGGCATCCATTGTTCCTATCTCTGCATTGTTCCATGCATATACCATGTCGGCGCCTACAGATTTGCTTCCCATGATAACTCCGGCAGAACCGTATGTCTTTCCGATATTAAGAGTAACCTTCGGAACAGTTGCATTTGCATACGCATAGAGAAGTCTTGCAGCCGCCTTCGGCAATGTGTCCTCGGTACATTCCATCTGAGCAAAGCCGTCTGTGTTTGCCACGGTAAGTACCGGGATATTGTAGGCGTCACAGAAAGAGACAAACTTTGCAGCTTTTCTCACAGCCTTTGATGTAAGCTTTCCTCCGAAAAGATCCTCGCGCTCTCCGTCTTCCCCTGTCAGGCATGCGCGGTTTGCAACAGCGCCGACAGTCTGTCCGTTCATTCTGATAAAAGCTGTGATAACCGATTTTCCGTAATTTTTACCGGACTCGATTACAAAATGATCGTCGCTTATCTCATAGAGAAGTCCGTATGTGTCATCGGTATATCCCTCAATTCCGACACATGCGCGATTCAGATCGTCCTGGCAAACGCCTATTGCGCCCTCATCATCGCAATTTGCGGGAAGAATAGAGATAAGGCTTCTCATAGCAGCAATAATCTCCTCCTCTGTTCCGGCAAAATCAATATTTCCGACAGAAGTCTGATATTCAACGGTCGTATTGTCAAACTTATCCCTGTTGTTACCTTTGATAGCATCGGGTGAATTTACAAATACTCTCGCCTTCTCTGTCTCCATAAATGTAAAATCAGCAAGAGCCGGGATGAAAGATATTCCACCGCCGCAGTTGCCAAATACAGCGATATACTGAGGAATAGTTCCGGACACAATAGCCATATCTTTATAGATTGCTCCGAGAGCTGCAAGAGCATCCGTGGATTCCTGCACTCTAACGCCGGAACAGTCGATAAGCCCGATCACCGGAGCCCCCATCTTTCCCGCCATTTTATAAATATTGGCAATTTTCTTTGCATGCATTTCACCAATTGAGCCGCCAAGCACCTCCGGCTCCTGTCCGTAAACATAGACAAGATTTCCGTCAATAGTGCCATAACCGGTTAAAACTCCATCCGATGCGGCTTTTTCGGCCTGCATATTGAAGTCAGTGCTTCTGGCGATCACACTTCCTCCAATCTCTATGAAGCTGTTAGGGTCAAGCAGTGATGCAATACGTCTTTTTGCTGAACCTGTTATTGCAACCATGTATTTACCTCCTATAATTATTCACACTAAGTTCAAATCAGATATTATTGTACCCTATTGTGTTCCATCAATACAAACAAATTTTCAATTATCCGTTATTTTGTATAGTTGACGAAAAAAACGGCAAGACCTTGTGATGATTATGTCAATTTCACAACAATATATTCTGATTTTCTTCAATATTTTCCTGTTCCGAAGATTCGCCTTCCTCTTCATTTAATTCCCTTTTGATCTCATCCATCAATTCTTCACTTATTTGAGGAAGCTCATCGGTTTTTGATAATCCGAAAACCCTTAAAAACTCTTCCGAAGTACCAAAAAGCACAGGCCTTCCCGGCATCTCAAGTCTTCCGACTTCTTCTATAAGACCGTATTCCAGCAGTTTAGAAATAGAATGGTCGCTTTTTACTCCCCTTATTTTTTCTATCTCAACTCTGGTAACGGGCTGTCTGTAAGCAATTATGGACAGAGTCTCGATAACTACGGGAGATAACTTCGGCTTTGCCGCATTTATCTCTACCCGGATCAGATTTTCGTAGTACTCCTTTCTGGTGCAAAGCTGGTACGAATCGTTGATTCTGATAAGACGGATTCCTCTTCCTCCTTCGTCATACCATTTTATCATCTCATCCATTATCTTCCGCGTAGTCTTAAGATCCGTCTCGACTGCCTTTGCAATGAGAGACTCCGGAACCGCATCTCCCGAGGCGAACAAAACAGCCTCGACGGGAGCAAAATAATCGCTAAAATTCATCTTCAAAGTTTCCTTCTATTTCTATATTACTGAAATCGCTTCCCTCAACCGTTACTATCTCGATATCATCAAACGGTGATTCCTGTGATACCGTCACCAATCCTGACTTTATAAATTCAAGGACAGCAAGAAATGTAACGATTATACCCTGCCTGCTTCTCTGCTCCTTCAGAAGTCTGCTGAAAAAGAATCGCTTATGCTTCGAAGCATAACGGGCAAGCTCCTCTATTCTCTTCTCAATACTAACCGGTTCCGAGTAGACCTCTTTGAATTCACTCCTTACCGGATCGATCTTTTCCGCCTGCCGCTTCAAAAGATCATTGAAGATCTCCGACAGTTTACTGAGAGTCACATTGTCAAGAAGCTCATCCGCACTCACCGGAGGTCTGTACGAAAGAACCTCTTCAGGCATCTGTTCATGTCTGAAAACGGTATTTTCACCGTCCATCTTTTCTCTTAATTCATCAGACATTACTTTATACATTTTATACTCGAGAAGTCTTTTCACGAGTTCTTCCCTTGGATCCTCTTCATCCTTCGAATCCGGATCTGACGGAAGCAGCATTCTGCACTTTATATCAATGAGTTCTGCCGCCATTACCATAAATTCGCTGGCTATATTCATATCCTCATGCTGAAGGGATTCAATGTATTCCAGATACTGATTCGTGATCTCAAAGATCGGGATATCATAAATATTTATTTTTTCTCTCTCTATAAGATGAAGCAGCAGATCCAGCGGACCCTCAAACACCTCAAGCTTAACAGGTATCGCCATCTGACACCTCCGCTCCTTCTACAAACACATGAACCATTTCCCGCGGATTTCCTATCCTCACAGGTATGCTGTGATTTCCAAGACCCCCGCTTACTACAATACTTCTGTTGCCCTTCGACCTGCGGCCGTATCCGTATCTCGGAAAAATGAAGCCGTATGGACTGAGAAGAGAAATATCTCCGACCCTTACAAGCCCGCCGTGGTAATGCCCGGCAAGTGTAAGATCCGCACCCCATGAAAAATAAGTTTTAGCAAATGCGGGATTGTGAGTCAGAAGGATATTAAAATTCCTCTCGTCGGGACTTCCCAGCTTGTCCGTAATATCATTTACACCGAGTGTGTGTATCCTGAATTTTCTGTATTTTTCATACGGAAGATCGTATCCGTAAACAGAAATATTATTATCTTTTAATGTAATATCGCAGCGCTCATCGGCAAGCACATTCACGCCTACGCCTTTAAGCATTTCATTATATACTTTATATTTGGTTCCGTACTCAATGGATGATTTATTGATCTTCATCTCATGATTGCCATCCACCGCATAGACAGGTGCAACATAGGACAGGTCTCTGAAAAGGCCTATCACCTCTTTAATACTGCTGTCAGTTTTTGAAAGGATCATATCGCCGGCTGAAAAAATAATATCCGGCTTCAGCTCTTCTGCCGTTTTAAGAATAGAATAAATATGTCCTACATCGGTATCCCCGTGAAAATCTGACAACAAAAGCAGAGAG
>JBMNQZ010000034.1:0-20716 GCA_050944395.1 Lachnospiraceae bacterium
TATTGTTCTGGGAAACAAATTTTTCAAAAGTCTCAGATTCAGATTTCTTGCAACGCTGATCATGATAGGAATAACCGCAAGTGCTGCCACCACATTGGTCATGATCTATAATTTTGAAAACCGTACCGTTTCAGTCAGGACGGAGGGGATAATAAGAGAATGCAAAAAACTGAGCACCCAGATGGCTGCATTGGATTATGTCGAGAATGCGGATTCCGATATCATTAATTCCAAGCTGGAGACTCTCTCATCCGTATACGGAAGAGTTACGGTGATAGATCCGGACTTTAAAATAGTGAAGGATACCTACGGCATTGCCGAGGGTTGTATCGATATCACGCCGCAGGTACTGAAGTGCTTTGACCAGAATCTTACCATCAGCAATTACGACAGAGATTTCAATTTTGAACTTGTCACCTATCCCGTCAGAAATCAAAGCTCGGGTGAAATACTGGGTGTGATGGCGATCTCGGTTCCTTCCGATGATATTGCGAAAAACCTCATTATTTTAAAGACCAGAGGTGTTCTGATGTTTATCGTGATAAGCCTTATCTGTGTTGTGGCGGGATGGTTCCTGTCGAAAAAAATGATAAGGCCTCTTTTGAGTGTCACAAAAGGAATTGAAGATATCACAGACGGTTTCAGGACAGAGCTTTTGAATGTAAATGACTGTACGGAGACAGAACAGGTCACCGCCGCATTCAACACTATGCTCTCAAGGATGCGTACTATGGACGAATCGAGACAGGAGTTTGTTTCGAATGTGTCCCATGAGCTCAAGACCCCGCTTACTTCTATGAAGGTTCTTGCGGATTCTCTGCTCATGCAGCCCGAGGTTCCGAATGAGCTTTATCATGAATTCATGACTGATATTTCATCGGAGATCGACAGAGAGACAAACATTATCAATGACCTTCTTACCATGGTAAAAATGGATAAGAAAAATACCGAGCTTCAGGTGGAGGACGTTGTCATCGGAAAAATGCTCCGGGAGGTTATCGAGAGACTAAATCCGATCGCGGACAGGAAAAATATATTGCTGTCCCTTGACATTCACAAGGAGATCACGGCAGAGATCGATGAGGTTAAGCTTTCTCTTGCAGTTACCAACCTTATCGAGAACGGAATAAAGTATAATGTTGACGGCGGATGGGTGAAGGTGTCGCTGAATGCGGACACAAAGTATTTCTACATAACAGTTGCCGATTCCGGAATCGGTATTTCCGATGAAGATAAAGACAAGATCTTTGACAGATTCTACAGGGCGGATAAATCCCATTCTACCCAGATCGAGGGAACCGGACTGGGTCTTTCAATAACAAAGACAGCTATTATCCTTCACAAGGGGGCTATAAAGGTCAACAGCATCCCCGGAGAAGGTACAAATTTCCAGGTCAGAATACCTCTGAAATATCATTACAAGGAGGAGGTGCGAAGAAGACGTGAGAAGAAATAGTACTGCCTGCGGATTGAGGCGCCGGGGATTTATCCTGATACTGACGGTAATTGCCTGCATAATTCTTGCTGGTTGCGGATCAAACGGAATGAATCAGACGATCTCGATGTGCTATCTTTCGGGAGAGGGGTACACCCTTTCTTTTGATAAGTTCAAGATCAAAGATGCGGAAAATAAGGATGAGGCAATAGCACAGGTTCTAAACGATATTGCAGATGAGTCTCAAAGAGGAACTGCCAGAGCCCTTCTTCCGCAGGATGTGATCATAAATGGGGCAACTGTATCCGACGATGTGGTCACGGTTGATTTCAGTGAAGGCTATTTGCAGATGGACAAGGTGCGCGAGGTTTCCGTTCGTGCAGGTATCGTGATCACACTTTCGCAGATAGATGGGATCTCAGGCGTAAAATTTACAGTTTGCGGATCACCCGTCACAGACTCTGACGGTGTCGAGATCGGAGAGATGAACTCTGATCTTTTTGTTGATAATTCCGGAAGAAATGATATAATTCAGGCTGATGATTCGGAGTCAGAGTCTTTGGAAGAGAATGATTCTTCCTCCGGAGAGGAATAGACTCACATCAGTCATTAAATAAAAAATCCAAACAGCAGATATACATGGAATGCGGCCAATCTCCGCAGCGGCGTCCTTGCCACCGTAAAGTCGGGTCTTTGTATATCTGTCTTATAGAGTCAAGGCATCTCAGGGGCGATGCGGCGGCCTTTTTTGTAAATCTGTTTAATAACAGTTTTTTTTGTTGTGAAAAATTTGTCCCCTGATAATCAGGGGATTTTTTTTATCTTAAAGAAAAGACTAATGACATTCCTTTAAGATAAAGCTTTTCGGGCAGGATGAATGCTTGCTCGGATGGGAACTTGCCAAAGTATTATTTAAAGAGGGGAAAGATGAAAAAAATCAGCAGAAAAACAGCAAATATTATCACGATAATCGCAATTGCAATTATTGTAACTGTTGGCGTTATTTTCACCGGAAGCATCAAGGGATGGTTTTCGGAGAGTAAGCCGGAAGACAAAAGCGAGGCGATAGCCGGACTTTTCAGGGAAAGTATTTCCGATATAAAAAAATCTGCATCGGATGCTGTCCGGGAAACTGAAGAGAAAAACCCGGATGATAGTCAGGATGAGAGCCCGGAAAATGAACCTGATATCCAAAAGACATATACCACAGCGGAAAAATATCTGGGTGTAGTGTATCTCGAACGGGGAGGCGTATCAGTAAGTCTTGACGAAGAAAGAGAACTTTCGGACGGGGATATTCTCCGGAGTTCGGTCACTTCCGGGTTTGTTGTTGAGGGTGAAAAATTAAAAGTCATTGCTAATGACAATACAACACTGGAGCTTTCAGATGCATCCGAACAAAGCTTTCGCGCAGTCATTCAGGAAGGCGAGATAATTGTATGCGAGGAAGCAGACAGAGATCTTAAGATAGATTTCGGAAAAAACAGCGCGGTCATCTCCGGTTGTGTTGCAGCTATTGAGGTGAAGGAAGAATCTGAATCGCTTAAAGTTCTGAAAGGCTCTGTGCAGATATTTAATTCGGATGGAGAGAATATCTGTGAAGTTGAAGCGGGAAAGTATTATACTTCTCATTCTGATGATTATAAGATTGAGGAATTGACACCGGATCTTCTCGATGAATTTTGTCTTGTTGAGTTATCCGATATTTCGAAAAACACAGAGCTGTGTTTTACTCACGATGAGATCGAAGCTTCAATAAACAGAGAGAAAGAGGGATCCGAGCAGTCTGATGCAGCTTATGAAATCACCGGCGGTGGAACTTTAAGTAAGCCTGAAGGTGAGGAAAACAAAAGTACGGATGTTCCGAAAAATCCGGACAACAAGGAAAATGGAACGAATGACAATGTGCCTCATGCGCCCCGGAAGCTGACATGTGCTATTGAGATAAGATGCGATACTATTCTGGGAAATATGGATAAGCTTGCCCCGGGAAAGGATGCGTTTGTACCTTCAAACGGAGTAATACTTTCTTCGAGCACAATAGAATTCACGGAAGGTCAGACCGCATTTGATATTTTGAGGACTGCATGTTCAAGAGCGGGGATATCTGTCGAAAGCTCGTATTCTCCGATGTTTGATTCATATTACATAGAGGGTATCAATAATATTTATCAGTTTGACTGCGGGGATGAATCCGGATGGATGTACAAGATCAATGGAATCCCGGCTGATACCGGATGCTCAGCTTATACGGTAAAAAACGGTGATGTATTCTTATGGCAGTATTCCTGTGTAGGATACGGAGCTGATATTTGATTGTTCATATATGTGAACGTTTAAAAATAGAGGAGGTTTAAAATGAAATACAAAAAATTGTTCGCCGGATTATTGGCCGGAATATTTATGCTTTCAACGGTTGCTGTTCCGGTTGCGGCGGATGCAGATCCGGCCCATGAAGTTGAGGTACTGACTTCGGTTCAGTATGGAAATGAATTTCTGGGGGCTCCCCAAAGAATTAAGGTTGAGAGCAATACAGCAGAAAAGTACGGACTTTCCGACAGTGTGCCTGCGGATAAAAATGTTTCGGCGCTTGATGTCCTTGTTCAGATGCATGAGGATATGTTCGGTTCGGACGATGTTTTGGCGTATCTGGATATATCCGGCGGATACATGAATGAGATCTTCGGTGTCACCGGTGCATATCCTGGTTTCTCCGTAAATAATGAGATGCCGGTGGATACTGAAAGTGAGTACGGAAT
Organism: Lachnospiraceae bacterium; assembly: GCA_050944395.1. Lineage (GTDB taxonomy): Bacteria > Bacillota > Clostridia > Lachnospirales > Lachnospiraceae > Chordicoccus. The sequence goes on from JBMNQZ010000034.1 coordinate 4,195, forward strand.
GTACGGTTACACAGGATATCTGGTAAATCAGACTGTTGTAAATGACGGAGATTCGGTGGAATTTTTCTATTATGAGGATCCGTCGTACGGTGATTATATTTCCTGGTTTGAAAACGGCGGTGAAAGAAAAGGTCTTTTAAATGCAAAGACAGGGGAAGATATTCCCCTTGACCTTAAGGGGTGTGCTTATATGAACGGCTCACTCAAGGAAGAAGACCGGATAAAAAACGGATATCAGAAATCGCTTGCGGGGTACACTCTTTCGGTAATAGATGAAGAAACGGGGGTATCAACTTCTATTCCCGAGGCAGTGACGGATGAAAACGGCTCAGCTTTAATAAGCTTTGATAAAGCCGGACATTATCTTGTCGGGATCATTCCGGACAGCTCTGCTTCGGGGTTGTTTGTAAAATCTCCTGTTCTTGAAATAAATGTGGAAGAGGAGAGTGATGAGAATATTCAATGGAAGAATTTCCGCGGAAATGACTGTAATATGGGAATTACGAATGCGGATACTCCTGTCGGAAAGGATGAAACGGCCTTAAAGTGGAATATTTCTCTCGGAGCTTCCTGGGAGGATTCACCCAGTCCGATGATTATCACCGACGGAAATATTATTGTTCTCGGAAATAAAAAAATCTATAAGATCAGCTGTGAAGACGGAAGTATCGTTTCACAGGCCGAAATGTCCCAGCCGACGAGCTACGCTCTCACAGGTCCGTCATACGGCAGCAATAAGATATTCGCGCCGCTGGCAAACGGAACAATTGAAGCATTCTCGGCGGATACATTGGAGAAAAAGTGGACATTTACTGATGAACTCGGGGGACAGGCCACAACTCCTGTCACATACTGCAAAGGTGTTGTATACACCGGTTTCTGGAATTCAGAGACGGGCAATGCCGATTTTGTTGCTGTTGATGCCTCATCCGGAAAGCTGCTTTGGAAATATGAGTCGGCAGGCGGTTTTTACTGGGCAGGAGCCGTATGTGTTGGAGATGCCGTGATCTTCGGAACAGATGACGGAGCCGCAAAAAGCACGGGAAATTCCAGACTTTTGGCACTCAACAGGCTTACCGGAGAAACAATATCCGAGATTACTCTTGAAGGAATGGGAGATGTGCGTTCCTCGGCTGCCTATTGTGAAGAAAACGGCAGGATATATCTGACTACAAAAGGCGGATATATTGTGAGTGCTAAGGTAGACAAAAGTACGGGCGAGCTTTCCGATCATGTAAGTAAAAGCATAGGAGCACAGTCAACCTCAACACCTGTTGTTTACGGCGGAAAAGTATATTTTGCCTGCTCGGGAGGTGCTGCTCTTGCAGGTGAAAACGGAAATATTGCGGCTGCGGATGCGGAAACTCTTGAAATATTGTATTCCGTTCCCCTGAAAGCTTATCCGCAGTGTTCGCTTCTTGCATCTACTGCATATGTGAATGAGGGATATCTGTATCTTTATTCTACCTACAACAGCAATCCGGGCGGAATAGTCCTCGTAAAGGTGAAACTTGATGATAATGACGGCAGCGATAGTTCTTCAGAAGAAATATTCGATGCAAAGGAGTTCGAAAATTATTGCATGTCCAGTATTATCTGTGATAAGAACGGAGTATTGTATTACAAGAACGATTCCGGATATATTTTTGCGGTGGAAGGCGGAGAAAAACCGCTCCCGTTTACAGATACCGAAGCCGGAAGATGGTATGAGAGCGCAGTGCGTTATGTCTATAAAAAAGGAATTATGACGGGCTATGCAAACACAAATATCTTTGGTGTAAACGATCCTTTGACACGAGAACAGTTTGCTATTATTCTGTACAGGATAGACGGTTCTAAAGAAACGGAATTTACTGATGTTTTTCCTGATGTTAAACCTGAAAGATTTTACTCGGACGCAGTTTCATGGGCTTACCGGAACGGAATCGTCACCGGATATCTGGGAGGTGACAAAGCCGGACTTTTCGGAATAGGAGACGTCATCACAAGAGAACAGATGGCTGTTATGATGAAACGTTACGCCGCATACTGCGGAAGAAATACCGACAACTCGAAGGAGCTTTCAGATTTTTCTGACGGAAATAAGGTGAGTCGTTTTGCACTTGATGCAGTTAAGTGGTGTGTTGCAGAGGGTATAATTTCCGGAAAGACGGATAAGAAAGTACCGTATATTGATCCCCAGGGAAATACTACAAGAGCAGAGTGTGCGACTATTATAATGAGATTTTTGGGTTGATATAATGGATAGTTTTGGATTTGCCGGATTTGCCCCCGGATTTATAATTTTTTATTATTCGGTCGTTATCGTACTTACCTGCGCGGTGATGCATCCGGCATATCTGGCTGTCTCTCTTGCAGCATCGATCACATTTTATATTATTTTAAATAAAGGTTCGGGAATAAAGCCTCTTGTGAGGCTTATTCCTGTCTTTTTGGTTCTGAGCGTGATAAATCCTGTTTTCAATACAAAGGGAGAGCATGTCCTGTTTGTGCTTTTCGGAAGGAATTACACGTTTGAAGCTCTGATTTTCGGGATCAGTGCGGCAATGATGGTCACAGCGGTTATTATCTGGTTTATGTCCTTCGGAAAAGTAATGTCTTCGGACAGACTTACTTCTGTTATCGGAAAGAGAGTGCCTGTGCTGTCACTTCTTCTTGTAATGGTTTTCAGGCTTATTCCGACATATGAAAGAAAAGGAAGACTTATTTCGGAATCCAGGAAATGTGTCGGAAAGGGAATTACGGATGAAGATGGGATCAGATCAAAGCTTAAATCCGCAGCCGGAATTCTCGGAGCACTCAGCGGATGGGCATTGGAGTCCTCGGTAGTTATGGCCGGGTCGATGAAAAGCAGGGGTTACGGATGTACCCGGCGCACATCCTTTGAAATTCACAGGAAGAGAAACCGGGATATTGCCGCTTTTATAGTTACGGTAATCTCGTTTTTTACAGCTGTGGCATTGATGATATGCGGAGCAGGGAGTGCATCCTTTATCCCGGCACTTGATCTTTCATCGGTCAAAAGTGTGAAGGGGCTGGCTGGAATATGCTCTTTTGCAATCCTTGTTTTCATTCCGTCGGCAATAGACATTTGGGAGAATATTTCATGGGCATTATCAAAATCGAAGATCTGACATTTTCATATCCTGCTGAAAAAGGAAAAATAAGTCTCAATAATATCAGTATAGAGATAGAGAAAGGTGAGTTTGTCTGTATTTGCGGCAGGAGCGGAAGCGGTAAGACTACACTTTTAAGACATTTAAAGCCGGCGCTGATGCCGCACGGAGAAAGATCGGGAAATATTTTGTATAAAGGAAAGCATTTTGATGAGTTTTCGGAATTTGAAAAAGCATCGGAGATTGGCTTTGTGATGCAGGATCCCGAGCATCAGATCGTGACCGATAAAGTGTGGCATGAACTCGCTTTCGGGCTGGAGAGCCTTGGAAGAGATACCGAGAGTATCAGGCTTGCGGTGGCGGAGATGGCAAGCTATTTCGGAATTGAGAGCTGGTTTTATAAAGATACAAATGAACTGTCGGGAGGTCAGAAGCAGCTTATAAATCTGGCATCGGTCATGGCAATGCAGCCTGAGGTGATAATACTTGATGAGCCTACCAGTCAGCTTGACCCCATTGCGGCGTCCGATTTTATCAATACTCTGAAAAAACTAAATTCGGATCTTGGTATTACCGTGATAATCTCCGAGCACAGACTTGAGGAGCTGTTTGCATACTCCGACAGGATAGCGTTGATGGAGGAAGGAAGAATTATATCATTTGCTTCACCTGAAGATACTGCGTTGTTTTTGTACAGAGAAAAAAATGATATGTTTGAAACGCTTCCGGCGCCAGCCAGAATATTTCTTGCATCCGACAGGGCATTAAATAATAAAACGGTTCCTTTAACTGTGCGCGGCGGCAGAAACTGGATCGAAAAAAAGCTTGATGCTTCCTTTTTTAAGCAAAAGGAATCAATTGATACAAAAAATAAAATGGAATGCAGCTTCGATGCGGAGCCGGCTGTAGAATTAAGCAATGTATGGTTCAGATATGAAAAGAATGGTCCGGATGTTCTTTGTGGAATGGACATGAAGATTCCGCAGGGAATTGTATTTTCGGTGACCGGAGGCAACGGAACGGGAAAATCAACATTGCTTAAAACCATATGCGGACTGATAAGACCGTATCGCGGTACTGCAAGACTATTTGGAAAGAAAATAGAAAAATACAGCCGGAAAGAGCTGTTTGGAACAACGGCTGCATTGCTTCCGCAGAATCCCGAGAGCCTCTTTGTATGCAAAACAGTTAAAGAAGAGCTTCTGGAGATGGAAAAAAACGAGGAAGCTGTGATGAATACAGCATCTCTTTGCGAAATAACCGGAATACTGGAAAATCACCCTTATGATATTTCAGGGGGCGAACAGCAGAGGGTGGCGCTGGCAAAGGTTCTTATGTCAAAACCAAGAATCCTTCTTCTTGATGAACCTACAAAGGGAATGGATTGTTTCTTCAAGAAAGCCTTTGCCGAAATCATTTACGATCTGAAAAAGAAGGGAACGACAATTATCATGGTTTCCCATGATATCGAATTCTGCGCGATGTACAGCGATATAGCGGCATTATGTTTTAACGGACAGATATTATCCGTCAATGAGCCTTCTGCCTTTTTTGCGGGGAACAGCTTCTATACAACCGCCGCCAACAGGATGTGCAGGCGCGTGCTGCCGGATGTGGTGACTGTGGATTCGGCGGTAAAAAAATTGAGAGAGATTATTTGCACAAAATGAGTGAAGATATTAAGAAAAATAAAATTTTTAATTCCAGAGCCTTGGCGGCTGTTGCGGCGGCCTTGTTGTGTATTCCCGTGAGTATTATCGGACTTGGGAAAGAATCGGGGCATTATTATCTGGCTGCTACGATCATCATCATTCTGTCAATGATTCCGTTTTTTATTAAATTCGAATCCGGAAGGGTGAAGACGGAAGAGCTTGTCATACTTGCCGTGATAATTGCAATGGGAGTTGCGTCAAGAGCTGTCTTTGCATTTTTGCCGGGATTTAAGCCGATGGCTGCTTTTATTATTATCGCCGGAATTGTGTTCGGGGCGGAAGCGGGCTTTCTTACCGGTGCTTTGAGTATGTTTGTGAGCAATTTCATATTCGGACAGGGATCATGGACACCCTGGCAGATGTTTGCATACGGGATCTGCGGTCTTCTGACCGGTTTATTATTCAGAACCGGAATTTTGAAAAAAAACAGGATCTTTCTCGGAATATACGGATTTCTTGTTGTGTTTTTTATAGTCGGACCGCTGCTTGATACATCTTCTTTGTTCGTCCTGACTTCGGAGGGCACAGATATTCTCGGAATATATCTGGCGGGAATGCCGATGAATGCCTCTCAGGGTGCGGCCGTCGGTGTGACTCTGTTTCTTATAAGTAAGGGAATGTTTGAAAAACTTGACAGGATAAAGATAAAATATGGGCTTTAATAATCTTAATCCGTGGATAAATTTAATATTTTTCTGTTCTGTTTTTACGGCAGGATTCAGATTCAGCCACCCCGTGTATATCGGGCTTTATTTTGCTGCGTCATTTCTTTGTTCTTATAAGCTTTGCAAAAGAAAAATTATCCGCAAAAATTTAATAATTATTGCACTTACAATTCCATGGACAATATGGTATGCTTCATACCATCATTTCGGAGTCACACGTCTGTTTGAGTTCTTTGCGGGAAATTTCATCACTTTAGAATCCATTATATTCGGTTTTATAAGAGGAATTGCGGTTGTGTCGGTTGTTATGTGGGCGGAGTGTTTCGTGTCTGTCATGACAACGGACAAAATTCTCTATATGACAGGAATCGTATCGGGAAAATTATCCCTGTTTCTTTCGCTTGTTCTGCGACTGTCTCATGAAGGGGCAAAAAGGCTGGGAAATGTGCGAATGTTCAGAAAAGGGATCGGAATCAGAAGTGTAAAAATTGTGACAGGCTCAGGACAAAAGGTGCCAGGCGAAAATCGTTTTGTGCCTGGCACAAAGTTAACAGTCAATATTTTCAAGCCTTTTTCGGCTCTCGTCACATGGATCCCCGATTTCCTCATCGGTGCGCGGCAGTCAATGAAATGCCGCGGGTATTCATCCAAAGGAAGAAGAACATTTTTCCGGATGTATTCCTTTGAAAACCGGGATAGATTTTTTGTGATCCTTATGTCTTTTGGCATAGTTTTTTCTGCGGCAGCGGATATCCTGGATCAGACATCAGCTATATATGATCCTTCAATTATCTTAAACAGAATAACTCCGATGTCATATGTTTTTTATGCGGTATTCTTTTTATTTTGCATGATTCCGTTTACATTGGAGGTTTTCTATGAAGCGTCCCGTAGTAATGGTGTGCGTGGTATTGATATTTCTGATAATTGCAGCTCGTTTTTTAAAGATCCCTCTTCTCAGGTACGAAAAGGATGCAGAACAGCTGAAGAAGGAGATCGATCTGCCGTGTGAGGCACTGCTGTACGGAGAAGTTAAGAGCGTTGCTGTTAAAGATAACTATTCTGTAATGATAATCGAAGATGTTTATATAGCCTTGACCGGCAACGGATCTGATGCCGGGAAATACGAGGACTATAAGCGGATTAATAATGTAAAGATTTTTTTAAGGCAGGATGAAAAATATGATATAGACAGTGTTGTGAAAGTGAGCGGCAAGCTCAAAGACATTACATACCCGTCAAATCCGGGACAGTTTGATTCCGAATTGTATTCACGCATCGAAAATACAGGCTTTACAATGTCTTATCCGAAAGTAGAGTTATGTAAGGCGAAAAGGAGTACTCCCGGAATTATCCTCTTCAGAATCAGAAATGCTGTAAGGTGCAGGATCTTTGAAAATTACAGCGAGGAGACTGCCCGAATTCTATGCGCGATGCTTCTCGGGGATAAAACTGAAATATCCGAAGATGTATATGATCTTTATAAAGCCGGGGGGATAGCACATATTCTCGTGGTCTCATCATTACATCTTTCTGTTTTCGGAATGGGTCTTTTCAATTTTTTGAGAAAACTCGGAGCCGGGATCTATTTGTCATCGGCCGTTTCTTCCTGCGCCATGCTTTTTTACATATCATTGGCGGGCTTTGCACCCTCATCCATAAGAGCCCTGGTCATGTTCCTGCTCATGCTTTTGGCAAAAATAAAAGGCAGGGTATATGATATCTATTCCGCACTTGCCCTTGCGGCGGTAATAATCCTTATCTCCAATCCGTATTATCTTTTTTCAAGTTCGTTTATCCTTTCTTTTTCAGCTGTACTGAGCTGTGTACTGGCCGCAGGCATGGGAAAAATAAGAGGAGCCTTGATTATCTTTTTCGGAATGGTTCCCGCATGCGCATATTGCTTTTTTGAAATCTCGCTTTTCGGAATTTTTTTCAATTTTTTCATTATACCGGTGATGCCGCTGCTGGTAATGTCCGGAGTGGCGGGCACGGCTTTCGGAGGAGTATTTTCTATGCTTCCCGAAAAAATACTATTTGGTGTAAAACAGATATTGATTCTGGCAGAAAAGATTCCGTTTTCAAGGATCTGTTCGGGGGAACCCGGAATTGTCAGGATAATAATTTATTATGCGTTTTTTGTTTTTGTGATTTTTTTTATGAAAAGAAATAAAAACAGCGTGAAAAAATATATTTCTCTCGGGGGAATTCCGATACTTTTTTCTATACTTCTGTTAAGAATAAATCCTGTTCTTACAGTCAGCGTCCTTGATGTGGGCCAGGGGGATTGTGCGGTCATTTCCTCTCAGGGAATAAATATACTCGTAGATGGGGGATCCTCTACTGTGAGCAATGTGGGAAAAAACAGGATAATTCCTTTTTTAAAGAGCAGGGGAATTACCCATCTTGATTATGTTATCGCAACCCATGCGGACAGTGATCATATCAGCGGAATAAAGGAGCTCATAGAGTACTCGAAGACAAGCAGATACGGAATGTCCGTAGGAAAGATAGCTGTTCCTGATATTGACAGTGAAAAATTAAGTGAGGAAATCGTATTTCCTGCTTCCGATGCCGGCATCGGGATTATCAGCGTGTCTGAAGGTGATCGCATTGTGACAGACAATTTGATAATAAATGTGATAAGTCCCGAAAAAAATAGTGATACCGAAGAGGGGGCAAATGAAAACTGCATTGTGTTTGAGCTTCATTGTGAAGATTTTGATGCTTTGTTCACGGGCGATATTGAAGGTGAGGGAGAGAAGAGAATATGCCGGATACTTGAAGGGCAGAAACACGACGGAAAATATGATTACGATTATCTTAAAGTGTCGCATCACGGCTCGGCAGGGGCAACCAAAGAGGAGTTCCTGAATTCGATTCCAAACAAGGACAATAAGCTTCTTGCTTCCGTGTCATACGGAAAAAGAAATTTTTACGGACATCCGTCGGAGGAAACTTTAGAAAGGCTGAAAGCATACGGCGCCGGGATAAAGGAGACCGCAAAGAGCGGAGCAATATTTATAAAATTACGGAGAAACGGTTATCACATAAGCTCATACCTTAATTGACGGGTTTATTTTATTACTTCAATATGCTAGAATTACTAATATCTGTGAAAAGGAAAAGTAATTGCTATGGATGTAAATGATATTCTCGAAATATTGCTTCAAAAGGCAAAAAATGATCAGGCTCTTAGAAAAAGACTGCTTTCAACACAGTTCAGTGAAAAACCCTATGACGATTTTTGTGCCGCGGCGAGAGAAAACGGATGCGAACTGTATCCGATGCAGCTGTATTTGGCGGGTGAGGAGTTTTACGCTGCTATAAAGAGGAGCACTAACGGAGGCGGAGAAAATTCTCCGAAGCTCGAGGGAGAAGATGATCTTTATCAGATGTTTCTGGCTCAGCTGGAATATCTGCATAGCTGATATAATATAAACATGAGGGTGAAATTTTGGATACTATAGTAAAGATTAATTCTGCGGTAAATGGTTTTATCTGGGGAGTTCCTGCAATGGTGTGTATTATCGGTGTGGGATTGTTCCTCAGCTTCCGAACAGGCTTTATTCAGGTCAGACGTTTCAAGGAAGCGTTGAAAAACACCATTGGACGTCTTTTTAAGGGGGCCAGTGCAGGTGAGGGAAGTATCACTCCGTTCCAGGCTGTGTGTACGGCTCTGGCGGGAACAGTCGGGACCGGAAACATTGCCGGAGTTGCGGGAGCTATAGCTCTGGGCGGACCGGGAGCTGTTTTTTGGATGTGGTGTTCCGCATTTCTTGGAATGTGTACAAAATATGCCGAGGTTACTCTGGCTGTACATTTCCGAGAGAGAAGTAAAAATGGAGAATTCGTGGGCGGGCCGATGTATTACATTAAAAACGGTCTCGGAAAGAAATGGATGTGGCTTGCGTATCTGTTTGCCATTTTCGGAGTATTAACTGTATTCGGAACAGGAAATGCCACTCAGGTCAATACCATTATTTCTGCGGCAGACAGTGCACTTTTGAATTTTAATGTCATTCCGGAATCTTCTTTGGGTACATTCAATCTTATTGCCGGTATTGTTATTGCGGTTCTTGTTGGCATTATCCTTCTTGGCGGAGTTAAAAGAATAGGAAATGTTACCGAGAAACTCGTTCCCTTTATGGCATGCCTTTATATCATCCTTTCAATAGGCGTAGTTGTAATAAACATTAAGAGTGTTCCTGTGGTTTTTGCATCCATAGTGGGCGGCGCTTTTAATCCAAAGGCTGTTACCGGAGGAATAATAGGCAGTCTGTTTATCAGTATGAAAAGAGGTGTCTCCAGAGGTATTTTCTCAAATGAGGCCGGCCTTGGCACCGGGTCCATTGCCCATGCCTGTGCGGATACGGAAGAGCCTGTGAAGCAGGGAATGTTCGGAATTTTTGAAGTGTTTGTTGATACGATCATCATCTGTACTCTCACCGCACTTGTTATTCTGTGCAGCGGAATCAATATTAATTTCGGAGAAGCTGCAGGAGCGGCACTTACTATCGAAGGTTTTACGGCTACTTACGGAGGATGGGTATCTGTTTTTACCGCTATTGCGATGTGCTGCTTTGCATTTTCCACAATTATCGGATGGGGATTATACGGATCCAGATGCGTGGAGTTTGTCGGAAATTCCAAATGGGTAAAGCCTTTTATGCTCCTGTACGCACTCGTTTCCATAGTGGGAGCGACCATTGACCTTGGAGTGCTGTGGGATATAGCGGAAACCTTCAACGGACTTATGGCTATCCCGAATCTTATCGGTGTGCTTCTTCTCTCCGGCACCGTGGTAAAATTGACGAAAGAATATTTCGGAAGAGATAATGTAAAAAAACAGAAAAATAAAAGGTGAAAATGAACATGAATCTGGTTTTTGTCATAAACAGTATTCTGTTCGGAGTGGGTCTGGCGATGGATGCTTTTTCGGTATCCATGACAAACGGTCTTTCGGAGCCGGATATGAAGAGGAAAAGAATGTGCCTTATTGCAGGTACATTCAGCGGATTTCAGATTATAATGCCACTTGCGGGATGGATATGTGTTCATACGATTGCGGAGATTTTTGCTTCTTTCCAAAAACTGATCCCGTGGATAGCTCTGGGGCTTCTTGGGTATATTGGCGGGAAAATGCTTTATGAGGGAATAAAGAATAAAGAAAGCGGTGAGAATCTTCCCGTGGGGATCGGGGCATTGATGGTTCAGGGAATTGCAACCTCTATTGACGCGCTCTCCGTGGGATTCACGATATCGGATTACAATTTTACCATGGCACTTATTGAATCGTGCATAATAGGAGTCGTAACGTTTGTGATTTGCTTTGCGGGAATAATAATCGGCCGGATTTTCGGCAACAGGCTTTCCGGAAGGGCTTCAGTGCTGGGAGGATGTATTCTGATTGCAATAGGAATCGAAATTTTTGTCAAAAATATTTTTTTCTGAAAAAATGGTGCCAGGCACAAAATTAGCATATACCTGTCCCTTTTTTACCATTAAAACAGAAAACGGAAACCGGTTGTGGCATAACCGGCTTCCGTTTTTTTGGCGGATTTTCTGCGGAACAACAATTTCTAAATTGCGTATCAACTTATAAGAGCCATAAAAACAAATTCTATATAAAACTCCCCGCCGGAAGGGTACCGGCATTAAAGACTCCTTAAGGATAGTAAATGCACTGACAGCATTCCGCATAGGGTATAAACTATCATACAGGGATATTTCAGGCCTGCATTGCTAAGGGGTGCGCCGCAGGTCCCAGGTAACAGAATACGGTGCTTACCGCCTTAAAAGCACATTCTGAGAACCTTTTCATTAGTTAACATAAGACACAAAATATTGAAATGTGTCAAATGAAAAACACAACATATTGGGAATAATATACATTATATTTCAAGAAAAGAAAAGGGTAATTTGCAAAAAAAATCAGAAATTTTAAGTGACACTTTTGGTTAATTATTGTATAGTGTTCTTTGTTATGGAGGCGTTTATCATGAATAAATTTAAATATGCAAAGCTTGGAAGAAATGATCTGTGCTGGTGCGGCAGCGGAAAAAAGTATAAAAACTGCCATGATATGTTTGATGAAAAGGCAAGAAGGCTTGAAATGGATGGATATTTCCTTCCAGACCGCAGCCTTTTAAAAACTCCGGAGGAAATCCGGGGGATTCGTGAGAGCGCAAAGATCAATATTGAGATTCTTGATATTATCGCGCAAAGGATCTCGGTGGGAATGAGTACGGAGGATATCGACAAGATCGTGTACGAAGAGACCGTTAAAAGAGGAGCGATCCCGGCACCTCTTAATTTCTGCGGATATCCTAAGAGTGTGTGTACCTCTCTGAATGACGAGGTATGTCACGGAATTCCCGATAAGGATATTATCATTCAGGACGGAGATATAATAAATGTGGATTGTTCGACGATCTACAACGGCTATTTTTCCGATTCATCCCGCATGTTCTGTCTCGGAGATGTCCATCCCGAGATGAGAAGGCTTGTGGATGTGACTAAGGAATGTGTGGAGATAGGAATCAAGCATGTTATTCCCTGGACTCCGATCGGAGATATGGGGCATGCGGTTCACCTCCATGCTCTTGAAAACGGTTATACCGTCGTAAAGGAGATCGGAGGCCACGGAATAGGAAAGGAGTTCCACGAAGAGCCTTTTGTCAGCTATACCTGCCCTCCGGGAACGGGAATGCTCATGGTTCCGGGACTCTGCTTTACAATAGAGCCCATGGTAAATATGGGCGGAGATACCGTTCTTGAAGATGCCGATAACGGCTGGACCGTCTTTACCGAAGACGGATATCCGTCTGCCCAGTGGGAGGTTCAGGTTGTGGTCACTGAAGACGGATGTGAGGTTCTGGCGTATTAATTATTATTTTCAAAATGAGAATAAAAAAATGTAGTTTCTCGGGAAAAAATATATGGATTTATTTGTTTTTATCAACTATAATTCTCCTGAGTGTTGCATCCGAAGGTACATTTGCCGGATTCCGGTAAATGTACCAATATGTGAGCGATAACCGGAGGTAAAAATGAATAAAACTATATTTAGTACAAAAAATCTTGTCATTTTGGGACTTCTGACGGCGATCGTTATTATTTTCAGTATTACGCCGGTCGGAACCATTCCTGTCGGTCCCCTTTCAATCACCTTAAATATGATACCTGTATGTATAGCCGCAGTTTCCCTGGGCCCATCGGGAGGCATGTTTGTCGGCGGAGTTTTCGGATTGCTGAGCTTTCTGCAATCCCTTGGAATAGGTATTCCCAGCGGGCTGGGAATTCTTACATTCTCGATAAGTCCGTTTCTGACCTTTGTTCAGAGATTTGTCTCCAGGCTCTTTGTGGGATGGCTTCTGGGATTTATTTTTAAGGTGCTGAAAAAAAGAATAAAAGCGTCGGCTGCTCTTGCCGTAACAGGGGGTGCGGCTGCAATATTGAATTTTGTATTCTTTATGGGACTTCTGTGGCTTTGTTTTGGAAGCAGTCCGGAATTTATGGACTATCTCAACAACACTATCGGTAAGGCTACCATGGAGATCTATGTTGCCGGAACATTCCTGACGAACACCATATTAGAGATTGTGGTTACCGCAGTTGTGATCATGGCGGTGGGAATAGGCTTAAAGAGAGCCCGGCTTCTGAATTCGGAGAACTGACATCGGAGGTTTTGAATGATATTTGCAATAGATATGGGAAATACCAATATTGTCATCGGTTGTGTCGATGATAAAAAAACATATTTCGTGGAAAGAATTTCTACGGATAAGAAAAAGACCGCTCTTGAATATGCCGTGAGCTTCAAGACGGTTTTTGATCTCTACGGAATAAATCCGGGAGATATAGACGGAGCCATTCTCTCATCGGTAGTTCCGCCGTTACAGTCGGTAATTAAGGAAGCGGTAAAAATGATCACCGGTTTGGAACCTATTGTTGTAGGTCCGGGAGTAAAGACGGGGCTCAATATAAAAATGGATAATCCGAAAACTGTCGGGGCGGACATGATCGTGGATGCTGTGGCGGCTATAGAGATGTTCGGAGCTCCTCTTATTGTAATTGATATGGGCACCGCAACCACACTTTCGGTAATTGACGATAAAGGGTCATATGTCGGAGGCGTGATTATTCCGGGTGTAAGGCTCTCAATGGAAGCTCTGGCTTCAAGCGCGGCCCAGCTCTTCAGGGTAAGTCTTGATACCCCTAAAAAAGTGATCGGAAAGAATACTATAGACTGCATTCAGAACGGACTTATGGTGGGGAATGCGTGCGGTATAGACGGTCTCATCGACAGAATAGAGGAGGAGCTCGGATATACGACGACAAAGGTGGCCACCGGTGGTCTTGCAAAAAAGATAATTCCCCTGTGCAGAAAGGAAATAACGCTTGTGGATGACCTTCTTCTGAGGGGTCTGATGATCATATACGACAGAAATGTTTCAAAAAAGGGATGAGTATGCTTAAAAGAAAAAATATAGTTCTCGGAGTAACGGGAAGCATCGCGGCTTATAAGATCGCCGCGCTTGCCAGTGCTCTTAAAAAACTCGGTGCGGACGTCACTGTTTTGATGACTCAAAATGCTGAGAATTTCATTAATCCGATAACATTTGAAACTCTGACCGGAAATAAGTGCCTGATAGACACATTTGATCGGAATTTTGAGTACAGCGTGGAGCATGTGTCGCTTGCAAAAAAAGCAGATGTTGTTCTTATTGCGCCGGCAACCGCAAATGTGATCGGAAAGCTTGCCTGCGGTATTGCGGATGATATGCTGACGACCACTGTGATGGCCTGCAGATGTAAAAAGATCATTGCACCTGCCATGAATACAAATATGTTCGTAAACAGCATAGTTCAGGAAAACCTGCATAAGCTTTCGCGTCACGGCTATGAAGTGATACGCCCGGATTATGGTTATCTGGCATGCGGAGATACCGGTGAAGGCAAAATGCCCTCTGAAGATGTATTGCTTCAGTACATTCTCAGGGAGTGCGAATGCGAGAAGGATCTGGAGGGAAAAAGGGTTCTTGTCACTGCCGGTCCCACAATTGAAAAAATTGATCCGGTAAGATTTATCAGCAATCATTCTTCCGGAAAAATGGGGTATGCTCTGGCTGTCAACTGTATGAGGCGGGGGGCACAGGTTACTCTTGTTGCAGGAAGGACTAATTTATCAGATCCTCTGTTTGTGGATGTTGTACATGTATTGTCCGCCCGGGAGATGTATGAAGAGGTCGCAGGGCGTTTTGATGATCAGGATATTGTGATAAAGGCAGCTGCGGTTGCAGATTACAGACCCGCGTCCATATCTGATGAGAAGGTCAAGAAAAATGATGACCGGATGTGTATTGAGCTTGAGAGGACAACGGATATTCTGAAGACCCTGGGAGAGCGAAAAAAAGATCAGTTTTTATGCGGATTTTCAATGGAAACCGAAAATATGCTTGAAAATTCCAGAAAGAAACTGAAGAAAAAGAACCTTGATATGATAGTTGCCAACAATCTAAAACAGGCCGGTGCGGGTTTCGGCGTAGATACCAATATTGTCACTGTTATTACGGAGGATGAGGAAAAACAACTGGAGCTCATGAGCAAGGATGAAGCAGCCCGGAATATTATTGATGAGATCTTAAGGCGGTTAAAATAATGTTCATCGATTTTTTGTCGTTGAAATAAACATTTTTATCTGCAATATTATAATAAATAGGTGAATAATCTTATTCATGATATAGAAAAACATTCCATTTTTTTCTCTGAAATGATACAATAAAAAAAATTGTGCTTTAGGAGACAAATCAATGGATGTTTTTTCTTTTATTCAGCTTTTCGGAGGACTTGCATTCTTCCTTTTCGGAATGAATCTGTTATCCGGATCGCTGGAAAAGATGACAGGCGGAAAGCTGGAGAAACTGCTTAAAAAGGCGACTGACAATAAATTCAAGGGTCTTGCCATAGGCGCGATCATTACCATTGCCATTCAGTCTTCATCGGCTATGACTGTCATGCTTGTCGGCTTCGTCAACTCGGGAATCATGGATCTCGGACAGACTATCGGTGTAATCTTCGGATCGGACATAGGAACGACTCTGACCGCATGGATCCTCTCACTTGCCGGTATTGACAGTGGCGGAAGTATTATTCTCGGACTTCTGAAACCGAAGAATTTTTCTCTTATCTTTGCTCTCATCGGAGTAATAATGACGATGATGGGAAAAACCCAGAAGAAGAAAGATGCGGGAAATATGCTCCTTGGATTCGCGGTTCTCATGACGGGTATGACCATGATGTCAAGCTCAATGGATCCGCTGGCGGAATCGGAATCATTCAGAAGCATGCTCACAGCTTTCAATAACCCGCTTCTCGGAGTCCTTGTAGGTACTGTTATCACAGGCGTCATTCAAAGCTCGGCGGCTTCTATCGGTATGATCCAGAGTTTGTCCCTCACCGGAGCACTCACCTGGGGAATGTCTATTCCGCTTATCATGGGTGCCAATATCGGAACCTGTATGACGGCCATACTTTCCTGTATAGGTGTTAACAGAAACGCAAAAAGAGTGTCGGTTGTCCATGTATCCGTAAAAATAATCGGAACTATCTTCTGGCTCATTGTATTCTACGGACTGAACGCAGTGCTGCATTTTGATTTCATGCAGCAGGTAATAGGACCACTCGGAGTTGCGGGGGCACACTCCATATTCAATATTCTCACGGTTCTGATTCTCTTCCCGTGCTCTTCACTGCTTGAAAAGCTTGCAATGAGGATCATTAAGGATAAGAGAGAAGATAAAGAAATCTTCCTGGATGAGCGTCTTATGACGACACCGTCTTTTGCTATTGCAGAGTGCGGAAATTCCATGAGACGCATGATCGCCAGAGTAGAGGTTGCGATAGAACTGGCTGTGGAAACGGTAAAGAATGGATTTGTCCAGGAAAAGTATGACAAAATTATGAAAAACGAAGATAAGATCGACAGCTATGAGGATCTTATAGGTGCGTATATCATGAAGCTGTC
>JBMNQZ010000035.1:0-20688 GCA_050944395.1 Lachnospiraceae bacterium
AAAAGAGATATCCGATTTTCGGAAAAAGACAGAAGAATTTGCCGCCGGTGCCGTGAGCAAGGCTGAATACAAAGGCTTTTCCGGGAGATTCGGAAGCTATGCGCAAAGAGACGGCAAATCCGGAATGCTCCGTCTCAGGATGACAGGAGGCCGTGCAGGGAAAGATCAGCTGTCCTTTATTTCCGAAACGGTAAAAAAATACGGAATTGAGAAAATACATTTCACTACATGCCAGACTATACAGCTGCACGATCTGAAGTGCGAGAAGATCGCAGATATTATGGAGGCTGCTTTCGATGCGGGTATTATTACCATGGGAGGCGGAGGCGATTATCCGAGAAATGTAATGTGTTCTCCGCTTTCAGGGGTTGAGAAAGGCGAATATTTCGATGTGATGCCGTACGCAAAGGAGGCGGGCGATTATGCAATGTCATTTATTGATGCGCCGAAAATGCCGAGGAAGCTGAAAATTGCTTTTTCTAATTCCGATGCAAATGTCACACATGCAACTTTCAGGGATTTGGGATTTGTGGCGACTGCTGACGGCAATTTTGATGTTTACAGCGCCGGAGGACTGGGAAACAATCCAAAGCTTGGAATAAAGGTTGCCGAGGGCGTGGATCCGTCCCGCATTCTTTATTACATAAAGGCGATGTGGCTTATGTTCTGTTCATACGGTAATTACGAGAACAGAGGAAAGGCAAGAACGAGATACATGCAGGATGTTTTCGCATCCTCGGATGAATTCAGGGCAACCTTTGAAGAAAAGCTGATAGAGGCTGAAAAAGAGCAGCTTTCATTTACGCCAGACATGACTTCTTGCAGCAAGGCGGGCTGCGGAACGATAGAACACCCCAGAGCTGTAGAGCAGAAACAGACGGGACTATATGCGGTGGAATATCATCCGATCGGCGGAAATCCGTCGGCAGAAGTATTTTGTGATCTCGTTAATGCAATCGCGGATATGGATGATGTTGAGATGAGATTGGCGCCTGACAGTACGGCATATATCATTAATCTGAACGCCGCAGAGGCGGAAAAGGTGATAGATATTACTTCGGACAGCGCATGCGGTGTATTTGAAGCAAGCGTAAGCTGTGTGGGTGCTTCCATATGTCAGGTAGGATTAAGAGATTCCCAGGCTTTGCTCAGGGATTGCATAATGGCAGTCCGTGAAGCAAAGATCGCGGAAGGGGCTCTTCCAAAGATCCATATATCAGGATGTCCTTCCTCATGCGGTACGCATCAGATCGGGCTTCTGGGCTTTCGGGGCGCCTCAAAAAGAGTAGACGGAAGTGCAAGGGCGGCTTTTGCGGTATTTTCTTTCGGAGAGGAGAGAAAGGGCGAAGAGCAGCTTGGCAATGAGATAGGAGTAATTGAGGCGGAGAAAATTCCGGAGTTTCTGGTACGCCTCGGAAAAACGGTACAGGAAACAGGAAAAGACTATACCGAATGGATATCGGAAAACAAGGATACTCTCCTTGATATGATAAAAGAATACTAAATGGAGGAAACACTGATGTATTACATAGGAATTGATCTCGGAACATCTTCTGTAAAGGAACTGTTAATGGATTCTGAGGGAAAAATAAAGAAGATCGTCTCAAAGGAGTATCCGCTTAGCGTGACGAACGGAAACTGGTCGGAGCAGAATCCAGGAGACTGGTGGATTCAGAGTAAGGCTGCCTTAAAGGAGCTTGTGTCCGAAATCGACGGAGATGAGGTTGCGGGAATAAGCTTCGGAGGACAGATGCACGGACTTGTAATTCTTGACGAAAACGATGAAGTCATAAGACCGGCTATTCTCTGGAATGACGGAAGGACTACGGTTGAGACTGATTTCCTCAATAATGAGGTAGGAAGGGATAAACTCACCGAATATACCGGTAATATCGCATTTACAGGCTTTACCGCCCCGAAGATCCTATGGGTAAGAAATAACGAGCCGGAAAATTTCAAAAAAATCAGAAAGATAATGCTTCCGAAGGATTATGTGGCATATATGCTTACAGGGGTTCATTCATGTGATTATTCCGATGCTTCCGGAATGCTTCTTCTCGACGTGAAGAACAAGTGCTGGTCAAAGGAAATGATGGAAATCTGCGGAGTTTCCGAGGATATGATGCCTTCACTTTTCGAAAGCTATGAAGTGACGGGAACGATCAGACCGGAAATTGCCGATGAGCTTGGAATATCAAGACAGTGCAGGATCATTGCCGGAGCAGGTGATAATGCGGCAGCGGCAGTCGGTACGGGAACCGTAGGTCCCAACATGTGTAATATCTCCCTCGGTACCAGCGGAACTATTTTCATCACATCGGACAGCTTCGGAGTTGATAAATTTAACGCCCTTCATTCATTTGCCCATGCTGACGGCGGATTCCACCTTATGGGCTGCATGCTTTCGGCCGCATCCTGCAATAACTGGTGGATGAAGGATATCATGAAAACAGATGATTTTGCCGGGGAGCAGAAGGATATCGACGTACTTGGAGAAAATGATGTGTACTTCCTTCCGTATCTCATGGGAGAGAGATCACCTCACAATGATCCTTATGCAAGAGGTACTTTCACAGGGCTTACGCTTGCAACTACGAGAGCACAGATTCTGCAGGCAATCTTTGAGGGAGTAAGCTTTGCGATAAGAGACTGCTATGAGGTGGCGAAATCATTGGGAATCACGATTGAATCAAGCAAGGTCTGCGGAGGCGGAGCAAAGAGCGATCTCTGGATGAAGATTCTTGCCAATGTTCTCGGAATCAGGATCGATCATATTGAGTCAGAGGAGGGACCGTCTCTGGGCGGAGCTATTCTTGCGGCGGTAGGCTGCGGAGAATTTGCATCTGTCAGTGAAGCATGCGAAAAAATCGTAAAGATCACAGACAGCATTGTTCCGGATCCCGAACTTGTGGAGAAGTATAACGACAGATATTCGAAATTCAGAACGATTTATCCTGCTTTAAAGGATGTGTTCAGAAATCTTTGATAAATATGTTCAAATAATATAAAATTATGTGATTTATTAAAAATTTATTGTTGAAAATATATGTCAATGTTAGAATATGAAAGTGTAATCGTACACCAATATCGCTGTTAATATTTAGCAAAGGAGAATACTATGGGACTTATTAAAGCCGCTTTAGGTGCTGTCGGAGGAACTCTTGCCGACACATGGAAAGAATACTTTTACTGCGATGCTATACCGGCAGATACCCTTGTTGTAATGGGTAAAAAACAGACCGGATCAAGATCTTCGAACACAAAGGGCAATGATAACATCATTTCCAACGGTTCGGGAATAGCTGTTGCCGACGGACAGTGTATGATAATCGTTGATGACGGAAAGGTTGTCGAGATTTGTGCCGAACCCGGAAAATTTACCTATGATGCTTCATCGGAGCCGAGCATTTTTTCCGGAAAACTGGGAGACAGCATAAAGCAGACCTTTGCAACAATCGGAAAGAGATTTGCTTACGGCGGAGATACCGGTCACGATCAGAGGGTGTATTATTTCAATACAAAAGAAATCCTTGATAACAAATTCGGAACCGCAAATCCGATACCTTTCAGAGTTGTGGACAGAAATATCGGGCTTGATATTGACCTTTCCGTAAGATGCAACGGAATGTTCTCATACAGAATAGCAGATCCTATTCTTTTCTATACAAATGTATGCGGAAATATCAGCGGCGCCTATACAAAGGATAATATTTCCGATCAGCTCAGAACAGAGTTTGTCGGATCGCTTCAGACTGCTTTCGGAAAGCTTTCCGAAAAAGAGATAAGACCGAGTGCTCTTCCGGCACATTCTGAGGAGCTCAGCGACCTGATGAACGAGTCTCTTACAAAGAAATGGGGCAACATAAGAGGTCTGGCAGTTGTTTCTGTAGCCCTCAATCCGATCACTCTCACCGAGGAGGATCAGATGCTCCTCAAGACGGCTCAGCGGAATGCGATCAACCGCGATCCGGCTATGGCAGCTGCTACAACTGTCGGAGCACAGGCAGCTGCAATGGAATCGGCTGCAAAGAATCCGAACGGCGCCATGATGGGCTTTATGGGTATGAATATGGCACAGCAGGCCGGAGGCGTAAATGCATCTTCTCTTTTCCAGATGGCGGCAAATCAGCAGGCTCAGGCTGCTCAGGCAGCCCAGCAGGCAGCACCGGCTCAAACCTCTGCACCTGCCGGAGGCTGGACATGCTCCTGCGGACAGGTAAATTCCGGAAAGTTCTGCTCAAACTGCGGCTCAAAGAAGCCTGAAACACCGGCACAGTCATTCTGTACGAACTGCGGATGGAAGGTAACTGACCCGTCAAATCCTCCGAAGTTCTGCCCTGAGTGCGGAAATCCTTTTGCAAGATAAATTATTGATAATAAGCCAATCTGAAGACAGGATTGGCTTTTTTTAAAAGATACGAGGGAGAATAGTATGGGTAATCTTCAGGATTATAAATGCCCTGCCTGTGGTGCCGGAATTGAATTCAATGCGGGATCTCAGGAAATGAAGTGTCCGTACTGCGGTACGGAGCTTACCATTGAGGCAATTAATGATTACAATGAGCAGATCAGCGATCTTAAAAGCGACAGTATAGATTGGGACAGCAGCTCGGGACAGGAGTGGCAGCCCGGAGAGACAGAGGGAATGCGCATTTATTCCTGTAATTCCTGCGGAGGCGAGATCGTCGGGGACGAGAATACCGGAGCAACTTCCTGCCCGTTCTGCGGAAGTCCGGTGGTTATGTCCGGACAGTTTGCGGGTGATCTCAAGCCTGATCTCATCATTCCGTTCCAGCTGGATAAAGAGGCGGCGAAGCAGGGGCTTGAAAAGCATCTTTCGGGTAAAAAATTCGTTCCGAAGGCGTTCAAGGATCAGAAGCATATTGATGAGATAAAGGGTATTTATGTTCCTTATTGGCTTTTTGATACCACCGTTGATGCCGACATTCTCTATAAAGCTACGAAGGTGAGAGTGTGGTCGGATTCCAGATATGATTATACAGAGACTTCTCATTATCTGGTTCGTCGCGCGGGAGAAATGTCATTCTTAAAGATACCGGCTGACGGATCTTCGACCATGCCGGATGATATTACAGAATCCATCGAACCGTATGACGTTTCTCAGGCGGTTGATTTTCAGACGGCGTATATGTCGGGATTTCTTGCCGATAAATACGACATTACGGCAGAGGATAACAGAGAGCGTATTAATAACAGAGTGAAGAAGAGTGCGGAGGATGTTCTTGAGTCCACGATTCATGGATATACAACAGTAACTGCCGACAACGCTTCAATGAATTACAGGGACAGCAAGGTCTATTATGCATTATATCCTGTGTGGCTTCTCAGCACATCCTGGAACGGACAGAATTACCTTTTCGCTATGAACGGTCAGACCGGAAAATTTATCGGCGATATTCCGTGTGATAAAGGTGCATACTGGAGATATACCGGAATACTCGGCGCGATTCTTACTGTGATAATCACATTGATTCTTCAGTTTATTCTTTAATGGGAGGGATAGAAAATGAACAAAAGGATAATTTCATTTTTAACGGTTATAGTTCTTTCAGTCCTTCTTGCAATGCCGGTTTATGCAGCTAACAATGATAAGGTCGTTGATAATGCTGATCTTCTTTCCGACAGTGAAGAATCTTCACTTGAAGAAAAATTGATAAGCATTTGCGACAGCATGCAGTTCGATATCGTGATCGTTACAGAGGACGATATCGGAGGAAAATCCGTTGAAGCCTATGCGGATGATTATTTTGATTATAACGGCTATGGATACGGCGATGAAGGTGACGGAGCGCTTCTCCTTGTTGATATGGGCTCAAGAAAATGGTGGATATCGACAAAGGGCTACGGGATAACGGCCCTCACCGATTTCGGTATTCAGGAGATCGGAGATGAGCTTGCGGGATACCTTAGCGACGGAGACTATTACGAAGGCTTCAGTGTGTTCACAGACCGGGTAGAGGAATACGTAGGTTTGGCTAAGAACGGTACACCCGTTGATGTAAATTCAAAAGCTCCGTCCGGCAGGAAGGGATTTAAAGTGACAAATCTTCTTATAGGACTTGTTGCGGGATTTGCAATTGCATTTATCGTAACCGGGTCGATGAAGGCAAAGCTTAAGACAATAAGGCATGCTGCAGAGGCAAATGATTATGTAGAGAAGGACAGCCTGAGGATTAGGACGAGCAGAGATACCTTCCTTTACAGGAATGTTGTGAGAAGAGCAAAGCCGAAGGAAAACAGCGGAGGAAGCTCAACGCATACGAGCTCTTCGGGATCTACCCACGGAGGCGGAGGCGGAAGCTTCTGATATATCAGGAAAAAAGGCGTGATGATTGTCACGTCTTTTTTTGCGGTAAAAGGGGACAGGTAAAGGTAAAAAAGGTGCCAGGCGAATGCTAAGCTTGTGCCAGGCACAAGCTTAGCATTCGCCTGGCACCTTTTTTTCAAAATCAAAGAAGCATTTCAAGTATCCTGTCGGCGATAAATGTAAAGCCCTTGATAGTACCGAGATTTTCGGAGGGCTCGGACGGAGAATATATCAGGCAGGGAACATATTCCCTGGTGTGATCGGTAGTTTTTGTGTACCCCGGATCGCACCCGTGATCCGCAGTGATTATCAGCGCATCATCGGAATTGATGTTTTGCAATAAGTCGGTAAGAAAACTATCAAATCGGCTTATTGCCTCGGCATACCCGTCGATGTCCCTTCTGTGCCCGTAAACAGAGTCTGTATCCACAAGATTTGTAAAGCAAAGGCCGCTAAAATCTCTTTTTGAGGTTTCCAGTGTGAGCTTCATGCCCTCATCGTTGCTTCCGGTATGAGTGGACTCGGTAAGCCCGGTATGGTTGAAAATATCTCCGATCTTTCCGATACCTATCACATCCCGTCCTTTATCTTTTAATTTGTCAAGCATAGTTGGGGCGAAGGGAGACAGGGCAAAATCTTCGCGGTTGCCCGTTCTTTTGAAATTCAAGGGACTGTCTCCGACAAAGGGGCGCGCTATCACTCGCCCCACAGCCAGGTCTCCTGAAAGAAGCTCCCTTGCCGTGCGGCAGATAGAGTAGAGCTCATCAACAGGAATAACTTCTTCGTGTGCCGCTATCTGAAAGACACTGTCTGCACTGGTGTAAACAATGGGATTTCCTGTTTTCATGTGCTCGATTCCGTAATCTGAAAGGACGGAAGTTCCCGAGTACGGCCTGTTCACAAGGCATTTTCTTCCTATACGGGACTCAAGCTCCCGAATAAAGCTTTCCGGAAAACCTTCCGGGAATACCGGCATAGGCTTCGGACTTACAAGACCGGCAATCTCCCAATGCCCCAAAATAGTATCTTTTCCTTTCGACAGTTCCTCAAGTCTGGCGTAAGATGCCGAAGGGGAAGCCTCCGAAGGCAGGAAGGATACACCGTCGATATTAAAAAGACCGAGTTTTGAAAGGTTAGGGACCCTGAAAAATTTACTTGAAGCAACTGATCTGAGAGTGTTTGAACCCGCATCGCCGTATTCGGCCGCATCGGGAGCCTCCCCGATTCCGAAACTGTCAAGAACGATTAAAAAAACTCTTTTTTTCTTATCCATATTTCCTATCATATCGCGTTTCCTGAGCCCTTATCTGTAATTTATAAATAAAATCAGTTGAAAATTTCCGGCAACATAAGTATTATACATTTCTGCGGATGAGTTTTCTATATTTTGAAAAAATACTATATAGAAATCTTTATTGATGATAAAATGGTTCTTGAAAACATGAAAGAGAAGGGTCGGCAGGATCCTTATGAATGAAATAGGTGTAATGAAGGAAAAGATGAAAGTTGCCTTTCAAAATCTGGGCTGCAGGGTGAATGAATACGAGACAGAGACTATGGCGCGGATCCTTAAGGAGAAAGGCTTTGAGACAGTTCCCTTTAAGGAGGGGGCTGATGTTTACATAATTAATACCTGTACGGTAACAAACATTGCCGACCGCAAGTCAAGGCAAATGCTTCACCGAGCAAAAAAGCTCAATAAAGATGCGGTGGTCATTGCAGCTGGATGTTATGTAAACATTAACAGCGATAAACTCGAAAAGGACAGCGAAATTGATATTCTTGTAAAAAATGATGAGAAAGAAAAGATCTATGACATCATCTGTGATTATTTCAAAAGCCGGCGGGAAGATCACGATAACGAAAGTGTCGAATTGTCCTTGAAAGATACACCTGAGGTAAATTCGAAGGTAAGGTACGAAAGATGCAGGGCTTTTCTGAAGGTTCAGGATGGATGTAATATGTTCTGTACCTATTGTATCATCCCTTATGCCCGGGGCCGGGTAACCTCAAGAAGACCGGAAGAGGTCATAGAAGAGGTTAAAAATCTCGGAAAGAAGGGGTATAAGGAGGTTGTGGTTTCAGGGATACACATTAGCTCATACGGAATCGATTTCCCGGAGCACAACAAGGAATCTGAATACAATCATGAACTGCTGGAGCTTATTAAAGCTATTGCCGGCATTGAGGAGATAAAAAGAATTAGGCTTGGGTCTGTCGAACCGAGACTTATGACTGAAAAATTTGTTGAGGAGCTCTCAAAGATATCTAAGCTTTGCCCGCAATTCCACCTGTCGCTTCAGAGCGGGTGCGACGCTACCCTGAAGAGGATGCACAGGCACTATGACACAAAGGAATATTATGAGATATGCTGCAGATTAAGGTCATTTTTTGATGGTCCGGCAATAACGACAGATGTGATAACCGGTTTCCCCGGGGAGACGGAAGAAGAATTTGAGGAGTCGTATTCATTTGTAAAAAGCATTAATTTTTCGAAGACACACATTTTCAAGTATTCCAGACGCGAGGGAACAAAGGCGGCATCAATGCCGGGACAGCTGACCGACAGGGAAAAATCCCTTCGCAGCGAACGCCTGATAAGCCTTGACGAAGAGAACGAGGCTCTTTATGCGAAAAGCCGGGCTGGAAAGATTTCCGAGGTACTTTTTGAAGAAAAAAAGGAATTCAACGGAAAAATGATGTGGCACGGATATACAAGAGAATATGTTTCCGCATTTATGGAATCGGAAGAAGATCTTACCAATAAAATAATTGTATGCAATGCTCAGGAAGCTATCGGTTCTTCGCTCCTGTGTACAGAAAGGGATTGAAATGGAATTTGAACGCAAATGGCTTGTAAAAGGATGGCCTGATTCTTCGCTGAATTTGTTGTATGAGCAGAAAATGGAGCAATCCTATGTAAATTTAAGACCAACTGTCAGGATACGTAAGGAACAGGTCATCGGGATGGAGCCGGAGTATGTTTTCTGCCTGAAATCCCATTCCACCCATGACGGAATTGCCAGGGAGGAGATTGAGTTTAATATTAGCCGGGATGTATTCGAAAGGATAGGCGAGTTCATAGGAAAACCTGCTATTATAAAAAACAGACGCACATATGCATTGAAAAACGGTCTTAAGCTCGAGGTTAACTGTGTTGACAGCGGAACCGAATTTGAGAGCTGGTATGCGGAGATTGAATATCCGTCCGTCGAGGCCGCAAAAGCGTGGTCTTCGGAGGAGGATGGACTTTCGGAATATCTTTCCAGAGAGACTACAGGTGACGGGACATATACAATGGGAGCTTACTGGAGCAGAACCAGGGGAAATGATTTGATCTAAAGGGGATTATTATGAGTGATTATATAATAAGGGCGACGGCCGCTGACGGTGCCGTAAGAGCATTTGCGGCCACAACCCGGGAAATGACTGAAACTGCCAGAAAAATTCATGGCACATCACCCGTTGCAACTGCAGCACTCGGAAGACTTCTTACGGGCGGTGCAATGATGGGGACGATGATGAAAAATGATTCGGATGTGCTTACACTTCAGATCAATTGCGGCGGTCCCATCAGGGGCTTGACAGTCACTGCCGATGCGAAGGGCAGGGTCAAGGGATATGTTGCAAATCCCAATGTTGATCTTCCTCCGAACAGTGTGGGAAAGCTTGATGTCGGATCGGCTCTCGGTGTGGGAGTGCTCTCCGTGATAAGGGACATGGGAATGAAGGATCCGTATGTGGGTCAGGTTGAGTTGAAGACAGGTGAGATAGGTGATGATCTTACATATTATTTTGCCAGCAGTGAGCAGGTGCCTTCAGCGGTAGGACTCGGAGTTCTGGTAGATAAGGATCTGAGTGTAAGAAGAGCCGGAGGATTTATTATCCAGCTGATGCCGAATGCCGATGAGACAGTCATATCCAGGCTTGAGGATAAGCTTCAAGGAACCGCTTCAGTTACTTCTATGCTGGACAACGGCTATACTCCGGAGCTTATTCTTGAACATCTCCTGGGGGATTTTGACCTTGTGATAAATGATAAGCTTCCTACGGATTATTATTGCAATTGCTCCAGAGAGCGAGTTGAAAGGGTTCTCCTCAGTGTGGGAGAAAAAGAATTGAAAAGCATGATAGACGACGGTGAAGATGTTGAGCTTTGCTGCCATTTCTGCGGAAAGAAATATAAGTTTGGAATTGATGAGGTAAAAG
This sequence comes from Lachnospiraceae bacterium, assembly GCA_050944395.1. Taxonomy (GTDB): domain Bacteria; phylum Bacillota; class Clostridia; order Lachnospirales; family Lachnospiraceae; genus Chordicoccus. The sequence continues at coordinate 10,538 of JBMNQZ010000035.1, forward strand.
AACTTCTCAGGGTCTCTAAAGCGCGCTGAGAAAAATTCAGATACGGAGGAATTTGCTATGCAGTTTACTGATGAGCATTATGATAAGGCTGTGAAATATATTCTTGAGCACACATCACACAGACCGAAAAAGGCGATTATTCTGGGATCGGGTCTGGGAGAGTATGCGGAGAATCTTAAGGATGCCGATATTATAAATTATGAGGATATACCGAATTTTCCAAGATCAACGGTTGAAGGTCATAAAGGACGCTTTGTAATAAATGACGATATTATCTGTATGCAGGGAAGGGTTCATTATTATGAAGGATATTCCATGGAGGAAGTGACATTCCCGACGAGGGTGCTCAGCCTTTTAGGGGTCAGGACTCTGATAGTGACAAATGCCGCCGGAGGTATAAATAAAAACTTTGATATCGGAGATCTGATGCTAATCACCGACCACATTAATTTCATGGGAATGAATCCTCTGAGAGGAGCAAATAAAGACCGTTTCGGTGTTCGTTTCCCGGATATGTCTGAGGCGTACAGCCTGAGACTGAGAGAGACAGCGGCAAAGAAGGCACGTGAGCTGGGAATCGTGTTGAGAGAGGGTGTATATATTGCTATGTCGGGACCGAGCTATGAGACTCCGGCAGAGATCAGAATGGCCGGGATCATGGGCGCCGATGCCGTGGGAATGTCGACTGTTCCTGAGGTGATCGTTGCAAAACACTGCGGAATGGAAGTGCTGGGAATAACCTGTGTGTCGAACCTGGCCGCGGGAATCAGCGAAAAGCCGTTAAGCATGGAAGATGTGCTTGAAGCATCGATAATGGTCAAAGATAAATTCCTGAGATTGATTGACGGAATTCTGGAGGAGTTGTAAAAAAGGTGCCAGGCACAAAATGTACATGTGCCTGGCAACTTTTTTACACTACTGTGTCACTTTTTTACCGGTATTTTTTCCTCGAGTTATATATTCCCAAAGCTATAAAACCGATCGCAGTCGCTCCGATAAGGATCCATATATATACGGGAATATCTTTTATGTTACAGCACCTCACCTTTATCCACATCTGATATATTTCATCGTAGGTTTCCTCATCAAAATATTCCATTATGGATGTTCGCTCCATGGCTTTCGCATCAGGATACTGGGAGACGAGCTGCCTGTTTATCTGATCGGCAGGAGCATTGATGATGAAATTCTCATCTTCGTTGTCACCCGTAAAGAAATATCCCAAGGGATAATCTACGGTTTCCTCCTCGTCATCCTCGGCCTCGAAATTCCACTGGGCGTATTCGAATATCCTTCCGTCCTCCGGAGCGGCTATTGCCGATGTATATCCGACATAATACATATTTCTGATGACATTATCGGGCCTTGAAACATAGTTTATAAATGCTTCCGCGGCATGCTGTTTATCGGGATCCCCGTTAATTCCGTTTTTTAACATGCACCAGCCGTCAAAGTATATATTTGATGCCTCCTCAGGAATGGCAAAATCAAGGCGAAGATCCACTTCTTCAGCCTGATCAAGGGAATATACCGCATCTCCCGACCACTGGTAATTTGCGGCGGCTTTTCCGGAGATGAGATCGGCTTTTCCGGCATCGCTCTCGAAGGAGTAGCAATTTTTCTTAACTTCCTGAAGAAAATCCAGTACCTTTTCAATAGTTTCCGGAGATGTATCGTTCATCTCTCTCTGGAGATTTTTCTTATAATTCGGGTCATTGAGGAACTCCTCCGATGTGAGAAGATCTCTCTTTACCGCAGCAACTGCTGCAAAATACGAGTCGCGAAGACTGTCTTTGACGGAAATCTGGCGTGAAAATTTCGGATTTACCAGCACCATGCAGGTGGAGGCTTCTTCTCTGGTCATGATTTCCGGATTATATACGAAACCGGTAATTCCCCACATGTAGCAGGCCATATATTTTGACCAGGGCTCGTTGTTTAGTCCGTTTTCTTCAAGAATACTCTGTATGTAGGGCGATACTCCGTTAATGTAATAATTCAGTTCATTTTCCGTATCATAAAATTCATCGGAGAACGGAACGACTCTGTCTTCGGCCATAAGCTTCATAACCATATATTCTGAAGGACACGTCAGATCAAATACATCCCCCAGGGTCAGCATATTGTAAAAATCTTCGTTTGAGCCGAAGGTAGAGTATTCGACTTTAACCTTACGTCCGTAAGTTTCATAGTACCAGTCCTCAAACTCATCTATCATGGAAATTTCTCCGATAATAGTTCCGCTGTCCAGGTCTATTGCTTCTTCTTCATCCCAGTCACCAAGATCAATATATTCTTCCCAGTTGGAAATACGCAGGATAATGGGCTTTTCGCTTTCACCGCCTGCCGATGCAAATGCCGTGAGTGGGACGGAAGCACTTAATACAATGAGTCCGAGAAGGACGATAATAATTCTTTTGATTTTTTTCATATATCGGCCCTCGCTTTATCTTTTTTTCCGGCACCGGATCTTAAGTTTGCTATCACTACAATAAGCACAACGGCGGCAAATATGATGGTTGAAAGAGCCCAGAGAGCGGTTTTGATATTTGTCTGGGCTCCCTTTGTCGCATTTACGACATAGGTGCTTATCGTGTCAAATGTGGCCGGCTTTGTGTAGGTGGCGATAAAATAATCATCCAGTGACAAAGTAATAGCCAGTGCAAAGCCGGAGATTATTCCCGGCATAAGCTGGGGTAATATTACCTTTCTAAGCGCAGTTGACGGTGTAGCGCCCAGATCGAGAGCCGCCTCATAGAGGCTTGGGTCCAGCTGTTTAAGCTTGGGCATCACGGAGAGATAAACAAACGGAGCACATAAAGTGACATGTCCGACGAGAAGCGGAATATAGGTGTCCTTGCTCACCCCGAGCACGATTACAAGTAAAATACAGATAGAGAAGCCTGTAACAACGTCCGCATTCACAACAGGGACCTGGTTCAGAGTCTCAACAACGAAAGCGGTCCGTCTCCTGGAATAGAAGGTTCCGATCGCACCTGCTGTGCCTAAAACGGAAGCTATCACCGATGAAGAAATGGCGAGAATTAGTGTTCCAAGGATCATCGAGATCAGCTCGGGCGTTGTAAAGAGCGTGATATAATTTTCAAAAGAAAATCCGCTGAAGGCTCCTATCTGCGTCGCATCGGTAAAGCTGTACACGGCAAGGATCAGTACAGGCGCATAGATAAATATCAGTATAAATATAATAAAAAGAGGTCTTAATATTTTCCTGATCACAGTATATTTCCTCCTCTCATTGATTCTTCTTTATCTGATGAATGATTCAGAAGTGTGAAAATACATATGATCACCAGAAGAATAAGGGCGATCATGGATCCGCCGTGCCAGTTGTAAGCGGAAAAATAGCTTCCGATCAGACTTCCCATAATGTAGGTGCTGTTGTAAAGCATATCAAGAACAACATAATTGGTCATCGCGGGAAGGAATACCATAGTGATACCGCTGATTATCCCGGGTGTTGAAAGGGGGAGCGTGATCTTGAGAAAAGTTTTGAGATCGTTGGCTCCCAGATCCATTGCCGCTTCCTCCAGTGAGGGATCGAGTTTGGAAATGGATGTATAGATCGGCAGGATCATAAAGGGCAGAAAATCATATGTCATGCCGACGATGGTATTAAAAAACGGATAATAGGCAAGGTTTCCCTCAATAAGAGTGAGAATTTCCTTAAGTGCCGTGATCCTGAGGGAAAAATTGATCCACATCGGAATAATGAAGATCATCAGCAATACGCCTTTAAATTTCAGTTTGCTTTTTGCAAGAATATAAGCTATAGGATATGCCAGAAGCAGACATACCAGTGTTGTCGCAAGAGCTATTCCCAGGCTGTAAACCAGGGTCCCCAAAGTGTTGGGATCGGTAAAAAATCCGCTCAGATTTCTGAGAGTAAACTGTCCCTGACCGTTTGTAAATGCATAAAAAATGAGAACAATCAGCGGAGCTGCAACAAAGAGAAGCAGAAAAACCGCATACGGAATGCCCAACATCTTTCTGGAAAAATTTTTCTTCATGTGCCGTCTCCTTGTGTTTTATCTCTTGAATCTGAAACGCATCTTGTCCGAGGGCATGATAAGTCCTACAAGGTCATCCATGTTCCAGAGGTATTCGTCGTCCGCAACAAAATCCTGACCGAGCTGTGTATGTATTACATAGCTGTAATGGTCGCCCTTATAGATAAGATTGCTGATATTTCCGTATACGAGTCCTGATTCGGTGTCGTCTGTCATCTGTATATCCTGGGGCTCTATCATCACGGCTATCTTGATCTTATCGGTATCCACAGCTTCACCGTTTGAATAGTGAAGAACATTATCCTTGTCAAAGCTGCTTCCGGGAATGATACGGGTAATATCGCAGGGAATGACATTATCGTTGAAATAAAGCTCATAATTCTTTGTGAGATCAGCCGTGAACTCGTTCGTATTGTCATCGGCAAGCATGATGTGGATGTTGTCCGGGTCTACATTCATTCCGACCCGGGCACCCGGTTCGGCCGAATTAACGGATTGGATTACCATCTCATAGTTGCCCGATTCCACGGTTATTTCATAGTGAATGCCTTTAAATATCACCGAAGTTACTTTTCCTGTAATTGTTCCGGCCTCCGGAGAAGTGAGGATCACATCCTCGGGACGGATGACCGCGGTGATATGAGTGCCTTCGGGAACGTCATCAACACAGGTAAACTCGCTGCCGCAGAATCTTGCCTTGAATTTTCCCGTCATAATGCCGTTGAACAGATTGCTCTCTCCGATGAAGTCGGCAACGAAAGCATTTTTGGGTTCATTGTAAATATCTTCGGGAGTTCCGATCTGCTGTATCCTGCCTTCTGACATGACAACGATCTTGTCTGACATGGTAAGGGCTTCCTCCTGATCGTGGGTGACATATATAAATGTAATGCCAAGCTCTTTATGCATTGCTTTGAGCTCAAGCTGCATTTCCTTTCTCATTTTCAGATCAAGGGCGCCGAGCGGCTCGTCCAGAAGAAGGATATCCGGCTCGTTTACCAGAGCTCTGGCGATGGCAACACGCTGCTGCTGGCCTCCCGACAGAGTCGAAACGCTTCTTGCTTCAAATCCCTCGAGGTCAACAAGCTCAAGGACTTTTCTCACCTTTGACTCAATGAGCTTTTTATCTGTCTTTTTCTGTTTGAGGCCGAAGGCAATGTTCTCGTAAATATTCATGTGAGGGAAAAGTGCGTATCGTTGAAATACCGTGTTGATCGGTCTTTTGTGGGGCGGAAGAGAAGTGATGTCCTCGCCGTTGAGAAGAATATGACCGGATGAGGGCAGATCAAATCCCGCGATCATCCTAAGAGTAGTAGTTTTGCCGCATCCCGAAGGTCCCAGAAAGGTTACGAATTCCCCTTTTTTGATCTCAAGACTAAAGTCGCTTACTGCCTTGAAATCATTCTGGAATATCATATTAATGTTCCTGAGTTCTATAATGTTTGATGATGTTTCCATTTTTCCCCTCTCTTATCGCAAAATAATTTTCAGAACGAAGGGGGAGTGCTCACCCAGATAAATCTGGCTTTTCTCGTCCCCTGATTTTCTATATGATGTTTTTCCGATGCCTCGTAATAGAAGCTCTCTCCTTTTTTGACTGTATACTTTTTATCCCCAAGATAAAGCTGAATACTTCCGGTTATCACATATCCGAATTCTTCACCCGAATGAGGCTTATCGGTTTCGAGGGTGCTTCCCGGCTGGAGCTCGACCAAAAGAGGCTCCATGCTGTTTCCCTGAGCCGTAGGCACTATCCACTGGATGCTGTTTCCGGAATCGTCTATCTTTTCGAAAAATCCTTCCTCGGAAAACACTACCTTGGGTTTTTCTGCCTGCTTGAAAAAGTCGGAGGCACTGATGCCGAGACATTCAATGAGGTCAAGAAGGGTTGCCACGGAGGGCGATACCTGGCCTCTTTCAAGCTGGGATATAAATCCTTTTGTAAGTTCTGTTCGGTCTGCCAGTTCCTGCTGGGTCAGACCGTTGAGTTGTCGGAGTTCCTTTATTCGTCTGCCTAAACTTGCGTTGATATATTCCTGTTCCATAATGTGCCTCAAAATATAATACTAAACTTTATGTCTGAAATTGCTAAACAATTTGATTTTATATATATTAAACATAAAGTCAATTAACACTGTGCTTCGGATTGTATTTTTTAAAGTGCAAAAATATTATTTAAAAGAACAGTGTTTGATAATATAATAATCCAATGCGTTGCAGCGTGTTTTTTAGACATTTTTTGAAAGCGTGATAGTAATGAGTGAGATAAAAAATGAAATGACATCCGGTGTGGGTTTTTCCGACAGGCCTTCGAACGAATGTGCTCTTATAGCTATGAGCGGCGGAGTTGATTCATCTGTGGCGGCATGTTTGATGAAAGAAAAAGGTTTTTCGTGCATAGGTATTACAATGAAACTTTTTCAAAATGAAGATGTGGGAGTCTGCCGGGAGCATTCATGCTGTTCGCTCGATGACGTGGAAGATGCCAGAAGTGTGGCGCGAAATCTTAATATGCCCTATTATGTCGTGAATTTTTCGGATCGCTTTAAAGAAAAAGTGATCGGGCCTTTTATCGAAGCATATGAAAACGGGCGCACGCCAAATCCGTGCATAGACTGCAACAGATTTTTGAAATTTGAAAAGCTCTATCACTTTGCAAGGGAGCTGGGATGCGGATATGTTGTGACAGGCCACTATGCCAGGATCGAGCGCGATGAGAAAACGGGAAGATATCTTCTGAAAAAGGCCATTGATGAGACAAAGGATCAGAGCTACGTACTTTATGCGATGAATCAGGACCAGCTGGCACACACCCTTTTTCCTTTGGGAGAAATGAGAAAAACCGATACCAGAGATACTGCGCTGAAAAACGATTTTGTAAATGCAAATAAAGCGGATTCCCAGGATATCTGCTTTGTTGTTGACGGAAAATACGCCGACTTTATAGAAAAATATACAGGAAAAAAGTATCCTTCGGGTAATTTTGTGGATTTTGAAGGTAATATTCTCGGAAAACACAAAGGCATCATTAATTACACCGTGGGGCAGAGAAAGGGATTGGGTATCGCTTTCGGAACCCCGATGTATGTCAAAAAGGTTGATTCGGAAAAAAACGAAGTTATTCTCGGAAAAAATGAGGATCTTTTTTCCACCAGGATAACGGCAAAGGATATTAATTTAATATCGGTGGAGCGGATAGAAGGAAGCATGAGGGTCAAGGCAAAAGTCAGATACCGTCATAAGGAGCAATGGGCAACCGTTGTTCAGACCGATAAGGACACACTTGAGATCGTGTTTGACGAGCCGCAAAGAGCTATAACTTCCGGACAGGCGGTCGTTCTTTACGACGGGGATGTGGTAGTAGGCGGAGGAACAATTATGTAAACCCGGATTAGGGTTGAAGTGAAAGGATATTCAATGATAAACGCACTTACTATTCAGGATATTTCATGCTTTGGACAGTGCTCAATCACGGTGGCACTTCCTGTTTTGTCGGCATTCGGAATAGAGACAGCTATTTTACCGTCCAGTGTGATGAGCACGCACACAGGCGGATTTTCGGGATATACGATCCATGATCTGACAGATGAAATGCCTAAAATAGCTGAACATTGGAAAAAGGAAAAAATCGGGTTTGACGCCATATATACCGGATATATTGGAGACGAGCGACAGTTTGATATTATTGCGGATATTTCCGATGAGCTTATGAAGGAAGGCGGCAAGCTCATCGTAGATCCGGCCATGGCAGATGACGGGGTTTTATACAAGGCGCTCGGTGACAATATCGTCACGGGAATGAAAAAACTGGTCTCAAAGGCGGATATCATTATCCCGAATATTACCGAAGCGGCACTCCTTACGGGAATGGACTATATACACGAATGCGACGAAGAGCACGCAAAAGAATATCTTAAAGAGCTTGCAAAGCTTGGACCGGAGATATGCGTACTCACCGGTGTATATTCCGGGAAGGACCGTATGGGAGCATCTGCATATATTAAAAAAGAAGATAAGTATGTCTCGTATTTTGCCGAGCGGATGGAAAACAGATATCACGGAACCGGTGATGTTTTTGCAAGTGTGTTTACCGCAAATATTTTAAGAGGAAGAACTCTGGATGAGTCGATAAAGGGTGCGTGCGAATTTGTGGTTGACTGTATAAGGTATACCGATAAGCATCCGCAGCATAAATATGGAATTTGTTTTGAAAGTGTGCTTGCAAAAGGGCGCTATCTGTGATAAAATCCTTCAAACAAATCTGTTAAATTCATACTCGTTTTGTATTTCATTACGGACGTTTGTCCGCAAATTCCCGAACATATTAAACTGTATATTCAAACTGTATATTTGTACTTGGAGTGATTTTTATGAACAAAGAAAGATATTTAACGCTTTCTGCTTTGGTGCTTAAAGAACTTGCCAAAAGCAGGGGAATAAAGGGAACTTATTCAATGAAAAAAGCACAGCTTATCGACGCGATGATAGCTCTGGATATTGAGGATGCCAGGAAAAAAGCGGAAAATGACCGTGAAGAGGCATCTGACGAGAAATCCGCGGAGGAAAAAGGCAAAAATGCCGAAAAGATTCAGGAAGAAGTAGGGGAGACTGAAACTTCAAAAGACGCAAACAAGGAAGAGAATAAAGAGAAGGAAACCTCTGAGGCTCCCGTTGTTAAGCCTGAGGACGGAATTGAAAATGAGACTGTGAAGCTTCCGAAGGAGGGAGATCTGGTGAGGGGAATTCTGGAGGTCATGTCCGACGGATTCGGATTTATCAGAAGCGAGAATTTCCTTCCGGGAGAGAATGATATATACGTTTCACCGTCCCAGATCAGACGCTTTAACCTTAAGACTGGAGATATGATCAACGGAATAACACGCAGCAAGGCTCAGGGTGAAAAGTTCGGAGCGCTCTTGTATGTTCAGATGGTAAATGATCTCCCGGCGGATTCTGCCAGAAGAAGGTATTCATTTGATCAGATGACCCCCGTGTTCCCGTTTGAGAGGATCAGGCTTGAACGTCCGGGAGGAAGCACCGCGGCCAGAATAGTGGATCTCATAAGTCCGATAGGAAGAGGCCAGAGAGGAATGATCGTATCTCCGCCGAAAGCCGGAAAGACTACTCTTTTGAAGGACATCGCAAAATCTATTCTTTATAAGGATCCGAATGCACACCTTATCATCCTCCTTATCGATGAGAGACCGGAGGAGGTGACCGATATGAAAGAGTCGGTCAAGGGGAAAAATGTCGAGATCATATATTCCACATTCGATGAATTGCCCGAGCATCATAAGCGTGTGTCCGAGATGGTTATTGAAAGAGCGAAAAGACTTGTAGAGCATAACCAGGATGTTATTATTCTTCTTGACTCAATCACAAGACTTGCAAGAGCATATAATGTTCTGGTTCCGCCAAGCGGAAGAACACTCTCGGGAGGTCTTGACCCGACTGCTCTTTACATGCCTAAGAGATTCTTCGGTGCCGCAAGAAAGATGAGGGAGGGCGGAAGCCTTACCATTCTTGCAACTGCGCTTGTGGATACGGGAAGCAAGATGGATGATGTGGTATATGAGGAATTTAAGGGAACAGGTAATATGGAACTTATCCTTGACAGAAAGCTTCAGGAAAAGAGGATGTTCCCGGCTATAGATATTCAGAAGTCAGGAACAAGAAGAGAAGATCTGCTTCTTTCTCCTGAGGAGCTCGAAGCAGTAAATGTTTTAAGACGCAGTCTGAACAGTTCAAAGGCTGAGGAATCCATCGATTCGATCCTCAATACTTTCAACAGGCTTAAGACAAACAGCATGGTGGTGAACGCTATTTTATCAAGGAAAATGTTCTGACATATATTCGAAAAACAGCGGGACATGAGCCCTTTGAACATTTCTTTTTGTAAGTTCAGGTTACATTAAGAAAATGCTTGCATATAGTATATCCTTGTGATAAAATGCTTATTGCTGTTGGTTCGGTATCTAACAGTAGTAGAAATAAGAGGTGAAAAAATGAAAGACGGAATCCATCCAAAGTATTATCAGGCAAAAGTAACTTGTAACTGCGGAAACACATTCACATGTGGTTCAACAAAGCCGGAAATTCACGTAGAAATCTGTTCTAAGTGCC
>JBMNQZ010000036.1:0-20685 GCA_050944395.1 Lachnospiraceae bacterium
TTAAGTAATACAGCCCGCCTGTCACGGCTCATTTGCACCCCTCTTTTAAAAATCTTAGAAAATGACACTTTTCGGTTTGAAAAAATGCTTTTTCAAATTCATCGGGATCTGAGCCGTTCCAAGCATCAGTGATCATAAAAATATGACGAAAATGAAAAAAGCGGAAGTGATTTTGAGGTTTTCCTCTAATCATTTCCGCTTTTTCGCCGTCCTGTGCGGGAATCGAACCCACATCAGACGCTTAGGAGGCGCCCGTTCTATCCATTAAACTAACAGGACCTTCTCCGATTCCTTTCAGAACCGGATTCATAATTTAAGCCGTGAGAGTGATTATAACACAAATAAATCAAAAAATCTACGACTTATTGAATACAAATATCGCGCAGATCCAACAAATCTCACCAATTACTCATCTACACCCTGATCAATTCATATTCCCTTGTTCCCAGACCTATTTTTTGAGCATGTTCCAGGGTCTCTTTCCAAGCGGATCCCGGACTGATCGTCCTCCACATATCCCGTTTTTCCTCCCCTGAATCCTTTTGGCGCTTCAATGCATCTCCAAAATTGCTGTTCTCAATTGGCGTCTGTGCGCAGCACAGATCGGTGCTGGCCTGATCGAGGGCAACCGGATCAAATGATGCAAGCATTCCGACATCAGGAATGACCGGCGCATCATTTTCCCCGTGGCAGTCGCAGTTTGGTGATACATCCATAATAATATTTATGTGGAAACTCGGCATAGCATCCGTGACAGCTTTGGTGTACTCCGCCATCTTGCATCCCAGAAGCTGATTTGCATTCCAGGCAGTGTTAACGATAGCGTCAAATCCGCAAACTCCTATACACCTTCCGCAGCCCTTGCACTTTTCGGAATCGATCGATGCTTTTCCTTCATTATAATAAATAGCGTCCGATCCGCAGGCACTTATGCATTTGCGGCATCCGCGGCATTTTACCTTCAGGATCTTCGGGGACCCTCCGTCATGCTGCTGCATTTTTCCGGCACGGCTGCCGCAGCCCATTCCGATGTTTTTGATTGCCCCTCCAAATCCGGCCACTTCATGGCCCTTGAAGTGAGCCAGGCTGATAAATACATCCGCATCCATTATCGCCCGCCCTATAAGCGCGCTTTTGCAGTACACTCCGTTCTCCACCGGTACCTCGATGTCATCGGTTCCCTTAAGCCCGTCTCCGATAATTATCTGACAGCCTGTGGTAATAGTATTAAATCCGTTGATATTGGCACAGTCCATGTGCTCCAGGGCGTTCTTTCTGCTTCCGGGATAAAGCGTATTGCAGTCGGTAAGAAACGGAATCCCGCCGTTTTCCTTGACAACGTCCGCAACCGCCTTCGCAAAATTCGGCCTGAGATAAGCGATATTGCCCATCTCGCCGAAATGCATTTTTATCGCCGCGAACTTATTCTGCATGTCTATGCTTTCGATACCCGCTTTTTTTATAAGCTTCTGTAATTTTTCCGTTAACGGCACATCATATTTTGTTCTGAAATCCGTGAAATATACTTTCGATCTTTCCATTTTACCCTCCAGATGCATTCTCTATGCTTATGCAAAAATTATAAAAAAATAATTTTGCTAATGCAATAGAATCGCTGTTTTGATACAATATTGGAATAGAAAATATTAGTGATTTTTATCAAAATTTATTTATCACTGTAAAATAATAGGATCAGGAGGACATTATGAACAAAGAGTCTGCAGCAAAGATCATTTCCGACGGCAAAGCCGTTCTCGGCATGGAGCTTGGTTCTACCAGGATCAAGGCGGTACTTATTGACGCATTCGGAACAGTTTTGGCATCCGGAGAATACGGATGGGAAAACAAACTAATAAATGACATCTGGACATACGATCTTGAAGATGTCTGGACAGGTGTTCAGGCGAGTTATGCCGACCTGTGTGCAAATGTAAAGGCCAAGTATGACACAGAGCTTTCAACCTTTGATTCCATCGGATTCAGTGGAATGATGCACGGATATCTTGCTTTTGACAAGGACGGAAACCTTCTGGTACCTTTCAGAACCTGGAGAAACAATATCACACTCCCCGCAACTCAGATCCTCACACCTCTTCTCGGCCAGCAGATGCCCCAGAGATGGAGTGTTTCCCACCTTTATCAGGCCATCTTGAACGAGGAGCCTCACGTAAAAGATGTGGCATATATAACTACTCTTTCCGGATACCTTCACTGGAAATTTACCGGCCGCAAGGTGCTCGGCATCGGAGATGCTGCCGGAATGTTCCCGATCGATTCCGAAATCATGGATTTCAATGCGGAAATGGTTAAAAAGTTCGACGAGCTGATCGCAGACAAAAACTTCGGCTGGAAGCTTAAAGAAATCCTTCCGGAGGTACTTGTTGCCGGAGAAGATGCCGGCACATTAACAGAAGAGGGTGCAAAACTCATTGACCCGACCGGCACTCTCCGCGCCGGAATTCCTCTCTGCCCGCCCGAGGGCGATGCCGGAACCGGTATGGTCGCGACTAACAGCGTAGCAAAGAGGACCGGAAATGTTTCTGCCGGTACTTCTATCTTCGGAATGGTTGTTATGGAGAAATCTCTCTCCAAAGTATATGAATGCATCGATATGGTCACAACACCCGATGGAAGTCCGGTTGCCATGGTTCACTGCCAGAACTGTGCTACGGATATCGATTCCTGGGTAAGACTTTTGAGTGAAACCCTCTCCTTATTCGGAAAAGAAGTATCCGCAGGAGAGCTCTATACCACACTTTTTAAAAAATCTCTCGAGGGAGATCCGGATTGCGGCGGACTGCTCACATACAACTATCATTCAGGTGAACATATTACGGAATTTACCAAAGGCCGTCCGCTCTTTGTGCGCAAACCCGATGATAAATTCAATCTTGCGAACTTTATGCGTGCCAATATTTACTCCACAATGGGTGCCCTCAAGATCGGCATGGATATCCTCATCAAGGAGGAAGGCGTAAAGATCGACCGTCTCATGGGACACGGCGGACTCTTTAAGACAGAGGGCGTCGCACAGAATTTCCTTGCAGGCGCAATGAATGCTCCGGTCGAGGTAATGGCAACAGCCGGCGAGGGCGGTGCCTGGGGAATAGCTCTTCTCGCTTCCTTCATGAAGAACAGAAAAGACGGTGAGACTCTTCCCGAATTCCTTGACAGCAAAATATTTGCAGATGCAAAGAGCAGCAAGTCTGTTCCCGATGCCGCAGATGTTGAAGGATTTGAAAAATTCATGAAAAACTACAGATCAGGTCTTGCAATCGAACGCGCAGCTGTTGATAATATCTGATGAGTGTATTTGTTATTGACACGAATCATATTATTGCCTCAAAAGGCAGAAATGGAGAGGGTAAATGTTAGAACAGTTAAAAAAAGAAGTATACGAAGCGAACATGCTTCTCCCTAAATACGGACTTATCACTTTTACATGGGGAAATGTTTCAGGAATCGACAGAGAGAGCGGACTCATCGCCATCAAACCCAGCGGTGTGGAATATGACCAGCTTACTCCGGATGACATCGTTATCGTGGACCTTCAGGGAAATGTTGTAGAAGGCAATCTTCGCCCCTCATCTGATACCCCTACTCATGTTGAGCTTTATAAGGCATTTGATGACATCGGAGGCGTTGTTCACACCCACTCATCATACGCAACCAGCTGGGCGCAGGCAGGCCGCGGTATTCCCTGCTACGGAACAACTCATGCAGACTATTTCTACGGAGAGATCCCCTGCATCAGAGTTCTTACCGAAGAGCAGATAGAACGCGCATATGAGGAAGAAACCGGTGTCGCAATTGTCGAGAGATTCGAAAATGACAAGATCGATCACAATGCAATGCAGGCAGCCATCTGCCACGGACACGGCGTATTTACATGGGGCAAGGATGCCGAGGATGCAGTACATGCGGCAGTAGTTCTCGATGAAGTTGCAAAGATGGCATACCGCACCGAGCTTATTAATCCCAAAGCTGCTCCTGTTCCGCAGTATCTTATGGACAAGCACTATTATCGCAAGCATGGTGCAAACGCATATTACGGTCAGGCAAAATAATCAGCAAACCGATATTTACATCATACTTTCCGGGCACAAGGCATTGATGTCTTTGTGCCCTTATTATTTACAGGAGGATCTATGATAGAGAATTTTGAAAATAAGATCAACGAATATGCCCGTATTCTCATTAAAATCGGTCTCAGAGTGGAAAAAGGCGACACAGTAGTAATCGAGGCGCCTGTTGAATGTGCCGATTTTGCCAGAAAATGCGTGACAAATGCTTACGATGCCGGTGCAAAAGTTGTTGCGGTCCACTGGAAGGATGATTTTGTCACCCGGGAAAAATATCTTCGTGCAGATGATGAGGTCTTTGATACCGTTCCGTCGAATTTCGTACACTTGAGAAACGATTACGCCCTTGAAGGAGCATCTTTTCTTTTTCTTACCGGATCGGATCCCAGTCTCCTTGCCGGCGTCGATCATGACAGAATCAGGAGAAATACAAAAGCCTGCTATCAGGCGCTTGACCCCTTCTATAAAAAACAGATGAGCAACGAGATTACCTGGTGCATCGCAGCAGTCGCAGGGGAAAAATGGGCACGGAAGGTATTTCCGGAGAAATCCGCCTCCGAGGCAATCGATCTTTTATGGGAAGCGATATTTGAGACTGTCCGTGCGAAAGGAGACGGAGACGGCTGCGAAAAATGGATCGAACATCTTGATACTCTCAACAAAAGGGCATTGCAGCTGAATAAATATAATTTCAAATCTCTTCATTATACAAACAGCCTGGGAACCGATCTCGTCGTGGAGCTTCCCGAAGGGCATATATGGGCAAGCGGTGAATCCAAAAAGCCTTCCGGACAGGGCTTCACAGCCAACATGCCGACCGAGGAAGTATTTACCGCTCCTTTGAAAACCGGAGTGAACGGTATTGTATATGCCTCAAAACCTCTTGCACTGAACGGAAATATTGTTGAGGACTTTTATTTCGTAATTAAAAACGGATATATCGAAGAGTATCATGCCGCAAAAGGTGAGGAAATTCTTAAAAACGAGCTTGATATGGATGCCGGATCCAGATTTCTGGGAGAGGTCGCTCTCGTTCCCTATGATTCCCCGATCTCCCGCCAGAATATTCTGTATTTTGAAACGCTGTTTGACGAAAATGCATCCTGCCATCTGGCTTTCGGTGAGGCATACCCCGAGTGTCTTGAGGGCGGTCTCGATATGAACGAGGATGAGCTTGCGTCACACGGGCTCAATACTTCAAAGACTCATGAAGATTTCATGATAGGAACCCGCGATCTGTGCATCACAGGAACGACCCATAGCGGAGAGGAAATACCGGTATTCATGGACGGTAATTTTGTATTCTGAGAAACGGCTGCTCTCTTATTTTTCAAATAATACAAAAAGGAGTTCAATAAATGAAACAAGGTGAATTTATCAACAAAACAGCTATTGTCACAGGAGCCGGCCGAGGCATCGGAGAGGCACTGGCCAAGGCTCTGATTGCGGAAGGAATGAATGTAGTTGTCAGTGATATAAATAAAGAAGCGCTTGATTGCCTGTTTTCCGGAAGCAAAAATGTCCGGACCGCAAGCTGTGATGTGACAGATCTCTCCCAATGCGAAGAGCTTATCAGACTATGCACCGATACATTCGGCGATCCGGATTTTATCATCTCAAACGCGGGTATCCTGATAAGCGGAGCTCTCGACGAGATCGATCCTGATGACTGGAAAAAAGTAATCGAGGTAAACCTTTACGGAACCTTCCACATGCTTCGGGTCTCAGCTCCGATTTTTAAAAGAAATCGCCGCGGCTGTTTTGTTTCCATTAACTCCAAATCCGGCAAAAAGGGATCCTACAAAAGTTCCGCCTATGCATCCAGCAAATTCGGAGGACTCGGACTTATCCAGAGCGCCGCTCTCGAGCTTGCAGAATACGGAGTAAGAGTTAATGCAATATGCCCCGGCAATCTCATGGATTCGCCCCTCTGGACCCAGGGAGAAAATGCACTTGGCATTCAATATGCAAAAAACAGAGGAATTTCCACGGAAGAATGCAGAAAAATGTACGACCGACAGGTGCCCATGGGCAGAACCTGCCGCTATGAGGATATTATCAATATGATGCTGTTTTTAATGTCGGACGATTCGGGTTATATCACAGGTCAGGCTATGAATGTTACGGGCGGCTTTGAAATGCGGTAGGGCTTCACAGCATTTCCGTAACATTAAAAGTAACAAAACTCATCATTCTCATTTGATATTTTGTACAAAAATTCATATATAATTCATTCTTCACTTGAACACAATTGATAAAAAAATAATAAAAGTTTATAATTTACCTATATATTTTTTCGGAGGTATCAATAAATGCTCAGAATAGGAATGCTCACCAGCGGCGGCGATTGCCAGGCACTTAATGCCGCCATGAGAGGTGTTGTAAAAACTCTTATAAACAACAGCAAGGAGCCTGTTGAATTTTACGGTTTTGAAGACGGATATAAAGGACTGATGTACGGCAATTTCCGCATGCTTACCGCCGCAGACTTTACGGGAATCCTCACAAGAGGCGGAACGATTCTGGGAACGAGCCGCGTTCCTTTCAAATACCTCGATCAGCCTGATGAAAACGGGCTGAACAAAGTCGAAGCCATGAAACAGACTTATCACAAACTCAAACTGGACTGTCTCGTAATGCTGGGCGGCAACGGTTCAACCAAAACAGCTAACAGACTGAGTCAGGAAGGTCTTAATGTTATCACATTGCCGAAAACTATCGACAATGATACCTGGGGAACAGACATGACCTTCGGATTTCAGAGCGCGGTAAATATTGCCACCGAAGCCATTGACTGCATTCACACAACAGCCAGTTCCCACGGAAGAGTTTTCATTATCGAAATAATGGGACATAAGGTCGGATGGCTCCCCTTGAACGCCGGAATGGCATCGGGCGCCGATATTATCCTCATTCCCGAGATTCCTTATGACATCAAAAAGGTCGTAAATAAGATCGAGGAGCGTGACGCAAACGGAAGCCGTTTCACTATTCTCGCAGTTGCGGAGGGTGCGATATCAAAGGAAGACGCCGCTCTTTCCAAAAAGGAATATAAGAAAAAACTCGCAAAATCTCCGTATCCTTCTGTTTCTTATGAGATCGCCGCTCAGATCCAGGAGCTCACCGGCCGGGAGGTAAGGGTAACTGTTCCGGGTCATACGCAAAGAGGCGGAAGCCCATGCCCGTACGACCGTGTATTTGCCAGCCGTCTCGGTGCCGTTGCCGGAAAAATGATTCTCGAGAAAGAATACGGATTCATGGTCTCATACAAAAACCGTGAGATCACAAAGGTTCCGCTTGAAGAAGTCGCGGGCAAATTAAAATATGTTGATCCGAAATCCGATATCGTAAAACAGGCAAAGCTTCTCGGAATCTGCTTCGGCGATTAATAAATTATGGGAATACGAGATTTTACAATAAAGAAAATATTGAATATTCTTGAAAAAATCACACTGAGGTTATCAAAAATGAGCAAAGAAACGAATATCCCGCAGGAAGCACCCACTGTAGAAGTTCCTGAATTTGATATTTCGAAATGCTATACAAACCGCGAGCTTTCGTGGCTCAAATTTAACGAGAGAGTTCTTGATGAGGCCGGAAATCCAAAGGTTCCTCTTGCCGAGCGCCTGTCTTTCGCCTCTATTTTCCAGACCAATCTTGACGAATTCTTTATGGTCAGAGTCGGCACACTGATGGTTCAGATGCAGGCAAAAAAACAGATTAGGGACACAAAAACCAACATGACCAGCAAAGAACAGGTGGAAGCGATTCTTAATGAAGTAGACCGCCTGGAGAAGAAAAAAGCGAAAATATACGAACAGCTCATGGGGGAATTGGAGCCGAAAGGCGCCCGAATAATAAATTTCAGCAAGCTGTCAAACGATGAGGGAAAATTTCTTGAAAAATATTTCGATGCACACATCGCACCCTTTCTGACGCCCTGGGTACTCGGGAAACAGCAGCCGTTCCCATTTCTTGCGAACAAACAGCTTTACGCGATCGTTTTGCTGTCAACGCAGAAGGAAAAGCGCAGGATAGGTATCGTGCCGTGTTCAAACAGCGTATTCAAGCGTCTGATAGAGATCCCTACAAGGCCGGGAAATTTTATGCTCTCGGAGGAGCTGATTCTTCACTTTATAGGTAAAATTTTTCCTCAATATAATATTGTGGAAAAATCGATCCTCAGAGTAACAAGAAATGCAGACATTGATGCGCTTGAGGCAAACGACGAAGATATGAATTACCGTGATGTCATGGAGATTCTTATCAAAAAAAGGTCGCGGCTCAATCCGGTGCGCATAGAACTTTCACGGAAACTCAACTCAAAGGTAAAAAAAGAGGTTGCGGATTATCTAAAGATCAACACCAATCACATTCTGCACATTAAGACCCCTTTGGATCTTTCTTTCGTCTTTGAGCTCCAGAACTATCTCAGCGGAAAACCCGAATTGTTTTATGATGTTCGCAAGCCGCAGCTGAGCCGGTCTATTAATTTGAGGCAGCCTATCATTCCGCAGATAGTCGGCCATGATGTGCTTCTTGCATATCCTTTTGAGAGCATGCAGCCATTCCTGCAGATGCTCTTAGAGGCGGCAAACGACGATTCCGTTGTCTCTATCAAAATGACTTTATATCGTGTTGCTTCACACAGCAAGATAATCGATCTCTTGATCGATGCGGCAGAAAACGGAAAAGAAGTAGTTGTTCTGCTCGAACTGCGCGCAAGGTTCGACGAAGCAAACAACATAGATATGTCAAAACGGCTGGAGGAGGCCGGGTGCCATATTATGTACGGTCTGGAAAAATATAAAGTTCACTCCAAGCTGTGTCTGATCAGCAGAAAGATTGAAGGCTCAGATACCGATGTCCAGTATATTACGCAGATCGGAACAGGAAATTACAACGAAAAAACCGCCAGGCTGTATACCGATCTCAGTATTATCACCGCAGATCAGAAAATTGGTGCGGAGACGGCAGCTGTATTTACCGCTCTTCAGCAGCACGACGTTGTTCATGAGACAGAACACCTGCTTGTTGCGCCAAATTGCCTGCAAAACAGGATTGCAGATATGATCGACGAACAGATCGGGCTGGCAAAATCGGGACAGAGTGCCTATATCGGAATCAAGATTAATTCGCTGACAGATAAATACCTCATCAACAAACTGATCTCGGCTTCCCGTGCCGGCGTGAGGATAGAACTTATTGTCAGAGGTATTTGCTGCCTTATTCCCGGAATACCGGGGGCGACAGAAAACATACGTGTAGTGAGCATTGTCGGAAGATATCTGGAACATTCCAGAATTTACATTTTCGGAACAGGAGTTTCCCCGAAAATCTATATTTCTTCCGCCGATCTCATGACTAGAAACACTACAAGACGTGTGGAAGTCGCAGTTCCAATCTATGATTCCGAGATAAAGAAAAGACTGCTCCATATCTTTAATACCGCCATCAACGACGACGAAAAAGGGAAGGAATTATTGTCCGACGGAATGTACCACGATATTGAAACCGGCAACCATATTAATTCCCAGGAAGTCTTGTTCAGGGAGTCTTACGGTGAATAATCTGGGACAGGTACAGGATAAAAAGGTGCCGGGTACAAAATTAACGCATGCGTTAATTTTGTACCCGGCACCTTTTTATCCTGTGTCCCTTTTTGTACTTGTACCAGGCACCGATTATTCGTCAGGGCTCTCCTCCTGAGCCTTCTGAACCTCAGGAATCATTGAGTACATCGGTTTGACATTTTTATTATGGAATTTCCTGTCAACATAGTTTTTGGTTGCCTTGGCAACAATAGGCGAAAGCACCAAAACACCTATAAGGTTAGGAAGCATCATAAGTCCGTTAAATGTATCGGAAATATCCCATGCAAGCTGAGCCTTCATGATAGACCCCAGGAATACGATAACAACGAAAATAATTCTGTACGGAAGAACCGCCTTATCTCCAAACAGATAGCGAATTGCCGTTGTTCCGTAGTGGCTCCATCCAAGTACCGTTGAGTAGGCGAACAGAAGAATTGCAATAGCAATGAACGCCGAACCGGCTTTTCCGAACACCTCTGAGAATGCAAATGCCATAAGTGAGTTTGATCCCACCTCTTCTCCTACAGAAGTAAGCATACCTGTCGAGAGATCAACTGCGCTGGATCCAAGGATTACAAGTGCGGTTAATGTACAAACAATGATCGTATCCGCAAATACCTCAAAGATACCCCACATTCCCTGACGAACGGGTTCCTTAACATTTGAGCTTGAGTGAACCATTACAGAAGAACCAAGACCTGCTTCATTTGAGAAAACGCCTCTTTTGAAGCCCATCTTCATTGCTGTTGCTATGCCGGCACCAACCGCGCCGCCGACACCTGCCTTGACAGTGAATGCACCCTTAAATATAGCAACAAAAATTGCCGGAATTTCCGCAATATTGATAACAATAATAATGATTGCAGCAATAAAATAGATTATTACCATGAACGGAACAATTTTCTCTGTAACGCTCGCAACTCTCTTCAGACCTCCGATTACAACAAGTCCGACTGCCGCAACAAGAATAATTCCAACTACCCATGTCGGAATGCCAAACGCATGGTTTACATTTGATACCATTGAGTTTACCTGGCTCATGTTTCCGATTCCGAATGAAGCAAGAACACAGAAAATCGAGAAAAGAACAGCAAGAACCGCACCAATCTGTTTACAGCCCTTCTTTGCGCCAAGACCGTCTCTAAGGTAGTACATAGCACCGCCGTGCCACTCGCCCTTTTCGTCCTTACGTCTGTAAAGAATACCGAGAACATTCTCCGAGAAATTTGTCATCATTCCGAAAAATGCAATGATCCACATCCAGAAAACAGCTCCCGGGCCGCCGACTGCAATAGCACCTGCGACACCAACGATATTTCCGGTACCTACAGTAGCCGCCAGTGCCGTACATAATGACTGGAACTGGCTGATAGTTCTGTTGGTTGTATGTGCTGTTACATTTCTATCCTTGAAAATAGCACCGATCGTATTCTTCATCCAGTGTCCGATATGCCCAATCTGGAAAAACTTTGTCAGGCATGTCATGATAATGCCGGTAAGTCCCAGAAGAACAAGTGCCGGCCAGCCCCATACAGCCCCGTTAATGGCATCATTGACTTTTGTTACACCATCGATAAAATTCATGTGAGTTCCCCCTCTAAAAATTTCCTTATGTTTTTTCGGTGATAAATCGAAAAAAGACCTGCCAACGGGCAAGTCTCAATAAGTATAGGGCATTTCCTCTGTCCTTTTGCCTGAGAGATTCAGCTTATCTAAGCCTTGCACCTTCGGCCTTCGCTTCCGCGAATGTCTCCAGAGTGCGATCCGTAAGCAGTCCCCGCAAAAAAGATCAATAAACCGTCCGCAGTTTTCTGCCCGCTTCATATCGCACAGAAATATAAAAAAATTATGTGTTTGATTTTATCAGAACGCATGGTCAAATACAAGTGTCACTTGTGAATAATATAAATTTTTCTTGTACCTTTATCAATACAAATAAATACTTTGATCTATAACGCACCGCTAATTCAATCTCAAAGAAATTATTCGAGACATATGTCCGGAAATCCATGCAATAATAAATCGGCCATAAAAACAAATCGCCTCGAGCCGAAATAACGAAAAACTGGTTAATTTGAAACGAATCGGAATTATCTTTTGGAGGGCAAATCAGAAATTAATTTAGGTAACGAAATGCAATAGAAGTGATCGTAAAGTGAGTGAAACGGAGGTTCGTAGAACTTTATATTCTTCGAAAAAATAGATAAAACAATGTATCTGAGGAAAAAATAAGCTGCTATACGATTTTTTTGACCATTATTAAGTCAGCAGCAGGATAATTTTTCTATTTCTCTTCTTTTTAATTCAAGCGAGGAGTGGACATATGTGTTAAGTGTGATATTCACACTTGAATGTCCGAGGATTTCACTCACTGTTTTTGCGTCCGCTCCGTTTTCGATGCATCTTGTCGCAAAGGTGTGTCTTAAGTTGTGAAACTTTGTGCTTTTTATTTCAGCGGATTCAAGCAGTTTATGAAATCTGTTCTCGAATGTTCTGGGATGGACAAACGTCCTGTCGGCGGAAATTACAAAATCGGATTCAGACTCTGATTTTGCTCTCGTAAGCAGGGGTATAAGATATGAAGAAATCGGAATTTCCCGAATTGAAGAGACTGATTTTGCGGAATCTATTACAAGTACTGTTTTAGGGGTTTCGCCATCAGGATTTTTTATTCGTGCAATAGTATGTTTCACATAGATAATATTGTTTGAAAAATCAATATCTTCCCATCTTAAAGCACATATTTCGCCGATTCTCATGCCGGTGTACAGAGAAAGAAGTATTCCAAGGCCGGTCAATGAATAATTTGAACCGATATAGTTCTCCAGTTTTTGCTGTTCACATAAGGAAAGCGCTGATATTTGATTTTTATTATCCTGAATTTTTCTGATTTCAAAATCCATTTTTCTGCAGTAATTATTTTTTTCGGCATATTTTAGTGCCGAAGCAACTATCAGATACATTGTTTTTACATATGACGCCGAAAGTCTGCAATTGTCGGATTTCCGTCCGTTACTGATTTTCGATTCAAAAAATTGATTTAGAATAACAGTGTTTAAGGCGGAAACCAGATAATCGCCCAGACACGGTTTGATATGACAGTTGATTACATTTTCGTATTTTAACAAGGTAGAATTCTTTATTCTAAACGAATTATCCTGAAGCCACAAATCCAGTATTCCGGAAAACAACAGCTCATGATATTGATCTTTTCCTTTGATAATATTCTGTTCTGTTTCATCCATTAGCTCTCTTACGCTGGAATAACTTTTGCCGTAAATGGATCTGTATTGTGTTTTGCCGTTTTTGGTTCCCATTTTGATCCGTCCTTCCCAACGTCCGTCTTTTCTTCTGTAAATATTTGATCTTTTTCTGGGCATACAATCACCTTCCTATAATGCTGACAGGTACCATTTTTTTGACCATGAATAAATAATTTGAAACAAAGTGCACATTTGATTATCAAATAGTTTAGTTATTTTGCGGACTTTTCACTGAACTATTGATAAAGGATTAGTATTATGATAGCATGTATAGCAATAGATATTGTGTTTCGAAGAATATAAAGTTCTACGAAAAAAAGCCAATTATAAATTCGAGGGAAAAGTTTTTATTCTTCCTTCAAAGAAGTCGATCCATCTGCACAAATTCATTTCTGTAAATAAGGGATCATTTTTGCAATTCATATCGTTTTCAATTGCACGCAGACGTAATACCAACAACAAGTATTGATACGTAAAGAAATGCATAAAGAATTTTTAGTGTTAAGGGCATGATACCCCAATACACATTTTTCTTCAACAACAAGATTTGTTTTTTTTCGAAGAACATTTTTTTCACATCTTTGTTCTTCGTTTCGGTCATTGACCGCACTTCTAAAACGGGATTGTCATATACAATCCTCATTTCTCATTTCTTCTAAAAAAGCCCGGAAGCATTTACGCTTTCGGGCAATTTTTTGAATAAGTATTACAGATAATTAATCTTCCATCAATTCTTTTGCAAGTGCATCAAGCTTTGCCAGAGATTTCTCATTAAGAGCAGATCTGATGGTAACCTTGTTTTTGCAGAATGTAATGTCTTCGCTGTCCGCGAACATTTTCTTAATATTTCTTGCAGCAGCCGGTGACCATGAACCGTTTTCAATAATACCGATCTTACGCTTTTTATAATTTCTCTCGATGAGCTCTTCGATATATGTATGCATGAACGGGAAAATTCCCATGTTATAAGTCGTTGTTGCAAGAACAAGCTTTCCGTAACGGAATGCATCCTCGACAGCTTCAGGCATATCCTCTCTTGCCAGGTCAGCCATGGCAACTTTCGGGCAGCCGAGTTCTTTAAGCTTTTCAGCAAGAAGATGTGCAGCCTCTCTTGTATGTCCGTAAACAGACGTATAAGCGATCATGACACCCTCGCTCTCAACATCATATGCAGCCCATGTCTTATACTGGCTGAGATAATGGCTGAGATCTCCTGAAAGTACCGGACCGTGAAGCGGGCAAATGGTATTGATCTCAAGAGCTGCAGCTTTTTCCAGAAGACTTGTCACCTGCATACCGTACTTTCCGACAATTCCGAAATAATAACGACGTGCCTCGCAGTCCCATCCTTCCGGATCCTCAACATCATTGGCACCAAATTTTCCAAAACCGTCTGCCGAGAAAAGAACTTTATCTTTATCATCATATGTTACGATAACTTCCGGCCAATGAACCATAGGTGCCTCTACGAAATGAAGGGTGTGCTCGCCGAGCTCAAGTGTATCGCCCTCCGCAACCACGATTCTTCTGTCCTCATACTCATTTCCGTAAAACTGACCCATAAGTTTAAATGCCTGAGCAGAAGATACAATCGTTGCTTCCGGATATGCATTCATAAAAGAAGTAATGTTTGAAGAGTGGTCCGGCTCCATGTGCTGAATTACAAGATAATCCGGAGCTTTTCCGTCAAGGCAGCCGTTAATATTGTTCAGCCATTCGTCCGCAAATCTTGACTCAACAGAATCCATAACTGCGATCTTGTCATCCCGGATAAGATATGAATTGTATGCCATTCCAAGCGGAACTTCATACTGACCTTCAAAAAGATCAATATCATGGTCATTTACGCCAACGTATAAAATATCATCAGAAATAATCATAGCAATCCCCTTTCATTTTTTCAGAAAATCAGTCTCCATCTGATTATAGTAGTATATTTACTCATAATCAATTGTGCATGGAATATTTCATAAAAAAAACCATTCGGAGTCATAAATATTGTCCTTTTCGGTCATTGGCGGCCATGCAAACAACAAACAGACTCCGAACGGAATAATTTTATTTATTAAAGAATACTTCGAAAACCTCCCGATAATCCGGGCCTTTAATTAAAGCATTATTACATGAGGCTTCTGTAAAGTGCAACAATTTCCTCAACGCTCGTATCTCTCGGATTTCCCGGGCAGCAAGCATCGGCAAATGCTGATTCAGCGAGGAACTGAACATCCTCATCCTTAAGGATTGCTTTAAGGTCAGCCGGAATTCCAACATCGGCTGAAAGCTTCTTAACAGCAGCGATTGTTGCATCTGCAGCTTCTTCATCGGACATTGCATCAATTCCCTCAACGCCCATTGCTTTTCCTACTGCACGGTAACGTCCGCCGGCTACCGATTTATTGTATTCAAGACCTGTCGGCAGGATAATCGCACACGCAACACCATGAGGAGTATCATAAAGTGCTGAAAGGCCGTGAGCCATAGAATGAACAATTCCAAGTCCTACATTTGAGAATCCCATTCCGGCAATATACTGGCCGAGAGCCATTCCCTCACGTCCTTCCTCAGTGTTTTCAACAGCACCGCGGAGATTTGCTGAGATAAGACGGATAGCTTCAAGATGGAACATATCGGAAATTGCACACGCACCTTTTGTAATATAACCCTCAATAGCATGTGTAAGGGCATCCATACCTGTAGCAGCGGTAAGTCCTTTCGGCATTGAAGACATCATGTCCGGATCTACAACCGCAATTTCCGGAATATCGTTTGTGTCAACACATACAAATTTACGTTTTTTCTCAACATCGGTTATTACATAGTTGATTGTAACTTCAGCTGCAGTTCCTGCTGTAGTGGGAACCGCGATTGTGAATACCGCATGCTTCTTTGTAGGAGCTACGCCCTCAAGGCTTCTCACATCGGCAAATTCCGGATTGTTAATAATAATTCCGATTGCTTTAGAGGTATCCATCGCAGAACCGCCTCCGATAGCAACGATACAATCAGCTTCTGATTTCTTGAATGCCTCTACACCGTTCTTAACATTTTCAATTGTCGGATTAGCCTTAATATCGCTATATATTTCATACGGAAAACCTTCTTTATCCATAAGATCGGTTACTTTTCCGGCTACTCCAAACTTAATAAGATCGGGATCTGTACATACAAACGCTTTTTTATAACCACGTGCTGTGAGTTCGGGAATAATATTCTCTATTGCACCTTTTCCGTGATAAGAAATTGTATTTAAAACTATACGACTTGCCATTGCTCTCTCCTTTCAATAATGAAAATTTTTTTCAGTCGGCTTCACGTCCATTGTTAATTTTAACACAATATATTTTTTTTGTGAATAAAAAGGTGATAAAAAGGTGCCAGGTACAGGATATACATGTGCCTGGCACTTGCATATCCTGTGCCTGGCACCTTTTTATCCCATACCTGTCACCTTTTTATCTTTTTTATCAATAATCAAATATTCTGGCACATGCCCTAATTGACCTGTATGTAATAGGAGAAGTTAAAGTGATTCCAACCTCGGGGCATGATGCATGAACTATCGTATTATTTCCGATATATATACCCACATGTCCGTAATATCCGACAATATCTCCGGGCTTCAGCTCCGAAATCGATATCTGTCTTCCGTACAATGTACTCTGCCAATCGGGATTTCTCTGCATAATAAATCCAAAATGTTTATAGACAGAATACACAAATCCGGCACAATCTGCACCATTAGTCAAAGAGCATCCGCCCGAGACATACGGATTTCCGATAAACTGACACGCAAAATCAGCAATATCCTGTCCTGATACCCCGCCGGATGGTGCCGGAGGCTCGGGAGTAGGTGTCGGTTCTGCCGGCTTAGGTTTTGAGGGCTGTTCGTTTCCGCTTGCAGGATTGCTGCTATTACCGCTGCTTTCGTTATTATTCCCTGAATTTGCCTCTGTGGAACTCTCTCTTTCCGACTCTTCCTTTTCAGCTTCCTCAGCAGCCCGCCTTGCCTCCTCTTCAGCGGCTCTTCTTGCTGCTTCTTCGGCAGCTCTTCTGGCAGCCTCCTCTTCCCGTCTCTGGATATCGGCAATCTCCGCATTCTTTGATGCTATCTCTTCGGACAATTTGGCCGCCTCTTTCTGCAGATTCTCTATCTCCAATTCATAATTTGCAGACTGAGCCTTTTTTTCCGCCAAAGCCTTGTCAAGAGACACCTGTTGTTCTTCCAGACTGGTCTTCTCATTGTTTAAAGAAGCCTGTGTGGCCTCGAGTTCATCCTGAATGGCTTCGATATTTGCTATGCATTCCTCATATTTTTCCAGCTGATCCCTATCATACCTGTACATGTCATTTGCATATACGATCCTGTTAAGCAGCTGGCTGAAATTTTCCGCTTCAATGATATAACTGATCCATCCGAGAAACTTGTTTTTCTCATAGAGGAATCTGATGCGCTGACCCATGTCTTCATACTGCTTGTCCCTGTCTTCCTCAGCTTCTTCAAGTTTTACCTTTGTTTCCTCTATTTTTGTCTCGGTACTCTCAATATCGCTTTTGATAACCTCAATATTAGTCATCAATGAAATAAGCTGAGAATCCAACTCGGTAATATTTGCCTTTATTGCATCATTTGCCTGAGAATTGCTCTCTATCTGGCTCTGTGTCTCTTTTAATTTATTCTCCTCTGCAGCAACAGAGTTTTTCAACTCACTTTTGCGATCTGCATAAACTGCCTGTGTGCTTGAAATAATCAATGCGGCACACAATACAATCGCCAATAATTTTTTCTTCATATCAAATATTGCTCCCCTATCATATCGCACAAACGATATATACAAATATCTGTCATGATACTCCTGTTAAAATTGTAGTATATCATGGGATAAGGGCTTTCTTCAAGACTGTTTTCGGTTTCAGTTGTCAGGCAAAATAGTGCCCGGCACAAAATAATCGCATGCGATAACTTTGTGCCAGGCACCTTATTATCCTTCGCCAGGCACCTTTTTATCCTGTGCCTGTCCCTTTTTTCACCTTAAAGATCTTTTCCCGTAAGCATTTTATATGCCTGAAGATATTTATCTATAGTCTTTTCCACAATATCATCCGGAAGGATCCATCCGCTGTCCGGATTTGCCTTGAGCCAGTCACGGGCAAACTGTTTATCAAATGACGGCTGTCCATGTCCCGGTTCATATGTATCCGCCGGCCAGAAACGTGAGCTGTCCGGAGTAAGCATCTCGTCGCCGATCACCACATTTCCTTCCTCATCAAGACCGAACTCAAATTTTGTATCTGCTATTATTATTCCGCGCTCTGCCGCATAATCGGCACACTTTTTGTAGAGTGCAATAGTACAGTCTCTGAGTTTTGCAGCGTATTCCTCACCCTTTCCCGGGAACTGCTTTTCAAGAACCTCAATACTCTGCTCATATGAGATATTTTCATCATGATCGCCGATCTCAGCCTTTGTTGACGGAGTATAGATGGGTTCAGGCAGCTTATCTGACTCTTTGAGTCCCTCCGGCAATTCGATTCCGCATACTTTTCCTGTCTTCTGATAGCTTGCCCAACCGCTTCCGGTAATATATCCACGGACAATACACTCTATCGGGAGCATATTAAGCTTTCTGCACATCATGCTGTTTCCGTCGAATTCCGGAGTTCTGAAATCTTCCGGCATATCATTTACATCAACAGAAATCATATGGTTGGGAAGAATGTCTGATGTATAATCAAACCAGAATTTTGACATCTGTGTCAGAACCGTTCCCTTTTTTGTTACTTTATTTTTTAATATCACATCAAAACAACTGATCCTGTCGGTCGCAACCATAATAAGGCTGTCGCCGTTATCATAAATTTCCCTTACTTTTCCTTCTTTGATCGGCTTCATAAATTCCTCCGTTTATCTTTGTTTGCAGGCAGTTCAATACATAATCCTGCCAATTCCCTTTCCAATGGGCTAATCATAGGACTTTTGAGAAATAAAGTCAATCTCATGGCAATAATGTAGTATAATAAAAATGTGTAATTGTTATTCTTTCCTTATATAAACAGGAGGTATCAATATGCTGGAAAATTCCGGTCTTCAGCCTATGCCTGAAAAAGCTGAAATAATGGAACGCCTGAAAAAGGCGCACGAACAATTATTTTCCCAACAACTGAAAATGAAAGATAACGGCCTGCCGGTCCTCGTATTGTTTGAGGGATGGGGCGCTGCCGGAAAAGGAACCATACTGGGACGCGTCATTAAAAATCTTGACCCAAGATTTTTCACGTCGATGTCCATGCATAAACCGTCGTCCGACGAAAAAAGAAAGCCTTTCCTTGCCCGCTATTTCAAAGAAATTCCGGAAGCAGGTCTTTTTGAATTTCTTGATTCCGGCTGGATGTCGGAAGTTACCGGAGATGTTTTGTATGACAATATAGATGAAGAGACCTACAAAAAACGTATCGGAAGTATTCGCCGTTTCGAGCGAACCCTCACCGACAACGGTTATCTTGTCTTAAAATTCTTCTTCCACATCACAAAGAAAGAGCAGAAAAAGAGGCTAGAGGAGCTGAACCGCAATAAAGAGACTTCCTGGAAGGTCGATGATTTTGATCTGTGGGAAAACAAGCATTACGAAAAGGCTTATAAAGTATACGACCGTTTCATGGAGGATACTTCAACCGCATCCTCTCCCTGGTACATCATTGATGCCGCAGATAAAAAATGGACCGAGCTTCAGATCATGGAAACTCTTGTGAAGGGAATTGACGTGGCCCTGAAAAACAATACCCTGACCGTTCCTCTTGTGCAAAATGTCTTCCCTCTTCTTAAGATGCCGAAGCTTTCCGAATCGGACCTTGAAAAAACTATTTCCGAAGAAGAGTATCATAACGAGCTTAAAAAACTTCAAAAAAGGCTTAATAAGCTCCACAACAAGGCATATCTCAAAAATGTTCCGATAATCATCGTGTATGAAGGCTGGGATGCCGCAGGAAAAGGGGGAAATATTAAGAGAGTAACAGGTGCTCTCGATCCCCGGGGCTACGAAGTGATACCAATTGCAAGCCCAAAACCATTTGAGAAAAACAGACATTACCTGTGGCGCTTCTGGACTAAACTCCCGAAAACCGGACACTTCGCGATCTTTGACAGATCCTGGTACGGAAGGGTAATGGTGGAAAGACTCGAGGGCTTCTGCTCTGAAAATGAATGGCAGAGAGCATTCAACGAAATAAACGAATTTGAAAAAGAACTATCAGATTGGGGCGCCGTCATAATAAAATTCTGGGTTCAAATAGATAAGGATACACAGCTGGAAAGATTTAACGAAAGAAAGAACAATCCCGACAAGCAGTGGAAGATTACCGACGAAGACTGGAGAAACCGGGAAAAATGGGATCTTTACGAGGAAGCCGTAAACGAAATGATGGCAAAAACAAGCACAACATACGCCCCATGGCATATTCTCGAATCAAAAGATAAACATTATGCACGTATAAAAGCGTTGAAGATCATAACCTCAATGATTGAAACATCACTGTAAAAAGGTGCCATGTAAAAAAGGTGCCAGGCACTTTTAGTGTTTGTGAGGTGACCCCTAAAAGTTAGACTTTTAGGCGTAGCAGTTTTATGGCTGCTACGCCTATTTTATGCAGCCAAGGCAGAGAGCCTGTATTCAACCGGACTCATCCAACCAAGTTTCTCTTTAATACGTTTTTCATTATAATACACAATGTATTTTTCGATAGCTTCTTTTA
>JBMNQZ010000037.1:0-19901 GCA_050944395.1 Lachnospiraceae bacterium
AGTTTGCGAAGGTATCTCTCATAAGCCTTCTGCTGCCTTTGAGAACGCTTGTATTTAACATTTTTCACTATAATCGTTATAACAAGATACACTGCCAAAATAGCAATATATCCCACGCTCACCAGTGTTATCACCGACTTGATATTCATTTGAGTAATATTGTCCGAAATGAACTCCATACATCCGAGAGAAACCAGTCCGACAAGAAAAGCATATGCTATCGTAACGAGAAAAAAGGTCCTTATCATAGCCATAGCAACAAAATCGCTTCTGAAATATCTTGCCGCGTTCCTGCTTTTTTTCACAGTTCGTGAATTATTCATTTCAAGCCGCACCATCAGTTTTATGCGTTCCTGACTTAACATATTCACACTCCTTTAGACATAATCACAGATGCTAATATTGTATCATGAAACTACTGCCAATGCAAACGGTAACAGCATATGTTTTGTATGCTCCCATGGCCAGAAGCACTTCGCCGACACTGTCCACAGTGCTCCCTGTAGTATAGATATCATCAACTATAAGCACCTTTTTTCCTTCGGGCAAAACGCCGCTGCCTTCAAATGCCCCGGACAGATTCTCCCTTCTTTCCGAGGCGCCGAGACCTTTCATGGCGGCCGTCTTTTTCGTTCTTATGACGGCATTTTCAAGGATCGGAATACCGAAATATCCCGAAAGGTATTCTGCAATTATATCAGCCTGGTTAAACCCTCTCTCCCTCCTTCTTTTCGGGTGGATCGGGACCGCAGCGATAAGATCCGGGCGGATCTCTTCTATAAATTCCCGGGATTCGCATGCCAGGAGTTCCCCCAGCACCTGCCCGTTCTCTCTTCGGTTGTTGTATTTAAAATCAATGACCGCATTTTTTACGGATCCTGTATAAAGGTAAGGCGAAAATACCCTTTCAACCTTTCTTTCCGTCTCCGAACAATCCTCGCACAGCGGTATATTATCCGGAACGGGCTTGCTGCATATCCGGCATCTTGTACCGGTGATTTTCGGAAGAGTTTTTATGCAATTTTCGTGGACACGGGAACCAAGCGGCATGGCTTTGCCGCAGAACGGACAATGTCTTGGGAAAATCAGATCAAGGACATTTTCCGAAAAGCGTCCGGAAAATATCCCCGCTCCTTTATCAGGCAATCTGATTTTTATTTTAGATCTGTATTTCATGAATTCTTTCTTTTAACGATGTGTATCTTCTAAGTTCCGATGAATTATCTATCATTGCATTCATCATATCCTCGCTGCCCAGAATGACCACGCATTTGCGTGCACGCGTGACCGCGGTATAAAGAAGATTTCTGTTCATAAGCATCGGAGACCCCTTGAGTATCGGGATTATCACTGCCGGATATTCGCTGCCCTGGGATTTATGAATGGTGACCGCATAGGCAAGTTCGATCTCGTCAAGCATGTCGAATCCGTAATCAGCTATTCTGCCGTCATCAAATTTTACGGACAGCACGGAGGAAAATTCGTCCATGTCACAGACAATTCCCATATCTCCGTTGAATATTCCGGTACCGCGCTCCGAGACAATATCATACTTTCCCCTGATCTCCCACTCGATCTGGTAATCATTTTTAATCTGCATCACCTTGTCGCCTACGCGGAATAGGCCGTCCGAGAAAGAATGCTCCTTTTTTTCGGGCGATGCGGGGTTCAGATATCTTTGAAGTATCCTGTTGATCCTCTCAACTCCGAGAAGCCCTTTTCTCATCGGAGTAAGGACCTGAATATCAAACGGCCTGGCATCTACATATCCTGATAATTTTCCGTTGATCAGCTCTATCATATTGCTGATTATCCGGTTTTCGTCATCTCTTTTCAAAAAGAAAAAGTCCCTGCTCTTATTTCCCACAGGGAAATGCTCTCCCTTGTTTATCTTGTGAGCATTGACAACTATATCGCTCACTTCCGACTGACGGAAAATCTTCTTAAGCTTTACCGTCGGGAATGTATCGGATGCAATTATGTCTCTCAGGACGCTTCCCGGCCCCACACTCGGAAGCTGATCCACATCCCCCACTAGCACAAGTCTTGTACCCACTTTCACCGCTTCCAACAGACTGTTCATAAGAAAAATGTCCACCATAGACATTTCATCAATTATGACGACATCCCCATCCAGCGGATTATCCCTGTTTCTCGAAAAAATAAAGGAATGTCCCGATTCAAGTGCGGACGGTCCGATCTCAAGAAGCCTGTGAATAGTTGATGCCTCATAGCCGGTCGTCTCCGTCATCCTTTTGGCCGCCCTTCCTGTCGGAGCAGCGAGCATTACATTTTTCCCCTCCTGCCGGAAATAGCGGATTATCTCATTTATAGTCGTGGTCTTTCCGGTTCCGGGTCCTCCGGTAATTATGACAACGCCGCAGGCGGCACATTTTCTAACCGCCTCAGCCTGCTCCTCATCGAGGACAAAGGAACCGGAGCTGTTCAGCTTTTCCACCTTTTCTGCGATCTTATCCCGGTCCTCTTCGCAGATCACATTGAGATCCGTAAGTTTTCTGGCAACTCCCATCTCAACATAATAATATTTTGCCAGATAAACTATCGTTCCCAGATCTTCCTTCTCCCGGGTTATCACATCCCTTTGGAGAATCAGAGTGTTCAAAGTATTTTCGACGAGCTCCGGAACAACACCGATAAGTCCGGACGCATCTCCTATCAGCTTTGAATAAGGCATAAACATGCTTCCCTCGCTGATAGTCTGAGACAAAACATGTATTAAAGCGCTTCTTATCCTGAATGAAGAATCCGGGCTGAAGCCTATTCTGGAGGCAATTTCATCGGCAGTCTTAAATCCCACGCCCTCAATATCCTCCGCAAGCCGGTAGGGATTCTCTCTGAGGATCCGGTACATGTCCTGTCCGTAGGTATTATATATCTTAAGACCCAGCGTCATGGAGACATCATAGTTTTTCAGAAACATCACTGCTTCCCTGATGCCCTCCTGCTCACGGACCTGTTCCGAAATATTTCTGGCTATCCTCTCGCTTATTCCCTTGATCTCGGCAAGGCGTTCCGGCTCCTCCTGCATTATCCTCAGGGTATCGTTTCCGAAATATCTGACTATCCTTGCAGCAAGCTTTTCTCCTATCCCCCTGATAGCACCGCTTCCCAGATACCTAATGATCCCTTCGGTGTCCTCCGGCGCCCTCAGCTCGTATCTGTCGGTCTTAAACTGACTTCCGTAGACAGGGTGCTCCGTAAAATGTCCGTAGAGCTCCACAGTTTCACCCGGATGGATCGAATCGAAACATCCGACGCAGGTGTATTCCTCGTCGTCGGACACAAGGCTCATAACCGTATATCCGTTACTGTCGTTTCTGAAAATGATCGATCTTATATATCCCTTTAAAGAATCTGTCATATTACTTTCCAAGCATCTCCATCATCTCCGAATATCTGCCTGTTCCCTTTGCAACACACAGAGAAGGATTTTCCGCAGTCATAACATTGATACCGGTCCTCTCCTCTATAAGCTCCTCAAAACCGTTGAGCTGAGCTCCTCCTCCGGTAAGAATGATTCCTCTCTCAACAACATCGGCCGCAAGCTCCGGAGGCGTCCTCTCCAAAACACCGTGAACCGCTTCCGCTATCCTTTCTGCAAGCTCATGAAGCGCATGCCTTATCTCATCCTGGGTGATCGTCACCGTATCCGGAAGTCCGGTTATTACATTTCTTCCCTGAACCTCGGTACTGTCGGTATCTATCCTTCCGTAAACACTTCCGATACGTTTTTTAAGAGCTTCCGCTTCAGTCTCATTTATGAAGAGGCTGTGCTTTCTTCTGATATGCCTCATAACGGCATCGTCAAAATCTCTTCCTCCCACCTTTATAATGTCCTCATTCACGGCGCTTCCGATGGAAATCAGGGCAATTTTCGTACTTCCTCCCCCGATATCCACGATCATATTGCCGCAGGGCTTTGAAATATCTATTCCGGCTCCGATCGCAGCCGCAACCGGTTCGGAAGCGATTGTCACCTGCCTGGCACCTGCCTGATATGAAGCTTCCTCGATAGCACGCTTCTCAACCTCCGAAATCTCATTCGGCATACACAGACAAATGTAGGGCTTTCTCAGACTTCTCTTTCCCATAGCCTTCTGAATAAAATATCTGAGAACCTCCTCAAGCACGGCATAATCCGAGATTCCTCCGTGTCTGAAAGGCCTCACCGCAACAATATTGCCCGACGCATGGGCAATCACCTGCCGCGCCTCCTCTCCGTAGGCCACATATCTGTCCGCATCCTTATCATAGGCGGCAATTGAGGGTTCTTTGAGTACAACGCCCTTACCCTTTACATATATCCTAATATTCAGAGTACCTAAATCTATCCCTAAATCCGTACCTGCCATAATATCAATCCTTCCTGGTAACTACAATATCAGAGCATCTTTTTAAGAAATTGCCCTGTATACGATTTCTCATTTTCCGCCACCTGTTCGGGCGTTCCGAAAGCCACTACGGTGCCTCCGCCGTCTCCGCCTTCCGGTCCCATATCAATAACATAATCCGCAGTTTTTATGACATCGAGATTATGCTCTATCACGATGACCGTATTTCCGGATGATTTGAGCCTGTGCAGTATCTCAACAAGCTTTGCCACGTCATCAAAATGAAGGCCGGTGGTGGGTTCGTCCAGAATATACACCGTTTTTCCCGTACTTCTCTTTGACAGCTCCGACGCCAGCTTGATCCTCTGTGCCTCACCTCCGGAAAGCTCCGTCGACGGCTGTCCAAGCCTTATGTAGGACAGTCCCACATCATAGAGAGTCTGAAGCTTATTTTTCACCGAAGGAATATTTTTGAAAAATTCCAGAGCTTCTTCAACCGTCATATTCAGAACATCGGAGATAGTTTTACCCTTGTATTTTACTTCGAGGGTTTCACGGTTATACCTCTTTCCCGCGCATACCTCACAGGGAACATATACATCGGGAAGGAAATGCATTTCTATTTTTATTATTCCGTCGCCCGAGCATGCCTCGCACCTTCCGCCTTTGATATTAAAAGAAAATCTTCCCTTTTTATATCCCCTGGCCTTTGCATCAGGTGAAGACGCGAAAAGATCCCTGATAATGTCAAATACTCCCGTATAGGTTGCGGTGTTTGATCTCGGCGTCCTCCCTATCGGCGACTGGTCAATATCTATCACCTTGTCAAACTGTTCAATGCCCTCCACGGATGCGTGTTTTCCCGGGAATGTGTGGGCGCGGTTCAGCTTTGCGGCAAGAGTCTTAAAAAGGATCCCGTTGACTAAAGAGCTCTTTCCTGAGCCCGAAACGCCTGTCACACAGGTAAGAACTCCGGCAGGAAAACTAACGGTAATATTCTTAAGATTATTTTCACATGCCCCGTTTACTTTAAGCCAGCCGGTGGGTACTGCCCTGTTTTCCGGAACCGGGATCTTCTTTTTGCCGCTCAAGTACTGCCCGGTTACAGATTCCGGATTGGCAATGATATCTTCCACAGTGCCTGCCGCAACCAGTCTTCCTCCGTGCTCTCCGGCCCCCGGACCGATATCCACGATAAAATCGGCTTCTCTCATGGTATCCTCGTCATGCTCGACCACAATTACCGAATTCCCCAGATCCCTCAGATTTTTCAGGGCGCCGAGAAGTCTGGTATTGTCCCTTTGATGAAGCCCGATGCTCGGCTCGTCAAGAATGTAGGCAACTCCTACAAGTCCGGAGCCGATCTGAGTTGCAAGCCTGATTCTCTGCGCTTCCCCTCCGGAAAGTGTAGCTGTAGCTCTGGATAACGAAAGATAATCAAGTCCCACCTCCACCAGGAACATGAGTCTTGCCTTTATCTCCTTCAATATGGGCCCTCCGATAAGCATCTGCCTTTCGTCTGTCCTTAGTTCTTCAAGAAAGCCAAGAAGATTTTTCGTAGACATTTCCGTAAATTCAAAAATGTTTTTATCGCCTACCGTGACGGCAAGAGATGTCTTTTTCAGCCTCATTCCGCCGCATTCCGGACACGGACTGATCCGCATGTATCTCTCATATTCCCGTTTGGACGAGTCGGATGAAGTCTCCCTGTATCTCATTTCAACATTTCTTATCAGGCCTTCAAATGCGATGTCGTAGACACCCTCGCCCCTTTGACCCTTGTAGCGGACTTTGACCTTGATCCCTCCGGTTCCGTACAGGATAATATCCTTTATATCCTGCGGATATTCCTCAAAGGGCGTATCAAGCCTAAAGCCAAACTCCTCTCCGAGTGCTTTAAATATCGCCCTGCTGAAGCTCCCTTCTCTGGTGACAGACTGCCATCCGCTAACGGCGATAGCCCCCTCGTCAATACTCAGAGACTTGTCGGGTATCAAAAGATCCTCATCAAATTCCATTGTGAATCCGAGTCCAAAGCATTTGGGACATGCTCCGAATGGGTTATTGAATGAGAAGCTTCGGGGTTCTATCTCCTCTATGCTGATGTCGCAGTCCGGGCAGGAAAAGCTCTGACTGAAGGTCATGACATTTCCATCCATTGTATCCACATTTAGAATACCGTCGGTCAGCTTCAGAACAGTTTCAACAGAATCTGTAAGCCTGTTTTCTATTCCGGGCTTTACCACCAGACGATCGACCACGATCTCAATATTATGCTTAATATTCTTGTCCAGTTTTATTTCTTCCGAAAGCTCAAAAATGCTTCCGTCAATCATCACTCTGACAAATCCGCTCTTTTTCGCATTTTCCAGAACTTTTTCATGCCTTCCCTTCCGCCCTCTGACAACAGGCGCAAGCAGCATCAGCTTAGTCCGCTCGGGCAGCTCCATGATTCGGTCAACCATCTCGTCAACAGTCATTCTGCTTATGCGTCTCCCGCATTTCGGGCAGTGAGGTATTCCGATCCTTGCAAAAAGAAGCCTCAGATAATCATATATTTCCGTCACCGTTCCCACAGTTGATCTTGGGTTCCTGTTTGTGGATTTCTGGTCAATAGAAATCGCAGGTGGAAGTCCTTCAATGCTCTCCACATCAGGCTTTTCCATCTGTCCCAGAAACTGCCGGGCATATGATGACAGCGACTCCATATAGCGCCTCTGCCCTTCCGCGTATATGGTATCAAAAGCCAGGGATGATTTGCCCGAGCCCGAAAGGCCGGTAAACACCACCAGCTTCTCCCTCGGAATATCTATATTGATGCCTTTTAAATTATTCTCCCTGGCACCCCTTACGGTAATATATTGCTTTTTTAGCATTATGTTAACTTATTCTCCTATAAATTCGCACATCACGGTATTGCTAATATCGATTCCTCTTCTTGTAAGACGGATAAAATCCCCATTTTTTTCCAGCAATCCCCGGGATATCATTTTTTGAATAATCCTGCCATATCTAGAATTTATGTCAACTTTGAAAGTGTCGTAAAAAGCCTCTTGGGAAATTCCCTCAATCTTTCTCAAGCCGAGGAAAATAAACTCCTCCATACATTCATTTCTGTCAAGAAGCTGCTCATCCCTGCGGACGCTCCCTTCCTCAGGCACATTTTTGTTAAAAAGGTGCCTGGCACAAAATGTACGAATGTATAGATCAATGTCGGAAGTATTCCTCCAACGCCTGTTTCCCACAAGCGACGCGGCACCTATTCCAAACCCGGCGTAATCGCCGCGTTCCCAGTACCTCAGATTATGACGGCACCGGTATCCGGGGCGGGCAAAATTTGAGATCTCATAATGAACAAATCCCTCCCTTTTAAGAAGGTCCGAGGCATTGTGATACATCGACCTCTCGGCCGTTTCATCGGGAAGCTCAAGCGTGCCGTTTTCATATCTCTCAAAAAAAGGCGTCCCTTCCTCAATTATCAGGCTGTATACACTGATATGCTCAGGCTTCAGGGACAAAGTCCTTTCCAGGCTTTCCATGAAGCTCTTTTCACTCTGGCCGGGCACTGCGGAGATCAGATCAACATTAATATTGTCAATTCCCGACATCCTCACGCGTTCAAATGTGTCGAGAAACTGAGAATAGCTGTGAATCCGCCCCAGAACCTTAAGCTCATCATCGTTTGCGCTCTGGAGACCGATGCTCACCCGATTCACCAGCGGATTTTCCGATAGAAAATCAAAAAATCCGGCATGCCCTGAGCCCGGGTTCATCTCCACCGTAAACTCACAGGCATTTTCCGCTCCCCTTGCGATATTGTAATTCCGGCTTATCGCATTCGCGATGCTCTCCAACTCTTCCCTTTTTAGAACAGAAGGAGTGCCGCCTCCGATAAATACCGACTCCACTTCATAATTCCTGTATTTTTCAGCCTCGGTCTCGATCTCGCAGACAAGTCCTTTTACATATCGCGCTCTTGCATCCTCATCGGCGGAAAAGGACAGAAAATCACAATATTCGCATTTTCTGATGCAGAAAGGAATATGAATATAAATACCAAGTGACTTCATTACTCGTCATCCAGCTTGAGAACCGCCAGGAAAGCCTTCTGGGGTATCTCAACATTTCCGATCTGACGCATTTTCTTCTTTCCTTCCTTCTGTTTTTCAAGAAGCTTTTTCTTTCTGGAAATATCGCCGCCGTAACACTTAGCAAGCACGTCTTTTCTCAGCTGCCTTACGGTCTCCCTCGCAATTATCCTGCCGCCCACCGCAGCCTGGATCGGAACGTCAAACAGCTGCCTCGGAATCTCATCCTTGAGTTTTTTGCACATTTTTGAACCCCTGTCGTAAGCGTTGTCGGCAAATACAATAAAGGACAATGCATCCACATTTTCCTTATTGACCAGAATATCCATCTTGACAAGGGAGCTTCTCTGATATCCCGCAAGCTCGTAGTCGAACGAGGCATATCCCCTGGACCTGCTCTTGAGAGCGTCAAAAAAGTCATATATTATCTCATTGAGCGGCATTTTATATTTAAGGACCGCACGTGTGGTATCAAGATACTCTGTACTCTCGTAAATGCCGCGCCTCTTCTGGCATAGCTCCATAATTGATCCGATATATTCCGAAGTTACCATTATCTCCGCATTTACCACCGGCTCCTCCATATATTCGATCTCGGACGGATCCGGAAGATTCGACGGATTTG
Organism: Lachnospiraceae bacterium; assembly: GCA_050944395.1. GTDB lineage: Bacteria > Bacillota > Clostridia > Lachnospirales > Lachnospiraceae > Chordicoccus. The sequence goes on from JBMNQZ010000037.1 coordinate 9,066, forward strand.
TGAGCTCTATCATCGTTCCGTCGGTCTTGTAAACCTTATAGATAACAGACGGAGCTGTTGTCACCAGGTCGAGATCATATTCTCTTTGAAGCCTCTCCGTAATAATATCCAGGTGGAGAAGTCCCAGAAAACCGCACCTGAATCCGAAACCTAAGGCAAGAGAAGTCTCCGGTTCATAAATGAGGGCAGCATCGTTCAGCTGCAGCTTTTCTATGGCATCTCTGAGATCCGAATATTTTGCGGCGTCTGCGGGATAAATTCCGCAGTAAACCATAGGAAGAACCGCCTTATAGCCCGGAAGTGCTTCATCGCACGGATTATCTGCACCCGTAATGGTATCGCCGACCCTTGTCTCTTTCAGCTCCTTTATGCTCGCGGTCATATATCCAACCATACCGGCATCAAGCATTTCGCAGGGAATGAACTGTCCCGGTCCGAAGGTTCCGACCTCTGTCACCTCAAAGACCGCCCCGGTGGCCATCATCTTAATCCTGGAACCCTTCTTAAAGCTTCCGTCAAATACTCTGAGGAAAACGATGACTCCCTTGTACGCATCGTAAAGCGCATCAAAGATCAGGGCCTTCAGAGGCTTTTTTTCATCCCCCGAAGGAGCCGGAAGCTTCTTCACTATCGCCTCCAGCACCTCATGGACATTGAGGCCGGTCTTGGCGGAGATTCTCGGTGCATCCATCGCTTCGATTCCGATAATATCCTCTATTTCCTGCGCAACGGCATCGGGATCGGCACTGGGCAGATCCACCTTGTTTATCACCGGCACTATCTCGAGATCGTGGTCAAGTGCAAGATACACATTTCCCAGTGTCTGCGCCTCGACACCCTGAGTAGAATCCACTACCAGCACAGCTCCGTCACAGGCCGCAAGACTTCTCGAAACCTCATAATTAAAATCCACGTGACCCGGCGTATCGATCAGATTGAAAATATATTCCTTACCGTCATCAGCCTTATATACTGTTCTGACAGTCTGGGCTTTTATGGTAATGCCCCTCTCACGCTCAAGTTCCATGTTGTCAAGTACCTGGGACTGCATTTCTCTCTCGGTCAGAAGTCCTGTCATCTCAATAATTCTGTCCGCAAGTGTTGACTTACCATGGTCGATATGGGCTATAATACAAAAATTCCTTATATTTTCCTGATTCATCGTCATACCTCATGAATATTATTTGTCTGTAAACATACATAGTTATATTAACAAACAGGGACGGTCAAGTAAAGAAAAGAGCAAAAAACTTCCTGTTTTTAAAAAATATCATTGACATAAACTCTTCTTTAGAATATGATAATTGCTGTATGTTTCCACCGCGGTTCCCGTGTCTTGCCGCGGCAGGATGCGAGAAAAATAATATGGGAGGAAAACATTTTGGCTAATATCAAATCTGCAAAAAAGAGAGTTCTTACTAACCGTAAAAGAGCAGAGAGAAATAAAGCTGTAAGATCAGAAGTAAAGACTTCTGTAAAGAAAGTTTATGCCGCTATCGAATCAGGCGACAAAGCTGCAGCTAACGAAGCTCTCAACGCTTTCAAAAGCGATATGGGAAAAGCTTCTTCAAAGGGTGTATATAAGAAAAATACAACATCCAGAAAAATCTCTCGTATGGCAAAAGCCGTAAATAAAATGGAAGCATAATTTCAATTAAGACTCAAAAATCGGACGATCTCACCGTCCGATTTTTTTGTTTAACGAAGAAAATTCAATGATAAGAAGTTCGATCCCGACTCTGTCGTTAATATTTCCCGTCTTAATATCCTGCTCCGTCGAGGCGCATTTTTCCAGTGCATACAAGAGTTCTTCCCTTGTGTACCTTCCCATACAATCAATGTAATTTCTCACCGCAAACGCCGGCACTCCGATGCGCTTTGCGATGTCCGCTGCCTGAATCCCCTTTTTTCTGAGTTCAAAAGTCCTCAGAAGGTGGTTATACTGACGCTCAAGAAGTGCGAGAATTTTCAGCGGGGGCTCCTTGAGCGCCATCAGATCGGCATAGTTTCTCAAGGCCTCCTGCCTTTTTCCGGAAGAAATATCCCTTATCATATCAAAGATCCTGTCATCCAGGACCTGAACGGTCACCGAATCTATATCTTCCCGGGAAATGATCTCCCTCTCACCGATAAAGTTGATCACCTTATCCAGCTCAAGGGATATCGTATTCATGTCCGTTCCGACTCTTGAAAGAAAATACTCGGCATCCGGCCATTTTATCTTCTTCCCCTCCCCGGCTATTATGCGTCCAATCCAAGTAAGCAGGTATGAATCACTCTGTTTTTCAAATTCCGATGCATATCCGTGCTTGCTTACATATCTGTACAGAGCACTTCTTTTATCTATCTCAGTCTCCTCAAAAACCACATACAGATAATCCGGAATATTCTTAAGATATTCACCCAGTTTTTCCGGAGCAGATTTGAAAAATCCGCTGTCCCGGATGAAAATGAGACGTTTTTCGGAAAAGAAAGGCAGAGTTTCTCCTATATCAATAATCTCCTGCTCATCGATATTCTTTCCCGAAAAAACGCTTCTGTTCATATTATCATCCGGTGGCACTATCGCATTCACAAGCTTATTTCTGTGCCAGATTCTCAGATACGATTCGTTTCCGAAAAGAAGATAAATATGTTTAAAATCTCCGTTTTTTATATCATTGGATATATTTTTCATGATCAGACCATCTCTTCCGGTCTTATTATCCTGTCAAACTCCTCGGCCTTCAAAAATCCCAGTTCAACACAGGCCTCTTTTAAAGAAAGATTTTCTTTATAGGCTTTTTTTGCCACCTGAGCGGCATTCTCATATCCGATATAAGGATTAAGCGCCGTCACGAGCATGAGGGAATTATCGAGATTTTCCTTCATTTTTTCCGCGTTCGGCCTGATTCCCGATACGCAGTTCTTCTCAAACGAGATCATCGCCTCCCTGAGAAGCCTTGCAGACTGGAGGAAATTATATATGCAGACCGGCATAAATACATTCAGCTCAAAATTGCCCTGGGAAGCCGCCATTGCAACCGCAGTATCATTTCCGATAATCTGAACTGCCACCATTGTAACCGCCTCACACTGTGTCGGGTTTACTTTTCCCGGCATGATCGATGAGCCCGGCTCGTTTTCCGGAATAAAGATCTCTCCTATACCGACTCTGGGACCCGAGGCCATCCATCTCACATCATTTGCGATCTTCATCAGATCGCAGGCAAGCGCCTTTAATGCGCCGTGTGCAAATACGATCTCATCCTTTGAGGTGAGAGAATGAAATTTATTTTCCGCAGTTCTGAAAGCCTTTCCGGTGATTCTTCCCACCTCTGAGGCAACATTTTCTGCGAACCCTTCCGGAGCGTTAAGTCCGGTTCCCACTGCAGTTCCGCCGAGAGCAAGCTCGCAGAGTGGATCAACAGACTTTTCAATAAGCTCGGCATCCCTTTCAAGAGAGCTCCTCCATCCGCTTATTTCCTGGGAAAAGCTTATCGGAACGGCATCCTGCAGATGTGTTCTTCCGCTCTTAATGATTCCACGATTCTCATCCTCAAGCCTTTTCATTGTATCTATGAGACGGCGCACTGCGGGAATAACTCCGTCGGTCAGTGCGATAACCGCCGCAATATGCATGGCTGATGGAAATGTATCGTTGGACGACTGACTCATATTTATATCATCGTTCGGGTGAAGCAGCTTTTTCCCGGCAATAATATTGCCGCGGTTTGCTATTACTTCATTCGTATTCATATTGGACTGGGTACCCGATCCCGTCTGCCAGACAACCAGCGGAAAATGTTCATTAAGGAGACCGTCAATGACTTCGTCACATGCTTTCTCGACAGCCTCAAGCTTTTCGTCCGTCATTCTTGCCGGCTGAAGAACATGATTCACCCTTGCCGCCGCCTTCTTAAGAATTCCGAAAGCATGAATGATCTCCGGGGGCATAGTCTCTATTCCGACACCTATCCTGAAATTCTCACAGCTTCTCTGTGTCTGTGCTCCCCAAAGTGCGTCTTTGGGAACCTTCATTTCCCCCATTGAGTCATGTTCTATACGATATTCCATAAATCTGTCCTCCAAAATCAGAATAATTCTATTTTTTCAATATTATCACAGGGAAAAGCACGCCGTTCACCGCACACGCAGCAGGCGTACTCCTGTTCCACATCAAAGCTTTTAACCATGTATTCACCGGCATCGCTATTATCGATAACTCTTTTGTATCCATCCGAAGATGTATCAAATCCGAAAGAATAAAAAGGAGTACCTATTCCGGTCCCAAGAGCCTTGACATAGCTCTCTTTTTGAGTCCAAAGCTCGAAAAAACGATCGGTCCTTGATCTTTCATTTTTTATATCCATCAGGACTTCGTACTCTTCCGCCGCAAAAAAACGTTTTGCGACATTCATTCTCGGCTTCCCCTTCTTCTGAACATCACAGCCGCATTTGCCGTCGGAAATAACACACATGGCCCGCCATCCGGAATGGGACAGACCGATGTGTATGCTGCCGCATCCGGATATCACAGGCTTTCCGTTTTCATCGGAGGATACTCTCTCCGAAAGCTCCACTCTTCCGCACCTTTCAAGTGCCCGATTAAGAAGAACGGACACACCAAGAGACCTTGCCTTCGCGTCAGTTCTTTCCAGGCGGTCTATCCTTTTTCTGCGGTGCTCATTCATCTCAGAATAATATAGTTGAAAAAGGCCGGGATCGGACAGCGCGGTGATATCAGCATAAAATGCCCGAAGCCACATTTACTCCGCAAGCTCCTTTGCCGCAATAGCTTTTCGCATATATTCATCCGCAAGGGAGGCATACCTTTTCAGGATGGCTTTTCTGTATTTTTCATACGCATTCTCCGAAAGGCCGTCCCTGTTCTTATCAAGAAGTTCCAGGAACCACTCCGGATCCGAATCAAGCTTTCTAAGTATCGCATCATGCGCCGCATCCTGAATCTGGTGGCTCTCATATCTGGTAATTGTCTTAAGTCCCCAGCTCAGCACCACAGAAAGATCTCTCTGGCTTATTCCGTAACGCTTCCTCATCTCGATAATGTCCTCCGAAGTCAGAAGCCCGATCTCAGCTCTGTATGCATCTTTCATGGCAGTATCGTTTCTGCCAGCCATTTCCGCATCCACAGCATAACTGTCGTTTGTGTCACAATAGAGCGCCTCAGCCTCATAATTAAACTCAACACCCTTTATAACAGCTCTTTTTGTCTGGGATACTATCTTGACGACATGGTTGTCGGTACAGCGCGGACAGTACCTTTTCTCTTTTCTAAGCAGCTTCATTTTTTCCCCTTTCATCACTTCATCTGTGTGTAGCAGAGCATGGTAATATCATCAAACTGTGCAGCATCACCTGCAAATTCATCAATTGATACCTTGAGGTTCGTAATGATTTCTCTCGGAGAAGCCGATGAGTTTTCATTAAGCGCACTGCACGTCCTCTCAAGGCCGAAAAGATCGTTGTCAGAATTCTGGGCTTCCGGAACACCATCCGTATATACAAACAGGGTGTCACCTTTCTCCAGACTTATCTCATAATCACGGTATTTTGAGAATTCCATTCCGCCAAGAACAAAGCCGTGCTTATCCTTGAGTACTTCAAACTCACCACCGTTTCGCTTTATTATCGGATATTCATGTCCGGCATTGACACAGGTCATTTTACCGCAGGTAATGTCGACAATACCGAGCCAGACGGTGACAAACATTTCCTCGCCGTTGTTTTCACACAGCTGCCTGTTCACTCCCTCCAGGATCTCCGAAGGCGAGGAATGATTCTGGGCTTCATTCTTGATAAGCGTCTTTGAGATCACCATGAAAAGAGCGGCTGGAACGCCTTTACCCGAGACATCGGCGATCACAAGAGCAAGATGGGTATCATCTGTCATGAAGAAATCATAGAAGTCTCCACCTACTTCTTTTGCCGGATTCATGGATGCAAACAGGTCAAATTCCTCTCTCTGGGGAAATGCCGGGAAAATACTCGGCAGCATATCTCCCTGGATCTTTGTGGCGACATCCAGCTCCGCGCCTATTCTCTCTCGCTCCATGGTAACTTCCGTCAGATTGCGGATATAATTTTTGAGATCGGCTGCCATCATATTGAAGGAATTTCCGAGGGATGCGATCTCATCGTTTCCGACCACTTCAATAGTGGTGTCAAGGTCACCCTTTCCCATGCGCTTCGCTCCTGCGATCACCTTGTCGATGGGGCGTTTGATCTTCATTGCAAGCACGTAGGAAATGATCGCTACCAGCACGATGCACAGCAGGACAACAAGATTAAAAAGCCTCTCCGCATATTTCACCAGCTGTCTCATCTCTTTTTGAGCGGACTGGGTGTTGTTTGCTATCAAAACCTTCGTCGTCTCCACGGCCGAAGTCACTGACTTTTCGGAAAATACCATGCCAAGGGACCATCCCGTTCCCGAGATCGGGGCGTATGCGACATACATGGTCTCCCCGCCTTCCTCATACCTTGTACAGTCGTTATTTCCGGCGCGCATCTTGTTGACAATATATGCGATCTCATCATTTCCCTCTTCGACAGGTCTCATTACAAAGCCTTCCTCTCCGAAGGATGGGTGGGCGATATAAAACCCTTTTTCATTCAGAATAAACGAATACTCATCATTTATCTCGGAATCCAAAATATCCGAGAGCATATCTTCGATAAGGATATCCGATGCCACAACTCCGGCTACATTTCCCGCTTCATCATTGAATGTAACACTGCAGGTCACAACATTTTTTCCGTAGCTGTCCACATAGGCATCAGACCACATTATCTTCCCGGGATTATTTATCGCATTCACGTACCAGTCCCTTACTCTGGGATCATAATCCGAGTTGAATGAGTTATAGTCGGAATATCTGTAAAATAATCCGCTTTCGGTCCCGATGAGAATGTTGTTGATAATATCGTCGGAATCATATATCTCCTTTGCGGAATATTCCGCTCCCGATATCGTCTGAAGCTCGTTCATGATATCTTGTGTCCGATCGACGCCCTGAACCACGGTCCCGCGGCCCATGAGCTCACCGTCCTTTGTCGCCCCAAACTCCGGAGGAATAAAACCGGCAATCTTACCGGGTTCCTCATACAGTGAAGTTATCGTTCCCGATATTCCCGAAATCTCCCCTGCGACCCGGTTGAAAATAATATTGTGCTTTGCGGCGTTCGCGGCTGCAATTCTGGTCATATACTGCTTTGAAAGAAGTATCAGCTCATCGGAGCTCCTATCCGCTGCCACCTCGCTTATCTTCTCTCCGGTCTCGTCAGCTGCAGAGACCATCTTGCTCATCTGTATATATGCGGCAATATAAATGAAGATTACAACCCCCAGGGATACAGCAAGCATGCAAATAAATATTTTTCTACCTAATCTCGATCTTCTCATAAATCATCCCTACGGATCCTGTCTTCTATAATAAGGCTTCTCAAAGCCTCAACCGCAACCTTCACTGCCTCATTTGTATCATGAACCTGCTCGTTCGGAAGTCCCTTTTTTGCCCTTTCCTGATTAGCAACTACCAGGAAGCAGGCTCCGGTCCTGACTCTGAGAAAGCTCCCTGCAATAAAAAGTGCCGCAGATTCCATCTCAGATGCCAGACATCCCATCCGTATCCACGCATTCCATTTGTTTTCAAGTTCATAGCTCACCGGCATTATTTCCGGCTCATGCTGCCCGAAAAAGCTGTCCTTGCACTGGACAACCCCCACATGATGTCTGACACGGCTTTCTGATGCTGCACGTTTAAGCGCGCTCACCACTTCAAAATCCGCCACTGCAGGGTACTCTATCGGCGCAAATTCCCTGCTGGTTCCCTCCATTCTGATCGCACCGGTCGCTATCACTATATCTCCTCCGACAACCTCGTCCTGCATTCCGCCCGAGGTTCCCACTCTGATAAAAGTGTGAGCGCCACACTTTGCCAGCTCATCAATGGCGATCGCCGCTGAGGGGCCGCCTATCCCGGTTGAAGTCACACTCACCTTCTCTCCCTCAAGGCTCCCCGTGAATGTGACAAATTCCCTTACATCGGATACCATTTCCGCTTCATCAAAATATTTTGCTATTGACGCACAGCGCTTGGGGTCTCCCGTAAGTATGACATACTTTCCGATATCCTGCGGTCCGACACCCGTATGATACTGTTTACCCGATCCTTCCGTATAATCAATCATCTTTTACCCCAATTTTTTCCAATAAATGATATAAATGTTCACATTGATACTGATTATCCTTTAATTCTACCAAAAGATATCAATAAATTACAGAAAAAAACGATGTGATTTTTGATTTCTATATTCCGTATCAAAAATGAGTCCGTCTTTTTGCAATTATAACAGACAATATCATATCCTTCCTTACCGGTCAGCAGAAAAATCAGCAAAAATCCAATTGATACTCCATATAAACATATTCATCCCCCGGCCACAGCGGATTGTATTGATACTTCCAGGTTATTCCCGACCAGCCTGAGTTTCCAAGACTGTCTTCCACAGGATCCAGAAGATTATCAATGTAGTCGTCCTCTGAGAGATTTCCGATTTTTTCCACTACATCTATTCCTTTTATAAGGAAGGTAAATGTGTGGTTTCCGATTCCTCTGGCAATGGACTCGGAGGAAAGAAATTCAAAATATGCCTCAACCGAATCTATCATATACGGACAGTCAAGGCCCAGCTGTCCGATCACATCATACTCCCATTCCGTTCCGTAAAGCGCCTGATAATTCAGATCATCAAGACTGCACGACGGCAGCAGGTTTCCGTCTCCGCTTCTCATGCGTCCGAGATCATTTTCACCGTCTATTTCATACTGCGCATCCGGACTATTGAAATGCTCATAAGATATGTAGGAAGGGTATTTATCCGCTTCATTGTAAAAATCATCCCAGGTAATGTCGCAATTATAATAATTTCCGTTTAACCTGATAATATTCCATGAATGATAGTCCCAGTCGTTCTTTTCCTCATCAAAAAGCATGCCTATGCAGTAAAAGCAAGGAACGTTCCGTTTCATCATAAGATACTGCATAGCCCTTGTATATCCCGCACATACCGTTTTGTTCTCCACAAATGCGCTGTAGATGTTCTGATCATAGGTTCCTTCCCGATATGTGACTGTCCGGCATATATAATCATGGAAATACCGCTCCGCCTCCACATCGGAAAGACCTTCAGCATCACTCAAAATCTGATCTGCGGTATCTTCCACAAGCTTCCGGTTTCCCTCAAGATCATCGGCCAGATCGTTATATCCGATATTTATTTCCGTGACCTTTTCCGAACTGAGATCAACTGTCACAGTGCATTCATTGGGTTCAAACCAGAAAAGCTGGGGCTGCTCATAATAAATGTAGTTCAATATCGTACCCACCGCTTCCTCGCTTAATTCATAGGAGGGAATAAATCCGCTCTGACCGTTTTCAATACAGGAAAGGGTCTCCTCGTAAACCACCTTTTTCTCGTCGGTAAGCAAGGCGTAAAACGGAAATGCTTCCTCATCCATTCCCGCCGGTTCTTTGTCTTCAGCGGAGATGTCCCGGTACTTATCACTTAAAGTATCCTGTGTTTGATAATCGGCCGCATCCTGATCCTTAGCTATGGATCGGTGATCGGAGTCATCATAAGAATCCTCACCCGTCAAATATTTCGTCAATTCCCCGGAAATGCCCCCGCAGCCATAAAGCGCGGTGACTGTCGGTAAAAGTATCAAAAATGCAAGAATAAATTTATATATTTTATTTTTTCTGATTTTTGAATAAGAATTCATTTTTGTTTTTCCTCGTATTCCCGGATTTTTTTATGAAATAATTTATGTGCATCACCGGCAGGCCGGATTATCCCATGTCCGGAGTATTATATATTCGGCGCCTGGTATATCCGGCGTCTGATGTATCCGGCATTTGGCATATCCGGCGTCTGATGTATCCGGCATTTGGCATATCCGGCGTCCGGCGTATCCGGCATTTGGCGTATCCTGCATTTGGCATATCCGGCGTCTGATATATCCGGCGTCCGGCATATCCGGCATTTGGCATATCCGGCGTCTGATATGATTATAACATATGAAGTGTACTTCCGGCCTTCAGTTTTTGGAGCAGGTTCCACTTTATCGGCATACCGGTATTTTTATTTTGCAAGATCATGAAAAGACTGCCGGGACTGATTGCGTCCTAGCGGTTTTCACACTGCTGATATGGGCACTCTCACATGCCGGCTTTAATGCCTTGATTTCGGCTTCCTGCCTTGGCGGACATCATTTGACGCGGATTTGCGTGCCTTAATTTTGATTTTCCAGGATGGCAGGCATTCTTCGATTCACTTAGTTGCGTAATCACGATCGCTTTTGCAATATAATTCCTATCGTGGGAGCTCATATCCTCAGCCAAACATTTTGTTTGACGGAAAATCTTAGAGCAATCCTCTAAAAAAAAGCCGGTCACCGACCCAAAGATCGATAACCGGCATTGCATTATCCGTGTATTGCAAATATTTTTATCCGAATTTTTCAAACAGAATCGTTATGTTCCGCTCATCAATTACCTGTTCCAATCATTTTACTGATTGAAGCAAGGGTACGGACAGTTGTTTCAAGATCCTCTTTACTTATTTCGGAAACAATTTTTTCATACGCACTCGCAATCTTTTCTTTTTGCCTCTCGGACATCTCCACGGCATTTTTCGTGAGAGCTATGTATGTCTTCTCCTTATTTTCATCAAGCATCCATGAGACATACCCTTTTTCCTGCAGTTTTTTTACGGCTCTTGAAGTATCCGGAATAGATAGATTCATTTCCGATGCAAGATCCGCAAGGTATA
>JBMNQZ010000038.1:0-19609 GCA_050944395.1 Lachnospiraceae bacterium
AGAGAAACTTGGTTGGATGAGTCCGGTTGAATACAGGCTCTCTGCCTTGGCTGCATAAAATAGGCGTAGCAGCCAATAAAACTGCTACGCTTAAAAGTCTAACTTTTAGGGGTCACCTCAGACGTCTTTCACCCGCAATGCCAATAATTATCAATATCTTGCAGCTAAGATCATCAGGATCTCAGCTCCTTTATCTTCTCCGAAATCTTTCTGAGCTCTTCCTCATCAAGCTCCGGGAGCCTTTCCAGCTTGTCCATAAAAAGGATCAACGCATCATTTTCCTGCATTTTAAGCTTCGTCTGATGGTAGGTGACCACCGTGCTCGTAATAATTGCTATCATTCCGATGGAATATACCGAAAGCAGAATACTCAATAGTCTTCCGAGCCTCGTCACCGCAACCAGCTCACCGAAGCCTATTGTCGTCACAAGCTCGAAGCAGTACCAAAGTGCGGAGCCGTATGTAGGAAACACATCCTCATGCCGGAATATCACAAAGGCAAACGCCATAAATACCAGAAGGTAAACTCCCAGGACCTCAAAAAAATGCGTGCGTTTTAATACTGTACGAAGTGTTTTCTTATGTGCTTTTTTGTTATTTTTCATTAGTCCGTCCCCTCTTAAGCCGTCCTGCCTGACCTGCAATAAGTGCTGCCAAAAGTATCCACATTCCCATTCTCACCGGGAAGCATATAAATAAAAGACAGGTGACGGCCAGCGGTTTCTTCATGGAGACTCCCAGCGAAGCCGCAGTCGTGACAGCTGCCGCAAATACCGCATGCGATGCGTTCATTGGAAATGCAAGCAGCGAAACACCGTATCCCAGACACACTGCGGAAAAAATAAGCGGAAAGAAGTGTCCTCCCTTAAGCCCCATCTGAATACACATATTCGTGAGCAGCACCTTCAAAAAAGCGATTCCGATCATCGCTGCCGGAGCATACTTCGCATAATCCGTAATAAGGACCGCCATCTGGCTCTCCCCGGAAAACCGTATCACCGGAAGAAGCGCCGCGGCAATACCGAGAACCAGTCCGGCTATTATCTCCCCTGCCACCGGAGGCATCTTTTCATGCAGCTTTTCAAACCATTTTTCCGACTCCTCAAAAAAGAGTCCGAGTATTATTCCGCAGATAAGATAGACAAGGATCATCAGAATATCCCATTTATCCGGAGCCACATTCTCAAAGCTCGGAAACCCCTCGGAAACCTTGCCGAATACCATGTTCAAAAGCATCACGATACCGAGAGCCGCTACTATTGAAACTCCGTAGATCAGAATCTTCGGCTCGGAATCTTCATCATCACCTTCTCCCGTTAAAAGTCCTCCTTCATTTTCCACAACGGAGAACAGTCCGAAAAGGGGCGATGCAAAGAGAACCGACAGTGAAACCGCCATTCCCGCATTCGAATACAGTCTCGCATTCTTACCGGCAAATTTCACATTTTCATTGACCCAGCATCCCAGGGCAACTATCACGCCTATCATTCCGGCTTCGGGACCTACGCTGCTTCCGATGACCAGCGGCAGGACCGCCCCGATAAGAATAACGACAATTTTCCTGTACGGATATGTTCCGGTCTTTTTTACCGTTCCTATGACTGTTTTCATGGATTGAGGATAATCCCCGAACCTCTTTCTAAACAAACCGATGACAGCACCGCCTATCGTGCATACCGCAACCGGATACCATGCGGGGGCATTCAATACCCCCGGCAGATATGACCAGAAAAGCTCTGTCCCCAACTGAATAATTTTCAGAAATATCCAGAGAACAGCTCCCGAGCATGCACCCATAACGGCGCAGAACAATACCAGTTCCAATCGGTTTAAAAGTCTCTTCCTTTTCATATAACGCTTATTTCTCTTTCCTTCTCTTTGATACAAGTATTACAGCGATCACGCCGCCGGATATTATCAGCACAAAGACAATAAGCATGACCGGACTGCGGTCCCCTGTAAAGATATTGCTCTTTTTATCCGTTCCGCTTCCGGCTGTTCCTGAATTGTCCGGTCTTTCGCTTCCGCCGGAAATATCGGGAACATCATTCCCCTGATCGTCTCCTCCCGGTGAAGGCTTGTTGTCGTCGCCCGGAGATGATGGATCTGAATCCTCGCCTCCGTCGCCGCCCGGGTTCTTGGTGACAGTAAGCTCCGTCTCTCTTCTTATTCCGTTTGCGGAGGTGACGATGATCGCACACTTTCCTTCCTTTATTCCGGTAATGATACCGTTCTCATCCACAGTCGCCACAGAGGGGTCGGAACTTTCATATGAAAGATTCGCAAATAATTTTGCATTCAGCGGTTCGATCTTAATCTTCAGGTCGCAGCTCTGTCCCACCTGAATGTTTTTGCTACTCTCCTGCGTAACATCTTGTGCCACCGGCGCTTCGGATGCCTGAACATAATCCGTAAATGCCTCAGCCATCGCCTGTCCTTCAGGATTTTCCGGATCATAATTATAATAAATCGCTCCGCCTATCGGTGCCAGATGGAATACATTTTTTCCGAAGTATTCCTTAGGAATCTCCACCTTAAACCGAACCTTTTTCTCATCTCCCGGCCTTACCGAAGGTACATCGCAGCTTCCGAATACGGTTTCCTTTATTACGTCCTCACCGTTTTCCTTTCCGATATCGATGTCGGAAAGAATGAATGTTGACGGCTCGGATACATCATTTCTGGTATTTGTAACTGTGAAAGTCACATTATAGCTCACTTTATCGCTCTCGTCATCCAGGTAATTGAGCTGATCGAACTTGATCTTGACCCGGACTTTCTGTTTTTCATGACCTACCCCTTTATAATAAAACCTTATTTAATACAAGTTTCTCCCCTGACCCGCAGATATACATACTGCATGTATATATATGCGCAAGTATACATAATAAAACTAACATTTTCTTTGAAAACCTTCAACAAATATGTGACGAATCGACGTTGATATGTGATAAATAGTTCGATAATCAGGGACAGAAAGTCAAAAAACAGGCTTCTCCTATTCAATGTCTATTCAACTCTCTTTAGTGCCGGATCAGTAGGCGGTTGGTGTGGTTTGATGTTGGATTAGTGCCGGACCAATTCCCGGATTGGCAGGCATCATTTAAATCCAGCCGGCGTGCCTTTATTATGGATTCCTGCCTTGGCAGGCATCATTTACTTATTATATTTTCAATTCGTAATAATTTTTCAAGGTCCAAACAAAATCCAATATTTACAAACACGCCTTTTGACCTCCCCTAATCCTATAGACGAAAAAAAGGAATCCCGCTTGCGGGATTCCCATACTCAGTCCGGCAGCTTAGTCTTGTCAACTCCGCTGCCGGTAATATTTATGTCTGTGATGTCAAAAAGAATGCATCCGCAATGGCCCTTGAAGGTTGGGAAGCATATAACCTTTAGAAAAGTGTCTATCTCGGGACTGTAATCGACTATCTCCAGCTTCTCTCCGTAGAGGGCCGCCCGTTCGTAGCTCCTGAGCCACTTCGAATCCATATTTTCAAAAAGACTGCTGAAAGAGCTTCCGATCAGCTTCTGAAGCGGGAGCTTTTCCAGCTTCGCCAGCGCCTGATTTCCGTACCTGAATATCCAGTCCACCGCATGGCGCTTTTCATTAAATACCATCTCAATATCGGTAAAAGCAAACGGCATATCATCAAAGCTTCTGAAATATCTGAAATAATCCTCCTGTGTCTCAGGAGTGTCCCTTCCTCCAAAACTTCCGATAATCATCTTTTGTTTATTCTTCAATTCCTCAAGAAGTGCCTTCTTTTTTCTTACTACATAATCCAGAGCCTCTCCGTTATTCAGGTAAACCTTATCTTTGATATCATGGATGGCAATAACCGACACCAGACAGCTTCTGTGCACCGCAAGGAAGCCGTCCCCCAGCTCCTCCTTCAGCTTTTTAAGCGTCATCCTGACCGTAAATATCTTATTCCCGGCCACATGGATCTCGGCGTCATTCCTTTTCATGATCACATAGAGGATCGTTGAAATGCCGATCTGAATCTTTTTTCTGTTGGAAGTCACAGTAATATATCGTTCATCCTGCAATCGGAACACCTCCGGCTTTATTTCCAGCCTTTCCATACATCAGGAAAATATCCTACTGTCGAGAGCTTTCCGTTTCTTAATACCGGATATTTTTTTCCTGATCATAATTTCTCCACATTTTCACAGACTAACCCAAATTACATTTCAGTCATGGTAGCACAAATGTTATTTGTGTACAATGTGGAAAATGGAAATATTGGGATTTTGAACTATAAGTCAGAGGCTCAGCCTCCCGTAATGAATTTGTATTGGAATCCGATGAGGTCGCCCTCCTCAACTATCGTTGTGCTGTACTCGGCAGCTCTTACAAGCCTGGTATTTCTTGTGATAAATACATATCCTCCATTGGGATCAAATCCTTCCGCATCAGCCAGCTCTGCGATTGAAGTACCTCTCCTTACGGTGATCTCCTGTTTGTCGCAAAATTTGTTAATTGTTATCCTTATGTCTTTATTCACCACACAGACCTCGTCCGGAGAAATAACCTCAAGACGCATACTGTCCAGGTCCGAATTGATCACCATTCCCGTAGCTGCAGACTTCCTTCCGGTCAGCGCCTTCAGGGCTTCGGCCGATGCCAGTGAGGCCGCCGTCGACGCAGTAAAACCCGGCGTGGAAGAGAATTCCGGCAATTCATTTGCTCCAAGGAACCTCTCGATCGCCTTACTTCCCGGAACCGACACAATAACCTGAACGCTCCACTCATAAGCATTGATCATTATCAGCGGAATATTCTTTTTCTCACATGCATTTTCCAGAATCAGCGCCTTTTCCTTTTCTCTTATTGAAGCGATCACCGCATCCTTACCGGAAACAGCCGCTTCAACAGTCGAGCTCCTTACTTCCGATACCCAGAAATCATTTTTCATTCCCGGATTGATAAGCCTCAGCCTGTCCTCTGCCAGAAAGACCTTGAGTTTACCAATGTTTTCGGCATTTGCAAGCAGTTCGTTGTAAACATCCGTTATTTTCACCTTCTCATTATCCATTACAACGATCCTTCCGACCCCTGCCCTTGCCAGAAGCTCTGACACGGTTCCTCCAAATTCGTCACAGCCGACAATGAGAACACTTTTTTCTTCCAGCGATTTAAGCTCTTTCAGGCTGACAGACAGAACATTTAAGGAAAATTCCTGTCTTATATTTGCATTATTATTTTTATCTTCTGATGATGAATTAAAAAATGGTCTTGGTTTCATAGCCACCTCCAAAAAAATGCACCCCTGCAAATAAGCAAAGGTGCATGTAATCATTCTTACAGATTATTCTGATCCGGCATTAACCTCTGCCGCTTCTCTTTCGGCTTTTTCCCTGTCTGCTCTCTTGCAGAAAGTAATTGTAACAAATCCGAAGATCACCATTATAATTGCGGATACGAAAAGCGCGTCAACCGTGCTCTTACCAAGCTTTTCAAAAATAATCAGGTAAGGAGTCGTAAAGAATGCACCCGCATTTACACCGCAGGCGGCAAGTCCCGATGCAACGAATGATCTGTTGAGCGGTACGGATCCGTAGATAACATTTACGCAAGCCGGAATAACACCCGGAGACATGATACCCGAAAGCACCGTACAGCAGCAAACCATTGTAAATGATGTCGAAAAATAAAGTCCCAGCATACTTATTGCCACGCCGATAAGGCATACACAAAGGGTCAGATGCTTAAGACGCTTTTGAAGGAATCCATACAAAACTCCTCCCAAAATTGTGAATACCGCATAAAACGTCATGGCAATACCGGTATCTCCGCCTGTCCCGAAGCCTCTTTCCATGACAACCTTTGAGATCGTCAGGAAAAACGGATAATATGCGAACATGAAAACAGCAGTAAATATTGAAAAGATCCATACAGTCGCAGGAAGTTTCTTAAATGTGGTAAGAAGTGACTCCCCTTCATCAATAACCTGCTTATTTCCCTTCGCATCAATAATCACTTTGCGGGATTTCTCAAATCTGGGGCAGAAAATGAGAACAACTATAAACGGAAGAATTCCCCAGAAGTATACAAAGAATGCCCAATACCACTGGATATCACTGAGGAATCCGACAAGAAGCTGTGCGATAAGGTTCATTGCATACTGGGCAGCAACAGCCCAACCCATCGCATGAGCCCTCAGCTTTTCGTCTTTGATCAGCTTGAAGCTCATTGAAATACCTATGCCCTGCATGAGACCATATCCGATTCCAAAGATGAATCTTCCGAAAAGAACCATTCCTATGGAGGTTCTGCCAAAGAAAGCAGGTATGATACCGCCTACGCAATGGAATGCTATAGCGATGAGCATTAACGGCTTAAATCCGATCTTTCTGTTTACTATCATACCCGAAACAACAGATAATACGGCAGCGCACAGGTTAGGGATATTCAGAATAAGTGAAATAACACTGTAGGAAACATCCGGGAAATTATTTGAGATATTCTGAAGCGCTGCGGTACACCATTCCGCACCGGCTGCGATTGTATTTGCAAACAATAATACAAGCAAACCGGCGATAAATGTATTTCTAAAAGATTTAGACTCCATATCAATCGCTTAACGTTGCCTGAACAACTATTTCCTTTCTTTATAAATTATTCCCCTCACCACAAAATTGGATAAGGGGAATAAATATCCAAGGTTTGCAAGATATTCACCGAAGTGTCGAATTTACGTTGCCTAAACAACATAAGTTTTTGTTTAAAAATTTTTTCCCCTTATATTGAATAAGGGGAAATATTAAATTTACGACATTAATTCTCCGGCAGGATTTAATTGTTTTTAACGTGCTATTATTTAGCCTTCTTTGCAGCTGCCTCACCAAGCTCCGGAATGAACAGAGCACCAATGATAATGATTACAGCGCAAAGTGCCGCAAACACGATAAAGATTGCATTAAAGTTAGTTCCACATGCAAACGAGATGATGCTCGGTGTAACGAATGCAATAATACCCTTCATTGTCTCAGCGAAGCCGTTAGCTGTACCGATAAGCTTCGATGAGAACTCGCCTGTGATCGGGATCATCGGGATTCTCGATACCTGAAGCTGCGTCGAACCTCCAAAGAAGAGACCTGCCAGTACTAAAAATACCCATGTAGACACGCCGATAGGAGTGAACCACGAAAGAAGGAAAAATACTATAGAACCGATCTCAACCAGGATAACGATCGGTCTGTACTTTTTAAGTGCACCGAGAGCTGCCGCTGCAAGATATCCTCCTACAAGAAGAGCCAGGTTAAGAACCGTACCGGCCATTCCTGCCTGTGTCGGATCCAGTCCTTTTTCAAGGAAAGCGCTTATAAGATACGAGTTAATAACTGTGAAAGCGGTAATTGATACGGAGTAAGTAATAATAAGCTTCCAGAGTGTAGGGCTCTTATATACCTTTGCTATTTCTGACTTCGGAAGATCAATTTCCTCATTGTTCTTAAACGGGCCTTCTCCTCCGGCTACGATCCAGAAAATAAGGAGCGCAAGGAAAGCGATAGCAACGATAAGCAGGCATGTCTTGATTCCGAGTGCTGTACCTATAGCAAAAATGAAAACCGGTCCGATACCCGCTCCTGCAAGAAGAACCTGAGTTGCAAATCCAACCTTCTCCTGCGGGAACCATGATGAAACGATCTTCGGTGCACCTACCTGACAAATACCGACACAGAAAGCACCAAGGAACTGAAGTACCAGTGTTACTGCGAAAACAAATACGAATGCTCTGATAAAGAAGCATACTGTTCCTATTGTAAGGAAGATCGTCACGCATTTTTTTACATCTTTTGCATCAAGCATACGTCCGAAAATAATACCGGTAAACACACCGACAAGTGATGTTGCTGATGCAAGAAGGGTCATCTGTTCGATACCGCAGTTAAAAACTTCAAGTGCTGTTGTTGTACAAGCAGCATAAACAAGCATGTTACAAGTAATAAGGGCCGTAAATACCATAAGGAAAATTACATTGACCCATGAACGAGCTGTGATCTTTGGAGCGTTAGTATCCATTTTTTTCCTCCCTCGATTCTCTATTTTCTATCCAGAGAATCTCTATAAGCCTTAAGTCGTGTTAAATTCTTGATCACTATCCTGCCGTTGACAATCGTACAAAGATCCGCTTCCTCTAAATTCGTAAAACATTTATAAAAGGTTACGCGGTTCATATGTAGAATATTGGCCAGATGAATTTTTTTGTGCTTTTGCGCAAGATAGATCTCTTCGCCTTGAACCGTACCCTCTTTAACCGCAAGCTCTATCAGAATATTGGAAACCCGCCAATCGGCATTATGGCATGTTTCTTTTCTTATCAGACTTCGCATCAGGAAATAATCCCTTGACATTTGTTTCATAGAATGATTTGCAAACATCCAGTTCGATTTCCACAGTTTTTTGACAAAGGCTGCGTTAATTGAATACAGTCTGACCGGAGTAAGTGCCTCATATGTAAGCGCACATTGATAATCCATAAGTGTCTCTTCAAGAAAAATGAACATTCCTTTATCAAAAAAGTCGTAAACACGCCTGTTCTTTCCGTCAGATTCATACGAGATTATCACCCCGTCATCAACGTAATAGCATTCCGGCAAGTCATCTCCAGGACTTGCCAGAATCTCTTTTTTATCAAGCTCGACAAGATAACGGCTTTTCCTGAAAAGCTTCTGGATGTAAGCAGATTGAAACCAGTATTTGCTGTTATCGTCTAAAAAGATATCAAAAGAATCTCGATTATCCATTTCATTACCTCTTCAATGAATGCGTATTGGTTAACAAACTCACTATCCCATACTGTCTCATTCTATCGGACAAGCCGTTACCCTGTCAAAAAATCAATTATTTAGCTGCAAGAATACTGTCTCTGACAAGAGTTCTTAAGATTTCTACCTTATAGGCGTTCTTAGCAAGAGTGATGCAATCCTTAACTGCAAGTGCACCTGCTTCGTCAGCCAGTTCTACGGTGATCTCCTTACCCTTAATGAATTCAGCTACCGCATCATCCTTTCTCGGCATTGGTGAAACACCACTGTAGCAAAGAGCTGCATCTTCGATCTTGCCGTCGGTCACCTTGATTGCCGAAGCAACTCCAACGATAGCAAAATCGATCGCATCACGGAGACGGAACTTAAGATAGTTTGTCTTATATCCGGCAACCGGAATGTCGATTCTGGTAACGATCTCACCATCGCCCAGAACCTCAGCACTCTTCGGTGATGTCAGGAAGAACTCATCTGCTGAGATAGTTCTATTTGTCGTAACGATATCAGCACCTGTAGCGATAAGCATCGGAGCAAGGTCTGACGGGCTTACTGCATAACATCCGCAGTCCATGCAGCGTCCTGCTTCCTTCTTAGCTTCCTCAAGAGAAATTGTTGATGAATCTTCATCGGTAAGCGTTCTCTCACCAACAGGAAGCTCTTTGTCCGCAACTCCAATGCGCGCCTCAACGCCCTCGGGATCAAAGCTGAGAACCGGGCGGGTATCTGTAATTCTTGATATCTTTGTTCCGAGAGATGCGCTGATTGCTCTTGCCGCTGCTGCACCGCCTGCGACAGCACGGATAGCAATGTTAGGACCTGTTACAGCGTCACCTGCGCCGTATAGGTTGTCATTGGCCGTCTTATATGTACCTTCTTCAACTTTTACAAGGCCTCTCTTTGACTTGATCTGAGCCGCAAAATTGTCTCCTAAGAAGTCAAGGTCTACTCTCTGGCCTGTAGCAAGGATGATCGTATCAGCTTCAATAACTGTCTTATCCTCATTGTCATATACCGGGTTGAATCTGTAATATTCATCAAATACAGATACGCACTTCATTGTTTCAAGTCCGATAACCTTACCGTTTTCTTCAATAACCTTTGAAAGTCCTCGGCCGTTGATGATGCGTACGCCTTCTTCCTTAGCGCGGGCTATTTCCTCCTTAGCTGCCGGCATCTGCTCTTCCTTCTCAAGGCAGACTAGAGTGATGTTCTTGGCGCCGAGGCGTACAGCTGTAAGAGCAACGTCCATAGCTACGTTACCGCCGCCGCATACAAGTACGTTATCTCCGAATTCAGCAACCTTCTTGAGATACTTGTTTACTTCTACAAGGAAGTTGAGACCGAACTGTGTCAGTTCTTCACCGTTAAGACCGAGAATAGGCTGCTTCCATGCACCTGTTCCGATGAATACTCTGTCATACTGAGCTTCAATATCTTCCATAGTGATATCAGCACCGATCTCAACGCCGAGCCTGTATTCAATGCCCATGCCTGCAAGTGCATCAGCAAATTTTTCAACGATTGACTTCGGAAGACGATAGTGCGGAATACCATACATAAGCACTCCGCCGGCTTTTTCCATCTTGTCAAATACTGTTACCGCATGACCTGCTTTTCTTAAATAGAAAGCAGCTGAAAGACCGGCAGGACCGGCACCTATTATTGCTATTTTCTTTCCTGTCTCCTCAGCCGGAGCAGCAAAGAATTTATCAACATTGTTTAAGATATGATCACCGACAACACGCTCTACGCAGTGAATGCTTACGCACTCGCCATGCTTGTTCTGGTTACATCCGTCCTGACAGGGATGCGGACATACACGTGATGTGATCATCGGCATCGGATTGGCATGCATGATAATTTCTGCCGCGGCATCAAGATTTCCTTTTCTTACCTCGGCTAAATATTCAGGTACGTCTGTGCCTGCAGGGCAAGCAAGGGAACATTCTGATTTTTTGATCTTATAACCGCCGAAGATTGAGTGATATCTGTTATCGCCGTGGATCGCATAGCACTCTTCGCCGCATTTACGCGCGCAGTTGATTCTTCCGGAAGCCTCATTCGGATAACGATAGAACCAGCAGCGAACATCCTGACAAATATTTCCGCCGATAGTACCAACGTTACGGATAAGCGGAGAAGCAATGCTGTGTGCAGCTGTTGCAACACCCGGCAGAACTTTTGCAAGGTCAGCATTTTCACAGATATCAACAAGCTTTGCCATAGCACCTATTGAAACCTTATCAGTTTCGATATCAATACCGTCTAATCCGGCAATTTTGCTGATATCAACAATCTTTCCGGGATATTCCGGAAGGATCTCACCCTTTAATACGCCAAGAAGATCAGTACCACCAGCCTTAAGAACAGCAGTTTTATCAGAATTAACTATATCGCTGGCATTCTGTAAGCTCTCGGCAACTTCATATTTAAAACTCTTCATCAGACTTACTCTTCCTTTCTATCAAATTTTTCCAAGGTGTTTAAGGATTACATCAGGTGTAGCAGGATATGTTGTAACATCCTTACCGATAGCATTCGAAATAGCAAGCAATGTAGCAGAAGCTGCACCACCACCTGAGATCTCTCCGATACCAATAGCGTGCATTGGCTGGCAATCCCACTGTGACTCCTCAAAGAGACGATCGAATTCCGGGAACTCGTTAAATGTACGCGCCTTGTACTCAATCATATCGTATGTCATATATCTGCCTGTCTCACGGTCAACGATATGTTCTTCAAATGTTGCTGTATCAAGGCAAGCTGAACCGATACCGCCCTGAACCTGCATTTCAAGGATAACCGGATCCATAACCTGGCCGGGATCTGTACCGACAACCATCTTGGTCACATCAACCTTACCTGTGTAAGTATCAACCTTTACTTCTACAAAGCAGGATACACAGCTGGGTGTTGAGAACTGTTCTACGTGCTCGCCAAAGCCCATTACGCAGCCCCAGTAATGAATAAGCTCGTTGAGAGTAACCTTTACATCCGGACGGAACTTTGACTGAATATAGTTATCCTTGATCTCCATCGTCTGCCAGCTGCATCCAAGGGCAAGCTCTGCTCTCTTGAATACCTGCTCAAGAACATCGTCGCATGCATTTGATACAGCGTGGCCGAATGTGATTGTTCCTCGGGATCCGCCGAGAGCAACACCGTTCGGGCTGTAGATGGTACCTGACGGAACAACCTTAACCTGGTCTAATCCAATGTTGAGCTTTTCAGCAACGATCTTCATATTATTGAATTTCTGAGCATTTCCGATTTCAGAAATATCAACATATAATGTGGCAGCAAGAGTGTTGTCAACAAGACCCGGCTCAAGCTTGAGTCCTGCACAGCAAGTATCCTCACCAACATCGGCATTTCCGATAACCGACATACCGACACCGGTTACATAACGGCCGTCCTCTGAAACAGAGGTAGGAATTCCCCAGCCTTTCCATTTCTCGCCCCAACCGAATTTTTCAGCTGTGTCGCGAATGATCTTCTCATAGTGAACTGAGTGAACTCTCCACGGAAGAGAATCACGCCAGATATAAACATCACCGTCTTCTACATAGTTCTTTGCAAATATATCAACCGGATCGAAATTGCCGGCCTTTGCGGCCTTCATAAGAAGCATAGAAAGACATGAGTTGAGCTCCTGTCCACCGAATCCACGAACAACGCCTGCCGGCTGCTTA
Organism: Lachnospiraceae bacterium; assembly: GCA_050944395.1. GTDB lineage: Bacteria > Bacillota > Clostridia > Lachnospirales > Lachnospiraceae > Chordicoccus. The sequence continues at coordinate 12,474 of JBMNQZ010000038.1, forward strand.
TTTGTTACAACGATGGTAGATGTAAGATCCCAGTTTTTGTTCTTACCCATAACGAGCTGTGCTTCACCCATACCTACAGAGATATTAGCCTGAAGGTTGTCGTTGAAAGCACCGGCATCTACATTCCATACTCCACGGAACGCCTTGATAAATCCTTCTTTATCAAGACCGATCTTTGCCTTAACCTGTGTACCGAGACGTGTCTGGAAGTTTGTGAGCTGTTCTGTCTTTGTCTGGAATACCTTGCACGGTCTGTTTGTTACATATGCGATAGCTGTTGCAGTAGCTACCTGAACTACCATGGTCTGCTTGTTACCATATGATCCGCCTGTATGGAATGTGTAAGGCTCATATTTGATACCCGGGATCGAGCACTCATTAACTACCTTAAGGAAATAGCATCCCTGTGATGTAGCCCAAACCGAGAATCTCATTCCGCCGTCCCATCTTACGATTACTCCAGGTGGTTCCGGAGCACCCGGAGGGCACATTCCCATGAAATCTACGGCATCCTCTACTACATATTCGCAATCATTTTCGAAAGCCTTGTCACAGTCACCGTTGTAGAGATGATAGTAAAGACCATGCTTATGCATAAGCTCGATACCACCCGGTACATGGTTGTTCGGGAACTGTTCGTAAAGCTGAGGAGCGCCGTCAGCCTCAGCTGAGTATGTATCATAAACTGCCGGAAGGATCTCGTATTCTACTTCAACAAGCTCAGCAGCTTCTTTTGCGATATCAAGTGTTTCAGCACCGACGATAGCAACCGGATCACCTACGAATCTGAGGTGCTGATCAAGAATCTTTTTCTGAGGCGGCCATCCAAGGATCGGATTCATGCCCATTGCATCAAGATCTTTGTATGTAAGGACAGCAACTACACCCGGATATGCTTTTGCTTTTTCCACGTTGATAGATTTGATCATTGCATGCGGATGCGGGCTCTTTACGAGTGTTCCGTATACAAGACCGTTCATCTGGTAGTCGCCTGTGAATACTGCCGAACCTGTAACAATCTCTCTTGAGTCGTATCTCTCACAAGCCTTTCCTACATACTTATATTCCTTAGGATCTCTCTTTAAAGGGAAATAAATATCAGACGTTGCAACATAAGGATCATCCGGTATAGGATTATTCTTACCGTCAACAAGTGGTTTAATATCGTAACTACTCATTATGCTTCCTCCTTCATATTTGCTACTCTTTCAACCGCCATAAATACATGGTACTGGCTGATACAACGGCAGAAGTTGCCTGACAAAGCATCGCCGATCTCCTCGTGAGTCGGATGCGGATTCTTGTCAAGAAGAGCTCTGGATGCCATGATGATACCCGGTGTACAGTAACCACACTGGAATGCCTGCTCTTTTACGAATGCGTCCTGTACAGGATCGAGTTCTCCGGTTCTCGGATCTGCCAATCCTTCAACCGTTGTGATTGAACTGCCGTCACAAGCAACTGTCAGAGTCATGCATGAAGCAACAGCTACACCATCTTTAATAACTGTGCAGCAGCCGCAAGCTCCACCGTCGCAAGCTTTTTTGGCACCGGTCAAATATAATCTTTCTCTGAGAGTGTCAAGTAAAGTTTCTTCCGGTTTTACATCACCGAAGTTATTTCCTACAGTGAATGTGTAAGGTCTGTTATTCACTGTCAAAGAAATAGTTTTAACTTCCATAACGTTTATTACCTCCTTAAAAATTCTTACCACATTGATAAATTTTTATCCTTTAGGCTACACTACAGTTTTCTATTTTTTATTTCAATTTAGAAACGTTGTGCAGACAACGTTTCTAGGTAATTTTTTAACAAACTATAGAAAAAGGTTGCTTCGGCAACACTTTCTGTTATTTAAATAACAATTATGGCCTGCGTTTTCCTGTCTTTTCTCATAACTTTCATACAAAAAAGAGATGCGAAAAATCACATCTCTTTCTGAAATATTCCGGAAAAAATCCATTATCCGATCAGTTTTTCCACAGCTTCATTGACCGAGCCCGACACCTTGATCATTACCTGATACAGCGGCATTTCCGCCGTATCTTCTGTTACATATTTTACCGATTCTTTCTCACATGCTGAGATAACGGCATCTTCAAGTGCATCATCTTCATCGGCAAAATAAATAAGATCATTTGATCTTACGATATTTTCAAAATAGCCCATGATAGCCCGCGTATCCCAGCAGCGCACTTCAACTTTATCGTCAATGCTTTTTATGCGGTCGCTGAGTTCGTATACCCTCTTCTTTCCCACATTGCCGGCATTGGCATAAAGGCAGCCGCTCCTGTCTTTCTCACTTATCGTTTTTTTGTCCACAAGAGTAACGTGTTTTACCCCCATTCTAACAAACAACTCCGCGGCAAGACCTCCGGCCTCTCCGCACCCGAACACAGCTACCCTGCTGCCGTCTATTATCTCCTGCTCACTTTTGCTTATCGCAGGATAGTTTGCACTCAAAACCACTTTTTCCATTCTTCACCTCTCAACATACACCATTTCGATCTATTATCGAAAAACACCGGATCAATGTGTTATAACATACATCTGAAGATATGCCTCGTCTCCGTCCTCAAACATCACTTCATTATAAAGATATCTGGGAACATACTCCCCATTTACCACCATATGACCGTTTTCATAATCAAGTTCTGTAAACAGATCCTGCAGTGTATAGTTGTACGGAACGGTCTTCTTTCTCACATCGCCCCAGGAATCAACGGTAATGGTCACATCATCCTCAACGATATCTGAATCAGGCCCGTAAACACTTACCGTCCCCGATTTAACATCTCCGGCAATAACCCTGTTTAAATTCTCGCTTTCTTCCTTATTCATTATCTTTTTGATTTCAACCATCATTGCTGCAGCCGCCGATAAAACCACCGTGATAGGTTTTGATCTTGTATATTTATATACGCTGTGTCTGTACATTTCTTCGAAAATATTATTTTCATCATCCATCATGTTAAGGACATAGTACTTCCATGAAAAAGTGTGTCCGTAAACATATGGCTTGCCCAGCATAGCACATCTTTCGGAAACCACTTTATGTTCAATATACATATCGGCAGTATCCACAATAAGGTCAGATTGCTTGACAAGAACCATCAGTTCTTTATCTTCATAGTCAACATGACAAAGCTCCACTTTTATTCCGGGATTTACTTCGGCTGCGCGTTTTACCGCATAATCAAGCGAATGGCCTGCTGTTTCTTTGAATGAGTAAATTCCGCTCGTAACCGATTTGCTGAGAGTATGATCGGTTTCCACTATTACTATGCTGTCAATATCTTCGTGAATCAGATTTTCAAAAACAGCTGCCGCTATTTCGCCGAATCCGACAAGTAAAACTTTTTTAATATCACAACTATATTTCAAAATTTCCTCCTAAACATATGCTCACCGCATAAGACAACGCCATTTTTCCTGCATATAACAATATTTCTGGTTTTTCACCGGTTATTTTCATATTATATTGATTGATAATTTTTAGTCAATTTGCAAATGTTGCTTGCGCAACCATTTGGACAAAATTTTATAAAAAATCAGTCGCAAGAAAAATCCTGCGGAAAACGTTTTGCAGGCAACGTTTTGAATTTGACTGAAATTATGCAGAGAGTATACTAAGTTTATGATATTTTTTTGACGATTTGAAGAAAGGTGATTCAAAAATGGAGAAAGAATTTAAACCTGTCATAAATAAGGAAACCTTTGAAAAGAATATTGATGACTTTAAGAATCAAAACGGTAAGTTCACACGAAATGATATGACTGTTGACTGGATGAACACATATGTCTCGCTTTTTGCTCCGGAAACGGCAGAGCAGTTCATTTGCCACTGCATCTCATTTCCGCTTATCGACACTGAGGAAAAGGACGAGGAAGGAAAAAAGATATTTGTAAAGGACGAGTATGCCATAAGGGATTATTTCCTTCACGAATATTTTCCTAAATATGTATCGCCCGCTCCGCCGACAGAGTGAATTATTTTGCAGATATAAAATCACTTAGCGAAAGAACGCCAGAAGCGGTCTTTCCCATAAAATCACCAGAAACCGATCCCCCGACACAACTTGCCGGGGGATCGGTTTCATTCATTACAAATATAAATTATCCTCTGATTCTTTTTCTCATAACTGCCGTCATTGCGGCAACTCCGGTGCAGGAGATCAAAATCAGGGCCATCCATACAAGAACGTTACTGTTATCTCCCGTTGAGACACTATCTGTTCTAACAGAAGTTGCCGGAATCAAAGTCGAAGGCTTAGAAGAGCCCGAAGAACCGGCACCGGAATTATTGCCCGGAGCGGTCGGCTGCTTGCCTGTGGCCTTGATCTCCTGACCCGATGACAGAAGCTTTCCGCAAATCTTGCAGACCATATCGCCGGTGTACCCATTTTGGGTCTCAGTGGCTGCCTTTGCATTCCTCAATTCGCCTTCATGTCCGCTGTATCCGTCTTTTTCTGAGTTATCCGTCAGTGTGCAATAAGGTGAAGTGCACTCATGCCAATGGTGAGTATCATCGGAAGTCCAGTCTTTGCTCCAGCTATGCTCATGAACTGAAACGGCGCGGTATACAGGAATGTCATTCACATAAAGATCTTTTTCTTTCAAAAGCTCGTCAGTCCAGGGGCCCTCATACAGCATATTCCCATCAAAATCATACAGCCTGAAATACCCGGGCAGACTAAAACTTTCAGGATCTCCAATCGTCAGGAAAGGATAACCACTATCTGTTGTACGCAAATCGAATACCACGTCTGTCAGAGTAATCTTGTCCCCACAAATTGCATCTTCTTTAGCTGCGATAACAAGTCTTCCTCCTGTGACAACAATGCTGCTTTCAAAGGCGTCAATGCCCTCCTCATCGGACGTAGTATCGATGTCGACATCACTGTCAGTGAAAATAACGGCACCTTCGGATATATCAATGCCCTCCTCATCAGAGACAATCTTCAGTGTGCTATTCTCAACGGTGATAGTATTTCCCGCATTCGGGACATCCATTCCTTCATACTCTGATTCAATATCCAAAACAGATCTTCTGACTGTAATATTCCCGGCCGCGTCCAACCCGTCAAGTCCTGCCCAAATGCGAAGTTCAACATCTTCAATCAGAATGTTTTCGCTAATGATACCATCTTCATCAGCCGATATTATAAGTTTAGAGCCTTCAGCTCCCCGAACAGTGATATTTTTCCCGATGATACCTTCCCAGTCAGTCAGTATCGATGCTCTGCCTTCCACCTTGACGGTCGAGTTATCAGGAAGAGTAATTGCACACTTATCCGGACTTTGAATGGAAAATCCATCTTTCAAAGTGAGCGTCCTGCTCTCCGGATCCCAACTCCACTTGTCCCCTTCCTCCGGAACGGGAACCGGATCCAAAGTAAAATCCAAACTGCACTCCTTTGCATCCGGATATGATTCTACATCAACTTTTGCGTGGCAAAGACCTGTATCATACGCTCCGTAGCCGGCAAGAGCGATATAGTATGTCCCTGCTTTTGTTAAGCTGATCCTTTCCTTTTCGCCTGATTCGTTCATATCATCATCGTCATAAAAATCGACCTGGGATAAAACGCCGTCGGTTTCACTGTAAAGCCACAGTACAGTATCCACACTATCCCCGGCCCCGGCAAAGCTTATGCTTAATACTGAATTTGCTTCCAGCTCAACCTTCATCAGCTTTGCAAGAAATTTAAAAGTCCAATCGTAATCGGAATTATAGGCTGAATAATACTTTTCCTCGCTTCCCAGGACATAATCAAATTCGGCAGGCAGTGATGCAGTATCTGTCAGTTCCTTGAATCCCTCCTCAAGAGGAACGATTCCTTCACCCGGCTCAATAGAAATCTCCGCCCGGCACTCTCCTGTAACAGTCTCATCTTTTCCCGTAAGAGCAATGTAATAAGTACCGGAGTTCGTAAGAACTGTCGAGAGACTTCCTGAATTTGATTCATTAAGCAAGTCATAGGATCCATAGTTATAATAAAAAATACGTATTACCGTATCCAGATTCTCATCCTTTCCGGTAAAGCTGACATTCAGCTTTGAAAATTCCTGCGAATTATCTATCTTAATTATTTTCCCATAAAAGTTCAGACTGCTATCAATATTTGGATCATAAAAAAGGCCTTCGCTTCCCAGTGTATAGACGAAGTCTGCCGGCAGGGCTGTGGTATCTGTAATTCCGTCACAAGCATCATACACATTAACCGGCGGAGCCACAAATTCAGGCACTGTAATCTTTAATGGCAGACTCTCATTTCCCGCAGCATCCTTAACAAGGATGTACACATCTTTTGCCCCGGCAGTAAGGGTAATACTGAGAGTCTCTTCCTCAGTACCGCAGGGTATACCATCAACGGAAGTGTCGAAATCAGGCGCATCCGCACCGGCATCCACCACATCATAATAATAGGTGCCGTTCTCGCTGCTTGTAAATTTCACCTCAGCGGCGGTGTCGCTGCTTCGCTTTACGTCTCCGGCGGTAAGCACCGGAGCAGTTGTGTCCGGCTCTTCGTCCGCAAAAGCAGTGGTGCAGATTACCACTATCAGCATACAAAGAAAAAGCAATATATTTGCGATTCTCTTTTTCATGATTGCCCTCCTGAAAAAAAACTATCGGTTTGATTCTTATAGTTCAATAATACTGTAATTATTACTTCAAATCCAACATTTTTCAAATAATTTTTCAGGTTCTACTCATCTTTTCAATCGTATTTGTCCTTATTGGACATCTTCTTTTTTACCTCACGCTGCATACGCTTTGGATTTATATGCTTCTCCGCAACAGCAACTTCAACAGCCGGACTAAACTGCAAATTGTAATAGTGCTTCAAGACAAAATCATATACTTCGTAATATTTCGGTTCTGTACCGAATGTTACCTTAGCCACTGATAGTTTACCGTCCTCGATTCTCTCAAAAACGCCAACCCAAAATGGCTCGTCAAAAAACACCGTCAGTTTGCCAACAGTCTCTCCCATAAATATCCCTCCTTGAATTTATGGGCAAAGCACTATATAGCTATTTTTCTTTCTAAACCAAACTTTTTTGTTTTATTCGTGCAGGAAAACCTTAATATAAATCCTGACCCACGAGCCTTTCTTTTCCTTTGAGGTAAT
>JBMNQZ010000039.1:0-19296 GCA_050944395.1 Lachnospiraceae bacterium
GACTCCTAACCGCAGATAGTAATCACATCGAATCATATCACATAAAATACCTCCTTCTGCAAAAGTTATTGCAACAGATTTCTCTATTTCATAACTTTTTTGTTGCGTTAAGTTTTTCAATTAAAGATAATTATTTGCTCCCTTCATCGAACAAAACAATTATAATACGGGGATATGTCCCAAAAAACGGACTGTAACTTCGGCTGTCTCACTGACCTCGATAGAAATTCCGCTGACCGTCGGAAGAGAACCTCTGTTAAACGGTTTAATTCCGCCCGTTGTTCCTTCTACATAATCCTTGACAAGCTTCTTTAATTCCGCGCCGGTCATTTCAGCTTTCCATGCGCACAACGGATTCGGCATGATCATATGGCCAATCATTTTTTCATTGTAATCCGCCTTAAATACAGAGCCGATAAAGCTGTTGCACCGTGCAATAAAAACATCACTTCCGTAGAGTCCCCTGAGACTGGATATACGGAGCAAATTATAGCTTTTTCTATTACAATATGTTGAGACAAATCAAGCCGAATATATTATAGCCGTGAAATAACTACCATGATTGCCGGAAAAACAGCACAGCAGAACCCGAGCATTAAAAGATCCCTTTTTCTGATCTTTATTTCCCTGTGAACCGTCCTTGCGTCTCTTCCGGAAAACCCCTTGGATTCCATAGCGACAGACAGCTCCTCAGACCATCTTACGGATTTCACAAGAAGCGGCTTAAGTACCCGGGGAGATACCGGAAATACTTTTATTCCTCTTGCGCGAAAAGCAGCAATCGTCCTTTTATACTCAAAAATCATCTGAGGGAACATTCCCCAGGCGGCAAGGATCCCGTAAGCAAACAGCTGTGGAAGGTGAAGCTGTTTTTCAAAGGATTTTATCATCTCTATTCTGTCGGTGGTAAACGCAAACAAAAAGCCTATTCCCGCATAAACCATCACTCTCGATGAAAGGATGAGGCCGTTGATCAGCTGAGAATCCGCAAACAGCATCGTGTCGGATTTAACCGGCATCCCCGCGTCGGCGGAAAATCTGTATCCGGTAAAGAACATTCCTGCGGCGAGTATCACAATAGGAACCATAGAACCGAGAAAAACCTTTGTCTTTCCTCCCGGCACTATAATAAGTGCGGCACAAACGGCAAAAATAATAAAGTTTACCAGCGGATCATGAAAGAAAGCCAGCACTAAAGTCATTACAACAAGACTGATGAATTTGACGGCAGGATTAATACTGTTCACAGAGCGTTCCCTCCTTCATACTATAGATCACATCCGCGTAATCCCTTGCAAGCTGCATATCATGGGTAGAAAAGATCACCGCGGCATTCCTCTCTCTTGCCTGAGCGCAGAGTCTTTCCATGATGGCAACGGTATTATACCGGTCCTGCGCATATGTAGGCTCATCGCAAACAAGTATACGGCAGTCATACGCCATCAGGGCAGCAACTCCCAGTCTCCTCTGCTGTCCCTGGCTCAGAAGATACGGTGATACATCCCTGTATCTCCACAATTTTATACTTTTCAGAATGTCTCTGGCCGTCTCTTCCGCATTCCCGGTACCTTTGAGACTTGACAGCACTTCATACATCACAGTTCCGCCTATAAACTGATCCTGGGGATTCTGCATGACAAATCCGATTTTTCCGGCATTTTTCCGCATCCATTTTCTGAAAGGCTGACCCTCTGCACAGATATTTCCCCTGAACCTGTTTATTCCGAACAGCGCATTGAAAAGAGTGCTCTTTCCGCATCCGCTCTGCCCGACCACGGCGTAGATCATCCCCCTTTTGAATTCCGCATTGACATTTTTCAGAACTTCCTTCTTGCCGAAAGAAAGGCTCACATTTTCGAGCTTAAGTATGGGTGAAGCCTCAGCTTTATCTCCGGCGGATCCTTTAGATAATACATAATGCCTTCCGGGTACAATTATCCCGTTATCCTCCAGAAAGGCTTCATCGGGATTTTTCATGTTCATCACAGTTCCGCTGAGCCTTCCGTCCTTCATGACTCTCAATTCATCCGCAAAATCTATCCAGTTATCCAGCCTGTGATCAACTGCCAGTATTCCGACATTTCTCTCATCATGGAGCTTTCTCAATTTACCGCATATGGTTTTTGCCGACTCATCGTCAATATTTGCAAAAGGCTCATCCAGAAGCAGCCAGTCGGGATCCTGCATCACGATACACGCAAGCATCACCTTCTGTCTTTCACCGCCGGAAAGGGAATGCAGATCCCGGTACTTTAGCTCAGTTATCCCGCAAAACCCAAGAGATTCATCAATTCGTTCATCCATCTCATCGGGCTCGCAGCAGACATTTTCAAGGCAGAAAATCAGTTCGTTATATACGGTATCCATACAAAACTGCAGTTCGGGATTCTGAAACATCATCCCTACGACCCTGCACCGTTTCGAAGGCTTCAGATTATCCGGCTGCTGCCCTTCCACCGTTATGCTTCCTTTTTTTAATATTCCGGCATTGTGAGGATACAAACCGGCCGCGAGATAGAGGAGGGTTGATTTTCCGCATCCCGAAGCTCCGGTAAGCACTGTTATTTTTTCACGCAAAAACTCACCGGAACATTCGTTTAAAATGTTCCGGCCTTCGCTGTCATATGCAAATTCTATATCTTTAAAAATAATACTCATTATTCCGGGAAATACTCCGTAGTATATTCGTTTTCGAATCTCTTGGAAATGACACCTACTTCAACAAGATACTCTGCCATGGGGTTCCATCTTTCGGGATAGATCCTGCCCCAGCGTCCTTTATCGTCCAGCATGATCTCCGCAAGATGCCTCTGACTTGCAACCAGCATCTCATCCGAGCAGCCCTCCGGCATCATATCCTTTACCTCGAGCACAAGCTCCGGGTCCGCGCAGACCTCACGATAAGCTCTGTCGAGGATTCCGAGGAATTTCTTTACAGCCTCCGGTCTATCCTCAAGAATTTTTCTGCTTGCAGCCATTGCCGGCGCACAGAAGTTGAATATCGGATCGAAATCTCCCAGATTGAAGTAATTAATCTCCTTGCCTGCTTCTTTTAGAACATAATTCTCCCAGTTTTCATATACCCATGTGGCATCGGCAATATTTCCGAGAGTAGAAACAATATCTCCCACATCCATCTGAATCAGTTTGACCTTGCTGTAATCTCCGCCGTCGTTTTCCACAAGACGTCCTATGGTCTTGTGGTACCAGTCCGGATCCCAGTGTGTGAGGCGCTTGCCCTCAAGATCTCTCGGCCTTGTTATCCCGGCTTCCTTCAAAGAGACGATTCCCGAATCGCATTTTTGATTCATAACTGCCACAGCAGTCATCTTCACACCCTGCTCCATGCATTTCATCATTGCCACCTGAGGGCCGCACACGAAGTCAAGATCATCCTCCATAGTCATTGTCCCGTGCACATGTCCGTCAATAATGACCTCAAGTCCCTCTTTAGCAAACCAGCCCCTCTTCTGTGCCAGAAGAAAGCCGGTATGATTCGTGTTTGCGAACCAGTCGAGTCTTACATTTAAACGTTCCATCATTCATCCTCCTCGTCGTATACCTTTCCTGTACTCACTGCCTGACCAATGGCATAGCTCTTGACAACTCCCGTCTTTGCAAGTCCGTCTCCGGCAAGCTTACAGATGATTCCCGAGAACACTATCGAGCTGATAAAACGAACGACAAGCTGTCCCGCAAGGATCTTCGGTGATACAAGATAATACTGAAGATAATAAAGCTCATAAATAAAGATACACAGAGCCGAAGCCACGCTTGCAAGGCTCATGGTGAAGAAATTCCACTTTTTGTAGCGGAATGCCGCAAATACAAGCTCTGCTCCTATACCCTGAATAAATCCCGTAAGAACTACAGTCACTCCTCCGGAATTTCCCATAAGCATTTCAATCACCGCAGCAAGAATCTCAGTTACAAGGGCAACGCCCGGCTTTCTGATGATATATGCAGCCAGAGTTGCGGCCATGAACCATACTCCGTAAATGATCTCAAATCCGTACTGTGATAAACCGCTTGGTGTGAGTGCGGTCGACAGAGCCATTCCGACGTAAAATACCCCGAGATATATCGCGGCAAACACTACGCCGAAAATAGCCATCATAATAACATCCTTCAGTTTCCATCCATTTTTTGCTTTCATTTCCTGCAATACCTCCTCAATAATTCCGGCGTTTTTCTGTTTGTAAAAGAAAACCGCCGGCATAATACCGGCGGCAACAAAATCATAACAATATGTTCCCTGCGCTGGCATTATCCAACAGGTTCAAAGGGTCACGGGCATACGGTCCGTTTCTCAGCCGAACTTCATCAGCTCCCCTTGTGAATTTACTAAGCATAAATTACATCTTTTATTCTTCAAAGTCAATAAGATCAGGGCAATAATCCTTTCTCAAATCACATCTTGAAAAAGAAGATTAATCTTTTCATCAAATTATCAAATATCCTTGATAAAGCAGCGTCTCCTCTTGTGAGGCTCAAGTTTAAACATCTTCCACTGACTGAGTACTTTCACATTCAGCTCAAGCATCGGACCGCTCTCCGCATACTCAATGCCGTTTTTAATACAGCTCATCATAATGTGATCCAGAACGACTGCGTTAAGCCCCGTCTTTTGAAGCTCCGGCTTAACGGCGATCAGAAGCAGATCCACTACTGTATTTTTCCTGAGTGACTTCAATACTCCTATCCATCCTGTCGGAAACAGCCTTCCCCTGCTCTTCTGCATTGCGGAAGCCATAGAAGGAGCGCTCACACCGAAAGCAACAACCTCATCGTTTTTATCAACAATTATACAAATATAGTCCTTATTTATCAGTGGAAGAAACTTATCTACGTATTTATCGATCTGTCTTTCATTTAGGTCCACCACACTGTAAAGATCGGCATACGCTTCATTCAAAAGCTGAAATACTTTTTTTACATATGGCTTTACTTTGCTCTTTCTTGAAATATCGACAACGGAGTACGAGCCCTTTTCAAGTATCCTTCCGGCGATCTTATGAACCTTTCGATAAAACTCATCGCCCTTTTTCGGAACCGGAATCTTGTATTCTACCCAGTCCACATCCTTCGAGTAGCCGAGGCTTGATAAGTGATCGATATAATACGGATGATTGTAGTAGGTTATGAACATACTTCTCCTGTCAAAACCATCAACAAGCATCCCCTCCCTGTCCATATCACAAAATCCAAGCGGACCATGGACCTGGCTGCAGTCTTTCTCCCTTGCCCAGTTTTCAACTGTTTCAAATAGTTTTTTCGACACCTCAGGGTCATCGATAAAATCAACCTGAGTAAATCTCATTCTGTTTGTATTCCAGATCTCGTTTGACTTTCTGCTCAGGATAGCTCCTATTCTCCCGACTATTTCTCCGTTGCGGTACGCAAGAAAAGCTCTCGCCTCACAGTATTCGAATGCCGGGTTTTTTTCCTTGTCCCAGTCAGCAAGATCGTCTCCATAAAAAGCGGGAACAAACCGCTCATCATCCCTGTAAAGAATATTGGGATAATCAACAAATTTCCTTAAATCCGCCTTACTTTCGACCTCCTTAATCTCAATAGTGTTTTTCATGATACCCCCGTTTCATTGAAAAGCATTATCATTATTCAGCATTTTCATATACAAATAACCTAACATATATGTCAAAAAAAGGCAAATTTATTACACTTTTTTCGCTATTTGTGGGTATTATTTCCACAATTCTGACAAAAAATACATCAATCCGGCCCAGGTGTAAATAGAATAATAATTTCCGTTTTCATCTCTTCCCGTACTCAAAAGAGATGCGGCCTGCTCCTTATCGATAAGAATATACCCGTCAAAAAGCTCCGACCCCACTGCACCGTCCTGGTTTATGATCTCCGTATCATCCAGTTCAATTACCGCACAGACAAGCGCATTGCTCTCATCCGTCATTCCCGGGGAGCTGAACGCCAGAGGATTCACCACCTTCACCGTATCTGTAGATTTTACCTTTATTCCCGTCTCCTCCTGTATTTCCCTCACGGCAGTTCTTATAAGAGGCTCCTTGCAGTCTCTGTCCCCGGGATCGATAAGTCCGGCAGGAACACTCAGAAGAAATTGTCCGGCAGGGTAGCGGAATTCATAATTGAGCAGCAGTCTCGGCTCTTTGCCTTTTATCTTAATAACTACAAAACAGCTGACGGCATCCGGAAGCATGCTTTTAAATTCATCATCCGTTTTCAGCGCAGCAATATCGTCGATAGCTCTCCTCGAAGCATTCATGTAATGCCTGTCCTCTTTATACTGCATATCGAACAGCTTTACGAATCTGTTGTCATACAAAAGATGTGTATTTTCTTTTTTCAGAACCGGTTTTTCCATTTCGTCACCTTCTTTGTTTATTGATTAAATAATTATAACATAAAAAATGCGTTCCTGCCCGCACGGTTCTTTTGTCTAAAACAATAATCATAAGCCTTTTCCAAAAGAAAAAGCAGGCTGTAGAATACAGCCCGCCCAGGAGTTATATAGCAGCATTATAAGTGTTATAATTATCATTCGGCAAAGAGAGCCGTGGAAAGATATCTGTCTCCCGTATCAGGAAGAAGTACCACGATATTTTTACCTTCATTTTCAGGTCTCTTAGCCAGCTCGATTGCGGCAAAAAGTGCGGCACCGGACGAAATCCCGACCAAAACACCCTCTTCTCTTCCTACTCTCTTTCCTGTCGCAAAAGCATCTTCATTGGAAACGGTTATTATCTCATCGTATATATCCGTGTTGAGAACATCCGGAACAAATCCGGCGCCTATTCCCTGGATCTTATGACTTCCCGCAACTCCGGTTGAAAGTACCGGTGATGACGCTGGTTCAACAGCAACTATCTTTATATCCGGATTTTTCTCTTTAAGGTACTCCCCGACACCGGTAACGGTTCCGCCGGTTCCCACTCCGGCAACAAAAATGTCAACCTTTCCGTCTGTGTCTTCATAGATTTCCGGACCCGTGGTCTCGTAATGAGCCTTGGGATTTGCAGGATTTACAAACTGTCCCGGAATAAAGCTTTCAGGAATCTCTTTTGCCAGCTCATCAGCCTTTGCAATAGCGCCCTTCATTCCCTTTGCGCCTTCCGAAAGCACAAGCTCGGCTCCATATGCCTTCATCAGCTGTCTGCGCTCAACCGACATCGTATCCGGCATTACGATAATTATTCTGTAGCCCTTTGCTGCGGCGACAGATGCAAGTCCGATTCCTGTATTTCCCGAGGTCGGCTCTATTATCACCGAGCCCGGCTTTAACTTTCCCGTCGCCTCGGCGTCTTCTATGAGGGCTTTGGCAATACGGTCTTTTACTGAACCGGCAGGATTGAAATATTCCAGTTTTGCCAGAATGTTTGCCTTTAAATCATCATTTTTTTCAATATGCGTAAGCTCAAGAACAGGTGTTTTTCCTATCAGCTGATCAGCTGATTTATATATATTTGACATAGCGACTCCTTTCAAAAACAACCTTTGTTTTTTTGAATAACACTCTTCCTCTACTGATCATTCTTCAACTGCGGCAAATCCCTTTTCAAGATCTGCGATAATATCATCGATATGTTCTGTACCGATGGAAAGCCTTATTGTGTTCGGCTTAATACCCTGCTCGGCAAGCTCCTCGGCAGAAAGCTGGGAATGAGTTGTTGTCGCCGGGTGGATAACAAGTGATTTTACATCCGCTACATTGGCAAGGAGGGAGAATATTTCAAGATTGTCAATGAATTTATGAGCTTCCTCCTGACCGCCTTTGATCTCGAAAGTAAAAATACTTCCTCCACCGTTCGGGAAATATCTATTGTAGAGCTCGTGGTCCGGGTGGTCCGGAAGCGACGGATGATTAACATTTTCAACAAGCGGGTGATTTACAAGGAATTCAATAACCTTCTTAGTATTCTCCACATGTCTGTCAAGTCTGAGGGAAAGGGTTTCAACTCCCTGAAGAAGCAGGAACGCATTAAAAGGTGAAATAGTGGCTCCTGTGTCTCTCAAAAGGATCGCCCTTATATATGTGACAAACGCCGCAGGTCCCGCAGCATCAACGAAGGAAACTCCGTGATAACTTGGGTTTGCTTCAGCTATAGGTGCATATTTGCCGCTCGCCTTCCAGTCAAACTTACCGGAATCCACGATTATTCCTCCGAGAGTCGTTCCGTGGCCGCCGATAAATTTTGTTGCGGAGTGAACAACAATATCCGCCCCGTGCTCGATAGGTCTTATAAGATACGGTGTTCCGAAGGTATTATCGATAACCAGCGGAAGTCCGTTCCTGTGCGCTATCTCAGCTACAGCATCAATATCCGGAATATCGCTGTTGGGATTTCCGAGCGTTTCAAGATAAATAGCCTTTGTATTCGGACGAATTGCATTTTCAACTTCCTCAAGATTATGTGCATCGACAAAAGTCGTCTCGATTCCGTAAAGCGGAAGTGTGTGTGCAAGGAGATTGTAAGAACCCCCGTAAATGGTCTTCTGAGCAACTATATGCTCGCCCTGGGATGCCAATGCCTGAATCGTATATGTGATAGCAGCCGCTCCGGATGCAGTTGCAAGAGCAGCAACGCCTCCCTCAAGTGCCGCAAGTCTATTCTCCAGCACGTCCTGGGTGGAATTTGTAAGCCTTCCGTAAATATTGCCCGCATCCGCAAGACCAAATCTTGCTGCGGCATGTGCTGAATTTCTGAAGACATAGGATGTAGTCTGATAAATCGGCACCGCTCTTGAGTCCGTTGCCGGATCCGGCTGTTCCTGTCCTACGTGAAGCTGAAGTGTTTCGAATCTATATTTTGACATAATGTATACCTCTCTTTTGAATTTTTTCCTGCGAATGTCTGACTTCCTTTTCCGTTAAAAGCTCTGACACATTCGTCCGAAACGATAATTCGCTCTGAGAAGCTGTCCGAATACCCTTTCCATTTTCCCCTCCGTGGCCGGCCATTGTTTTCACATTTTGTTTGCCGTTCCTTGTGATGGTCAAATATTAACACTTATAACCTAGTTTGTCAATAGGTTTTATATATTTTATTTAAATCACATAATCATCGCCGTCAATGGCCTTTTTCCTGTCAATAATATCCTGTACCGTTATCCCTCCGAGATAATCGTTTACTATTTTTTTCAAGCCCTCCCATACAAACAAAGTCTCGCATTCATTTACCCTGCTGCAGGTATTGTTGTCATATTCGAGACATGACACCGGCGCAAGATTTCCCTCCGTAGCTTTGAGTATCTCTGACACTGTATATTTGTCGGCAGGCTTCGATAATCTGTAACCGCCCTGAGCTCCGCGCACAGTCTGCAAAAGTCCTGCGGTATTCAATACCGGAATAATCTGTTCAAGATACTTTTTGGAAATTACCTGTCTTTTTGCAATATCCTTAAGAGGAACAAATCCGTCCCCCTGATGCTCAGCCAGATCCACAAGCATTCTCAATGCATATCTGCCCCTTGTTGAAACCATCATTTTGCAGCCTCCTCCTTTTAAAGTCTTTTTTTACTAAAATACTATATACTTAGTAGGTTTTCAATATGAAAAACATTTTTCCCAATTAAAAAACTCCGGGGATGCTCCCCGGAGCCTGTTCTCAATTGTTTATGACAAAACCGATGATTACTCAAAATGTAATGCCTCGATGGGATTCATATTTGATGCCTTAACAGATGGAGCCATTCCGAACACTATTCCGATCACCATTGAGAAGACAACCGCGATTATTATCGAAGGAATGCTTATTGCGGTAGGTATAAGAGCGATCACGGCGATGACCTTTGATAAGATCAATCCGGCGATCACTCCGAATATTCCTCCCATTCCGCTTAACATGATCGCCTCGGTAAGGAACTGTCTTCTGATCCTTCTCTTTTTCGCACCCAGTGCTTTCTTGAGTCCTATCTCATTTGTTCTTTCCGTAACCGAGACCAGCATGATGTTCATAACTCCGATACCGCCGACCAGCAGGGAAATTGAAGCTATTCCGATCACCAGTATATTCGTCGATGAGGACAGCTGCTGTATCTGAGAAGCCGCATCCGCAAGGTTTGTGCTCTTGTAAAGTACATTTGACTCTTCTCCAAATCCATACCGACCGTTCAGGTATTCCTCAGTCTTCTTTCCTACCTCTGTCATGGTGTCTACGGAATCGGCTTTTATCAGCAACGAACCGGGTTCATCATAGCGAAAAGCCACAGGCCATGCCGAATCAGGAATATAGATCGCTCCCGCCGAGGATCCCTTGAAATTATAGTAATCTTCAACAGTCTTTATCACAGGTTCAAAACCGGCAGACTTCTCAACAATACCCACAACGGTAAATGTCTCGGCCTGGATGTCAATAACCTTTCCGATAGGATTTTTTCCCTCAAATACGGATCCTATGACAGTTTTATCCACCAGTGCGATCTTCCCGAAGCTTCTGAAATCCTTTTCCGAAAATCCTCTGCCCTTCACTATCCTCAGGCCCGCAACCGAGAGGTAGTTTTGATCTATTCCGTATACAGAAACCCCGTCCAGGCTCACATTATTATAATAAAGGCTGTCCGTGTAGTTTCTTTTATGAAATGCCGATGCATTTACAACATTTTCCAGAGAGACGATCTCATCGATCTCCTCATCCGAAAGGGCATAGACATTGTCCGGCGGCTGAGAGTAACTGAAATCCGCAGGCCATCCGTCCTGATACATTTCCACAGTCACCGTATTCGATCCGTCTCCCACCAGATTATCCTTTATCTGCTGATTGGTTCCGGTTATCGTGGATACGACCGCTATCACTGCCGCCACACCCACAATAATTCCCAGCATGGTAAGGAAGCTTCTCATCTTGTGTGACCAGATCCCTCTGAATGATAATCTTATATCTTCAATCATTTTTACATCCTTAAAGTGTCCTTTTTCCCACTTTTATATCAATACATGATTTCGTCGCTGTGAACTGTAGGAGTACCTTCCCGTTCACCCGCATCGTACGGAAAAGCAATATAATCTTCAGTAGAAAGACCTTCCTTTATCTCGATCACTGATCCGTACAGATTTCTTCCGCATTTCAGATACTGTTTCGTGAGGTGTCCGTTCTCTTCTTTCATCACATAGCTCCCCCGGGAGTCGTCCCTGACATACATGAGGGGAAGATACAATCCTCCCTGACTTTCCGCCTCTCCGGAAAGGGAAGCCATACAGTATTCACCTATTGTAATCGACTCCTCCCCCGTATCTTCAAGCTTCAGTGTGACAGGATAATAGGAGCTGTTATTGTTTGAATAATAATTTTCTGCCGGCTCTTCTCCGATCTTTTCAACGGTACCCGTTGTCATTATTCCGGATTCCATAAGGCTGACGCTCATCACATCTCTCATATTAAGGCTTCCTATCGTGTATTCATCAACATTGATGATCACCTGTCCCTGATCACTTCCGCGGATCTCGATAATCACTTCCCCGACCGGGACCTGCCTGTAATCCTTCACCTCAGAAACCACACCGTCGCTTAACGCCGTAATCTCCCCGTTGATACTTATGATCTTGTCCTGCTCATAATTGTTTTTCTGAAGTTTGAGATCAAGCTCGAGATTCTTCAGTTCCTCTCCGGCTGTCTTTACCATCTCTGCCAGCTCTTTTCTGCTGTAAACATAGTCCTCTCCCTCCGGGATCCCGCTTTCGTTTTCATACACAGTCACATAGCGCTCATACTCCTGAGGAACAGTCGCAAAAAAGCTCCACCATTTAAATTCATTTCCGTTCGGATCTACCACCGCGATCTCCTCTTCACCGAATCCAATCGCCTTTGACACCTCAAAATCAGGAGCATTTTCATCAAGCGGATCTCTTGATATCTTCACAAAGACGCTCTGCGTCCCTTCCGTGCCGGTGGGATCGCCCTCATTTTCACTTTCGCCCGTATCGGGCACATCATCTCCTGATATACCGCCCTCCGGCACTTCGGGACCGGAGCTTTCCGGATCGGAATTGTCAGCGTCAGAATCCTCCGGATCCGGATCTCCGGGCTCCGGGCTCTGCTCCTCCCTCGGAATATATTCGGTTATCTCATTCGGAATGCCTTCCCCGTCGATCTTTATCGAACCTGTCAGAATCTGGTCTGCATATATTTTTATGTCAACCACACCCCCGTTTTCTCTCAAACGTCGCAGGAATGATTTCTTAATCACTGTTTTTAAGCTGCAGCTGTACTCCGTCTTATCGGGATCAAAATCTTCGTCGGTCAGCTCTTCATCCGTAACCAACGGGCCCATATCAATGATCTCTTCCGCGGACACCGGCATTTCTTCCGAGGGTCTGAGGCTTTTATATTTTTCTATTTCCCTTCTCTTTTTCTCTATCTCAAATTCGGTCACAGCGATCTGTGCCTCATCCTTCTGAAGCGTCAGCCCGAATGACTGAACATCATACACCATAAGCACATCGCCCTTTTTGACCTTGTCCCCGGATTGTACCCGGACTTCATTTACGATTCCTTCCTTCAGCCTGACCTGCTGGTTCTGTCCGCTCACTGCATTGCCCGAAAAGCTGCTGTCATTACCCCAGTAGCCCTGGCTCATCATGCTGACGCTGAAGACATCGACCGTTCTTTTTCCTTTGATTACGATAATTGCGGCTGCGATTCCCGCCGCCGCCAGAACGCAGACAAGGCATATCACAATTATCCTGATAACTCTCTTTTTTGCCCTGGAACTTCTCATTTCGAGCCTCCGTCATATGTATCAACCGCCAATAATCTTCCGTCTCTGATAAGATACTTTGTTCCGGCATACTCGGCAATTTCCCTCTCATGGGTGATCATAATAATAGTCATCCCCTCGCTGTTGAGTGCGGAAAAGATCTCCATTACCTGCAGACCCGATTTAGTATCCAGCGCACCTGTCGGCTCGTCAGCCAGAAGAAGCTTTGGTTTTGTGACTATCGCCCTTGCAATTGCCGCCCTTTGCTTCTGTCCTCCCGACAGCTGGTTCGGATAAAAATCAAGACGGTCTCCCAGCCCCACCTTCTCCAGAGCCTCTTTTGCCCTTCTTCTCCGCTCCTTCTTTGAAATATCGGAGTAAAGCAGCGGCAACGCCACATTGTCAAGTGCGGTTTCTTTCGGCAGCAGGTTGAAATTCTGGAACACAAAGCCTATTGACCGGTTTCTGATATCCGCAAGATTGTCATCTGTCTTCGAAGTTACATCCGCGCCGTCAAAAAAGTATTTCCCGGATGTAGGATTATCCAGACATCCTATAATGTTCATCAGTGTGGATTTTCCAGATCCGGATGGACCCATGATCACCACATATTCTCCGTCCTTCACCGACAGATCCACATCAAATAACACCGGGACTTCAATCCTGCCGTTGTCGTAATTTTTATTAATTTTATTAAGTTCAATAAGCATGATCATTCACCTATAAGAGACGTTCCGGTCACAGCGCCCTCGACGCACGAATCATCGGGCCAGGCAATAAATGAATTTTCGTCAATTCCCGACGTTATCTGCCACATATCCGTATTTTCATCATATTCACCGGTCTGTATCTCAACATATTTCAGCTTTCCTCCGTCGCTGTCGGAAGCCCAGACATGTGTTCCGGTATCATCCGATACTATAAACCCGGAATTGATCCACACGCCCTCTTTGGGAACCTCTCCTGTCGAAAAATCAAGGACAACATGCTGGCCTACGATCATACCGTCTATGCTTTCGGGTTCAACATAGAAATAATATTTTGACGACGCATTTTCGGTATCCATCATCATATCGGATTTCACAGTACTCTCCGTATTCACGGAAGATACCGTCCCTTTCCAGATCTTATTTTCATCAGTTCTGGAGCGGACGATAACTTCATCACCCTTTGTGATTCCGAAAATATATTCCTCGCTCGCAGTCGCTTTTATCTGGAAATCTCCCGCCACCTGAAGCACAATAAACGTATTTTCATTCGTTACCTCAGCATTTTCCTCATCCTGTTGGATGACCGTATTTCCCGATTCATCCACGGAAAGTGCCGCAATCTTCTTAACGGTAGCATCAATTGGCGAATTTACCGTCGCATTTTCGACAGAGGATTTTTTTGACTCAATATCATTTTCTTTCACCTTGATATCGTACTGCGCCTGGGCAATATCCGCCTCAATCTGAAGTATCTGCGCCGTGAAGCCCGGCTTATCGGCAGAGGATGCCTTCTCTCTCTCCTTTTTCAGCTGTTCAAGCTGTTCATTGTTATTATCTATAGAAGAGAGATTCTTCTCGATTTCCACCTGAAGCTGCTCTATCTCCAGATTCAGCTTTTCCACATCATACGAAAACAGAGGATCTCCTTTTTTCACAGAGTCCCCCTCTTCCACAAACAGCTCTTTCAATTTTTTTGTAGTGTCAAAAGATATGTTTGTGTTTTTCTGGTTTTCTACAATTCCGGAAAAACGACCGCTGCCTGTCGGATTTTCATACAGGGATCTCACCTCCTGGACAAAAACCATGTTTTCCTCCGTGCCCGCACCCTTTAGCGCAAATGCCGTAATTCCCCCGGCAATCGCCAGTGCCGCTGCAACCGGAATAATAATAAATCTCTTTTTCATTTTTTCACCCAAAAATTTTTTTAATAAATATACTCAAAGGCGACAATGAATAATACATTTACATTGCCGCCCGCATCATTTTTTCTGCAAAAGATCAACCGTTACTCGGGGATCTCAACAGGAGTTATTCTATTATAATCAAAGAATGTGTCTATATCGTGTATTCCAAGATAATTTGCATCGATAACCGCACTCTCTTTTCCTTCCAGAACTTTCCATAGGAAATATCCGTCGATATTGATTCTTCCGGATCGCACATATCCATCCCCTATCTGAAGCCAATAGGGAACCGAACCGTCAACATTGCAGAAAAAGTCATATCCGGAGTTCTTATAATACACATATTTTTCATTTTCCGAATCATACGGCGCAACAGTTGAAATGTCGCTTCCGTGCGCAAATATGATGGTATCCACATCTCCGACAACAGGCTCCACACTCTCCACCCATCTCTCATTGTCCTGGATAAGGGATTCGACAGAAGCCGTATCCGCATGTCTGTGCCCCCAGGTGTGGGATGCAAATTCAAATCCGTCTGCCTTTAACGCCTCGGCGATCTCCTTTGCCTTCGCGACATCCTCGTCAAAATTAAAGTCCGGGTTTGCCTCCAGCCACTCCTTCTGATTCGGATCCAGTCTCTCCTCGTCTCTTGTCAGGTACACCTTGTCGGTCCTGTAGCCGAAAACTCCGTTGTATCCGGTCAGCGCTATGGTGACCTTTGCCCCTCTGTACGAAAAATCGGGGTGCTTCTCAACAAACGAATTAATGAGCGGAACAACATCGTAATCTCCGATTTTTGTATTTCCGTCGGCATCGGTATATTCGCACTTCACCTTTCCGCTGTCATCGATCACAAGCCTTGAAGCAATGCCTTGATTGTCATACGCATGATAATAGCTCAGATCATCCTCCGAAAGCACAAACGCTTTTTTTCCCGGAGGAAGCATGAGGGATTTGTTTGGAGAAAAATGCTTATTTCCTTCATCATCCACGGTCGTCTCAACAAGATCATGCAGACTCACCATGACATATCCGGCATCGTACATCTGCTGGATCACCGCATTGAATTCCTCCGCAGAGCACATCCAGCAGGCATTATCCCTTGCCTGAAAATCTCCGCACACTTCCGGATCCCAGCCTCGGCTGTCATTTATCAGCGAATGAAAGAATATATGCGGCACTTTTTCCACATCAACCACAGTACACGAGGCCTTATCCTCATTGATGCTCTTTATTTCTTCCGAATATTTTTCCGCATCGGCATTTTGAAGAAGCGAAACAGCACCGTCATAATCATACATCATCCTTAGCCGCTGTGCCTCTTCAAGGATCTCATCGGCTTCGAAAACATCCCCCTCAGCCGCCGTCTCCTCCGGGATCTCCGTATTTGCCGTATTTTCACCCGAGGCCTCTTTTACTTTTTTCGATGCCTTTCCCGATGCGGTTACGGCTATCACAACAACCAATGCCAATACAATTACAACTGCAAGAGCAAAAATAATCCTATTCCTCTTCGCGGTCTTTCTTCGGCGTGCCATGAGCTCGTCATGCCGTTTTTTCCGGGCCAGCATACGCTCTTCATCATTTATACCAATGTATCTGTCTTCATCGTTCATATCCATGACCTCAATTATGATAGTACAAATTTCACAGGCGAAAATCCTGCGTGTCTTGTTATTATACTACATAATTTCAGCATTAACTACATCATTCCATACAGCCCACAAGTTTTCCTTGGAAAAAGAGTCATCTTCATATGTTATAAGATGCTTTGAAGCAAGCTCTTCCGTGTAATCCTCCAGAAAATAAATTTCATGCTCGGTGTCGGTATAGTGAGTCACCATCGGGATAAAATCAAAATCCTCCACTGTCGTCTCGCTTTTATCGTCACTTACCGTCTTTTTTACAGTTATCGACGCCATTCCTCCCAGGACCCTTGCCATTGTTGTCTGGGCAGAAACAAAATTTCCGCAGGAATAATATACGATTCCGGAATTCCCCTCTTCGGTGACTACTTTTTTATAGGGTTCAACAACATGGGGATGTGAGCAGATAACGATGTCCGCACCGGCATCGATCACGCTCTCCACAATACTCATCTGCGCATCAGTGGGAATAAATTCATACTCATCCCCGCAATGAAGGAAGCAGACGGTCATATCAACATCTTCCTCAACATTGCTTATATCGCGCAGAAGCTTCCCATCAGCATACTGGAGCGTATTAACCAGATAATACTCATCGTCAGGAAGCGGAAATCCGTTCATATCGTATGTATAGTCAAGCAGAGCAAATGTTATGTTGTTTCTCTCAATAGTATCTATTCTTTCATAATCCTCTTCATCTTCATGTATTCCCAGTATGGAGATTTCAGGATGCTCCTCTTTCCAGTAATTGATGGTGTCAAAGATTCCGTACTCCTCTTTATCCCATACATGGTTTGTCGCATGAAGGATCACATCAAATCCCGTGTCAACAAGGGCATCTCCCACCGACGTCGGAGTTCCGAAATAGGGAAATCCGCTATATTCATCCGGATCGTCAACAAATACTGTCTCCTGATTTACAACGGCTATGTCATATGAAGAGATCACATCCTTAACATTTTCATAGAGAAAATGATAGTCATACATTCCGCCGCCCGAATACGCCTTGTCGTTTATCACGGAATGCATGATATTATCCCCCACGGCGCACAGCGTAACCGTGTAGGTCTCCTCTTCCGGATCGGAAATTGAATTTTCTTTCATCCTTGCGGCCGTCTCGGAGCACTTTTCCGTCAGCAGAGCTTCTAAGGATCTCCCGCCTTCAGCAGATGCGACTCCGGCGCCCGAAGAGATATTCTCATTTTTTGATCCCCCGGAAACAGTCAGGATAAGAACCGCCAGTAAAATAACTATGCCCCCTGCAATTTCGAAAGAATGGCAGAGAACCTTTTCCGGAAGCTTTTCTGCGGCCTTGGCCGGAAGTATCCTGCTTATTTTCACTGACATTTCAAAAGCAAATTTTTTTATTCTTTCAAAATACTTTTTTTCTGAAGAAAGTTTTTTTAATTTATCAAAATACTTCTTTTCAGAAGCAGCTTTTTTTAAACGCTCAAAATATTTCATTATTTTTTCAATATATTTCAAATTTCAGACCCTCATTCCCCAAAAATTGTAAAAGCTTTCTGCACGGCATATTTTGCCGGACCTTTAATATCCTCCCAGGACCACAATGATCCGTTCACGCAGAATGTGCAAAGCTCCTCGGCACTGTCATTGACCGCAATGAGTCCTTCGCTTGTAATTCCGACCAGCAGAATATAATGTCCGGTATCAGTCCAGGGCAATCCGCCTTCAAGCGCCATTACCGGAAAACCTCTCTTAAGCGCATCGTATGCCTCATCCGGATCGTTAGTGACATGCGCAGGAACCCCATAGGCCTCTGCTGCGACCACTCCACCGGAATAGTCCATCCCGGAATTGTATCTGTATGTTCCGTTATTCATAATATCGGTCGGCGCAATAAATTGCCCGGTAAGATACGTAAGAGCCATCGCCGAAGCACAATAGCCGCATCCCGACGTTGGAATTGATCTGTCCGGATATTTCTCAAACACCGTATACGCCCATTCGCCGTGGGTATACTGTCCCTTTTCGTAATATCCGAAATTCTGATTAAAGTAAGGCACATCCATTATTCCTTCGGGAAGAAAGGCTCCCGAAGTTGTATCCGCCATTCCTTTTTCGGGTTCTTCCGAAAAACTCTCCTTCGATTCCGACGCCGTCTGATTATTGGTATCAATCACTACCAGCTTTCGACGGGGCTGCTGCGAAAAGTTCACGGGATCATTCCTTTGAACATAGTTCTCGGGAATAAGTACAGCCATGTATCTTTTCCACTCATTATCACTCTGTTCCCCGGCAAGAGGCTTTACGCAAAGCGTACAAAAAGCGAAGAATATGAGAAGAACCGTTGTGAACGGTGTAATTATTTGTAATATTTTCCTCATTTAAAACACTCTTTTCCGTTATCCCTATTTAAACATTCTTTAATATATCAAATTATTTTAACAAGGATTTTACATTCCGTTGAAAATAGTTTTAAAATCGCAAAAAACAAAAATTTACATCGCGAAACGATTATAATATAATAATTCACAAATAATTCCGGGAGGCAGAAAAATGAACTACACAGAGAGAAGGTCATGTATACTCGAATACCTGAAAAAAAGTGAAACCAGTATCCCTGCCTCAAGGCTTGCCGAAATGTTCGGCGTGACGAGACAGATAATAGTATCCGATATTGCGCTGCTGCGTGCGAAAGGGAATAATATAATCTCCACACAGCGCGGATACATGATTCAGAGGGAAGAAAAGTCCGGTGTACTAGAGACAATTTCCTGCCGCCATAAAAAAGAACAGATATCCGATGAATTCTATGCAATAGTTGATAACGGCGGTTCGGTATTAAACGTGATCATAGAACATCCGGTCTACGGACAGATAAGTGCGGAGCTCAATATCTCATCCCGGTACGACGCCGACGAATTTGTGAAAAAGACCGATACCAGCAAGGCAAACCAGCTGAGCGACATTACGGGCGGTCTTCACTATCATACCATTCGGGTACCTGATGCCGACGCACTTGAAAGAATCATTTCCACATTGAGAGAAAACGGAATTCTTGCCTGATAAAGAGGTGCCAGGTACAAACCATACATGTGCCAG
>JBMNQZ010000040.1:0-19191 GCA_050944395.1 Lachnospiraceae bacterium
AAGGGCTGCGACGAGTCAAGGGCGATAAGGCTTGAACAAAGTGAAAGCCAGCGTCTTTAGGCGCTGGCCAGTAACAGAGGCTTATAGCCTCAGAGCAAACCGCCCGTTGGACGGGCGGTACTGATTAATTTCCGACTCGGATTGCTCTGTTTATGTTACTCAATCGGGAAACATACCTCAGTTACGAATTCCTCGGGATTCTGAGTCTGAGCCGGGCCAACGTGATAGATGTTAAACATCGGTCCGTTCACGGTATAGCCATTTTCCTTTATCCAGGAAATCACTGTTGCAGTCGCATCGTTTATCCCTTCATAACTGCCCTTCAATATACAAGTTGCCGCTTTCACCTCCGGAAGGGTTTTGAATTTGACTTTTTCGGAATCCGCATAGGCTCCCTTGACAGTCATCCAAATCATTACCTCAACATTTTCCTCCTTAAACTCCCGATCCATGAAAACTGCCGCGGCAAGGCAGGGATCGGCAGGAATGAGAGGGGTTTCGTATTCGCAGAGAACATTCCATAACAAGCCCTCGTCTTCATATCTGGGAATCACCATCCGGCAAGTGGCCGCATATCTTTCGGGTATCGTCTTTACATTTACATCAAAATTCATTATCTCTTCCTTTCTCAGCCTTTTTCGTGCCGAATCCAGAAGCATCAGTCTGTATTCCGTCTGCTCCGACTCTTTTTTCAGTTCCTCCTGTTTTACTCTCAGGAATTCGTCTATCTTGTCTTTATCATCGTAGACTGCCAGCATCTCGATAATATCAGCAAGGGCAAAGCCCATATCTTTTAAGGCACTGATTCTTCCGATGACAAACAGCTGATTTTCGCTGTAGTACCTGTAACCGGAAAATTCATCGATCTTAGTAGGCTTCAAAAGTCCGATATCATCGTAGTAGCGAAGCATTCTGACACTTACTCTGGACAGCTTTGAAAAATCTCCTATCTTTAACACTTTACCTACCTCCATGGAACGGTTTTTTCTGAGCTCACTGCCAAAGATAATCCCTGACATAATGTGAGAGTCAAGAGGAAAATAAAAATCAGAGATTTTTCTTTGTTATCCGGAGCAATGGGTAATAAAAAGAGGTCGTCAGGATGCCGGGCTCAATTCTGGTAATTGATAAAAGGCTGAATCAGCATCGGATATCTTATAAGCTCTTTGGAATCAAGATCTTCCTTTCGCATATCCACTGCGGAAATACAGCTGTTGTCATATGTTCTGTAATAATAAATGCCTTTTTCCATGTTGCAGCAGGATGAATAAATGGTAATCTCGTATGTGTTTTCTGCCAGAGCGCAGCAGCCTCGCTGCTGTTCTACGGATGCCAGAATATGGAAAAATTGGCTCACGCTTTCCATTTCAGAATCTCCCGAGACGGAATTCATTCTGGTAAATACTGCCTTCACAAATCTGGATGCCGAGGACAGATCTCCCGGCAGTCCCATGCTTCCCATTCCTCGGCTGTACTGTTCGAGCGGGAAATCAGGCGCAAAGGATGAATCCCGAACTCCGGCGGTAATATTTCTGTAATCGTTCAGGCGGTAGAGCTGGTGATCGAAGGTTGGATTATTTGTCATAGTGCCGGTGGGATTATCGTATACTTTGATTCCTTCGGAGACTGACTCGACCACGACCGAGCCGTTCAGATCCGATATAAGCCAGTGAAGGGACTGAAGGGGAAGATCCTCGGAGAAATTTTCATTTAACATATTCATTCGGGAGATAAGAGTCTTTGCCTCCTCAATGTCCCTGCACTGTCCGAGAATCCAGGGAATGAATTCAAAAGGCGTGATGTTATCAAGTTCAGGATTTCCCGGTTTATAAGAGGCATTGCCCGGAAAGTTCAGCCCGGCGATACTCAGACCGAATTCATTTGTAGCTTCGTAATACAGAGGATGATCATCTACAACATAAGCCATGCCGATCATAGAATAATGGTGCTCCATCGGCGGCTTGTGTCTGAACGAAACAGGGAAATTTCGGGGAGTGATAGTTATCTCCTCGTGAAAAGAATATTCATAGTCAAGGTTGCGTCCGAAATAATGATCTTTCGTAGCATAAGTAGTTGCTGTACACATTTTTATTACCTCCGATTCTTTTCAGAAGGCCATATCCGGTATTTATCGGAAAAATGACCATTTTATCAGATGTTGAAGTTACGTTTGAACTCATTGTAGTTCTTATACGGGTATTATTCTATAATTTATCTATTAAATTTATATAATAATTGGGGAAAGACGGGATGTATTATGTATTAAACGAGGAATATGATGGCGCATATCCGGTTAGCCACAATAGGTGATGTTGATTATGAGAATTGCCATCCGTTTGTAAAACGTGACTGCAGGGGAAGGGTATGGACATTGATACACAACGGCACCATTTTCAATTGTCCTCTTCTGGATGGATATGTGCACAGACAGGAGGGCAGTACCGACAGTGAGAGGATTCTTCTCTATCTAATCGACTGTATTGACAATGAAACGAAGAAAAAAGGAGAGGAACTGTCACCACGAGAGAGATTTTCGGTCGTCGATCATGTGATCTGCAGGATTACTCCCAAGAATAAGGTGAATCTGATAATCTATGACAGTGATATTATGTATGTTCATACGAATTTCAGAAATACACTCTATATGAAACGCATGGAAAGTGGTATTATATTCTCCACAACCCCTCTGGACGGATCGATATGGGAGGCTGTTCCTTTCACAACACTTCTCGGATTCAGGGACGGAGAGAGGATTCTTATCGGAACAAATCACGGAAATGAGTATATCTATGACCCGCAGGATATGCATCTGATCTTTTTGGACTATGCTAAATTGTAGTGATGCCGTATCTCCGATGAAAAGTGAATTGTGATTATCATATATTTTCCCTGGGGGCTTAAAAGTGATCGGATCGAATAGAAAAAATGATGCGTATATTAAAGAACTGGCGGACAAGGCGCGGATTTTCATCCCTGAAAGGGTGAAGTACTACGCTGAAGTAATAGGCGTTGATTACGGCAGGATCACGATAAGGTGCCAGAAGACCAGATGGGGAAGCTGTTCCTCAAAGGGAAACCTGAATTTCAACTGCCTTTTGATGCTGATGCCTTCCGAAGTCATTGATTATGTGGTGGTGCATGAGCTGTGCCACATAAAGCAGATGAATCATTCCAAAGCGTTTTGGAAGGAAGTGGAAAAAGTACTTCCGAATTACAGGAAATCTGCCGTGTGGCTGAAAAATGAGGGCGGCAGAATCATGATGCGGAGAAATAATATCGAAAGCCTGCGGCGGAACAAAATCAAAAATCTGACTTGACTCTCCCGTTAAGGGGAGATGATACGATCCTTCTTGTCAAAGAACAAGGAGGATTTTTTTATGAGTGAAATGGCTGTCAGTGTAAGAAATCTGACAAAATTTTTTGGGAATCGGAAAGTGGTGGACGACCTGTCTTTTGAAGTAAAAAAGGGAGAGGTTTTTGGCCTTCTGGGACATAACGGGGCAGGAAAAAGTACCACGATAGATCTGATACTGGGGCTGAAGTCTCCCGATGCGGGGTCAGCTGCAATCCTGGGAATGAATGCCGGAAGGAGCAGGAAGAAGGTATTTGAAAAAGTCGGAGTTCAGCTTCAAAATGCCGGATATCAGCCAAATATTACCGTGGAAGAGGTATGCATAGAGTACGCTTCGCTGTACAAAAATCCTGCGGATTATCAAATACTTTTGGAGCAGTTCGGCCTTGAAGGACTAAAAAAGAGTTATGCGTCAAAGCTTTCTGGCGGTGAGCGGCAGAAGCTGTCGGTGGCTGTTTCCCTCATTGGAAATCCTGAAATAGTATTTCTGGATGAACTGACCACCGGGCTTGATGTGGCGGCAAGGCGTGAGGTCTGGCATACTCTCGCGGGACTTAAAGAGAGAGGACTTACGATTTTTCTGACTACCCACTATATGGAAGAGGCTGAAGCTCTCTGCGACAGAGTCTGCATTATCAAATCCGGAAAAAAGATTGCGGAGGGAAATGTCTGTGACATCAAAGTTGAATCGGGACGGGACAGTCTTGAGGATGCGTATCTGCATTTTATGGGGGAGGATGAATGGCTATGAGAAGATTTTTACAAATGTATAAAGTTGAACAGAAGATATTTTTCAGATCTCCGGACGTAATACTGTTTTGTCTGGCAATGCCTTTGATAGTATTTCTCGTGATAACTATGATTTCGGGAGGGAAAAATGCAGCTGATACGGGCCTTACATACATGCAGAGCTCCTATGTTGCCCTGTCGACCGTGGGAATATGCTGCAGCGCATTTATGAGTATTCCGATTACTATCGTGGAGTTAAGATCAAAGGGGATATTGAGAAGGATGTACTGCAGCCCATGTTCTCCGGTAAGGTTACTTGCCTGCGATACAATTTGCAGCGGGGTTATTGCAGCGGTGTCAACATTGTTATTAACTGCCGTATCTGTGACAATACTCGGTTACAGAATGGAGGGCAATATTCTTCTTTACATCGCGATGTGGCTTCTCACTATGATATCAATGTTTTCAATAGGGCTTATGGCGGCTGGATTGTGCCGCACCGAAAAATCCATGAATGTGGTGACAAGTGTGCTGTACTTCCCGATGCTTCTGTTTTCCGGTGCGACTATTCCGGCCGAGGTATTTCCCGAGGGAATAAGAGTTATTTGTGAATGGCTGCCGCTGGGTGTAGGAATAAGAGTGCTGAAATCGGTATCCCAAGGCTGCTATGACGAAATTATGATTCCGGTTCTCGTTCTTTTAGGCATTACGCCGGTTTGCGGGCTTATTGCAATAAAGACATTCAGGTGGGAATAGTAATTAAATACGGGCGGCATTCTTTTTCATCCATTGATCGAGGAATGCCATCTGTTCTTCTGTATGGAACCAGTGATCACCGCCGTTCATCACAGTAAGTCCTGCGGAATGATCCACCGAGAATCTTTTTGTGGTATCAATTGACTGCAATAAGTCGTTGCTTCCGTAAAGTATCTCTGTGGGTACATTCCAGCTGATCTTGTGGTTTCTGACATACTGCAGATATT
Organism: Lachnospiraceae bacterium; assembly: GCA_050944395.1. Lineage (GTDB taxonomy): Bacteria > Bacillota > Clostridia > Lachnospirales > Lachnospiraceae > Chordicoccus. The sequence goes on from JBMNQZ010000040.1 coordinate 5,065, forward strand.
CCCATGAAAGATCCTCTCCGAACTCAGTGGGGATAATCCCTCGTTTTTCAAGCTCGCATTCGGTAGTTCCCGCCTGACTGATCATGTCCGTTATAAGCTTTTCCAGGTCAGTGACGGGAGAAATGAAAAATGCTTTTTTAATAAAATTATCTATATGGGCATTCATTGAAAAGTAGGCACCTATGCTGACCGCGATCAATATGGCACTTTTGTAATCCTTTGACAATTCAGAAGCCATTTGTGAAAATTCTTCTTCAGCTTCTTCGGGGGTGGCTGATATGTAATCAAATCTGTACACATCGGTTCCGGGGAAAAACTGTCTGAAGTGCTCAGCTTCCTCTGCGGAGCCGTCTTTTCCATGTACATACAGGACGATCGTATCTGTATTGTGACATTTAAGCCACTGGGAGCGGGTGATTTTTGTAAAGTGCTCGGTTCGTAGATCGCCCATCAATACACAGGGTTTGTCAATCTCCGAATGATGATAGGTGAATCCGCATTTTTCCTGGCAATGCCTTGAGTTTTCATTTCCGTCATAGTATCCGCACCACATTGCGCTGCATTTCAGATCAAGGAACGCATGCTCCTGCATTCTTCTTACGGCTTCGGGAATAAGTCCCTTTCCCCAGAATGGAACGCCGATCCAGTAACCGATCTCCAGCTCGTCATCTGATGCGCGTGTATGAGACTGAGACGGAGGAATGAGGCCTACGCTTCCGATCGGGCGGTTGTCTTTTTTAAGACATACGGCGTATGTCTCAGCTGAGGACAGAACCGTCCGAATGATTTCCCTGCTGTTTTCGATATCGGTGTGAACCGGCCATCCGGAGATAGGTCCTACGGCGGGATCGCTTGCATATTTATATAAATCCTCCGCATCATCTTCACTCCACGGCCGAAGGATCAGTCTTTCGGTTTCGAATATCATTTTCACAATCTCCTATTATGATAGATGCTTTCATTAAAAATGAGAGTTGACGATTATTCAGGATTCAATTATATATTAAAATATAAAAAAGGGACAGGTGAAAGCTCAGTTTGTGCCAGGCGAAAGCACTGTTTGTGCCAGGCACCTTTTTTACACAGGAGGTTAGTATGTTGGCAATTGGAACGAAGGCTCCGGAGTTCTCACTTCCGGATCAAAACGGAGAGATAAGGGCTCTATCGGATTATAGAGGACAGAAAGTGATTTTATATTTTTATCCGAAGGATATGACTGCAGGGTGCGCAAAACAGGCATGTGCTTTCGGGGAACTTTACCCGCAGTTTATTGAAAAGGGTGCAGTCGTGATCGGGATCAGCAAGGATACCATTGTATCTCATAAAAGATTTGAGGAAAAATACGGTCTTCCGTTCACCCTTTTGTCTGACACCGAAAAGGAAGCAATCATTAAATACGATGTCTGGAAAGAAAAGAAAAATTACGGTAAGGTCAGTATGGGGGTTGTTCGAACCACATATCTTATAGATGAGGACGGTGTTATCATCAGGGCATTTGATAAGGTAAAAGCGGCTGATAATCCGTCTCAGATGCTGGAGGAACTGAAATGAGGATAATCATCTCCCCCGCAAAGCAGATGAAGGTTAATAATAATGACTTTAATGCGGCCGAACTGCCGGTTTTTATCGGCAAGACGGAGATTTTGATGGGAAAGATCCGGAATATGTCCTATGAAGAGCAGAAAAAGCTCTGGCAATGCAGCGACAGGATCGCCGCACAGAATTCGCAGAGGTTCGAAAACATGGATCTTAGAAAAAATCTGACTCCCGCACTCTTTTCCTATGACGGAATTCAATACACATACATGGCTCCCGCGGCCTTTGAGGAGCGCGGATTAAAATATCTTCAGAAACATCTAAGGATTCTTTCAGGTTTTTACGGAGTATTGAGACCGATGGATGGTGTTGTGCCCTACCGACTGGAAATGCAGGCCGGATTGAAGGTTGATGGATTTAATAATCTGTATAGCTTCTGGGGAGATGATTTGTACCGTGAAATAATGGATGAAAGCCGGGTTATTATAAATCTGGCTTCAAAGGAATATTCAAAGTGCATCGAAAAGTATCTTAAAGAGGGAGAACGGTATATCACCTGTGTTTTCGGAGAAGAGCAGAACGGAAAGATCGTTCAGAAAGGCGTTTATGCGAAAATCGCAAGAGGTGAAATGGTCAGATTTATGGCAGAGAACGGTTTGGAAGAGCCGGAGAAGCTCAGGGATTTTAATTGGAGCGGATATTCCTTTGATGAAGCACGATCATCGGAAAATGAGTATGTATTTGTAAGAAGCATTTTAGAATATGAATAGGAAATATTGCGGTTGAAAGATATCAGCCGCAATTCCCCTTTTTTAATGAACTTAAATACAGACTCTTTCACCTCCGACTCATTCTCTTTCAGGAGATGGACTTCGTCTGAAAAAGAAACAAAAGAGTAATTCGGAAATCCGGAAAAAAGAAGAAGCAATTGATGTCGGCGATTGTATTGCATTTTCAGCCGGTGACCCACATGTGCCTGATTATAGCGGATGCAAGATTGCCGTTGATAAAAACGATGGTGCTGTCAAAGCATATGGAGTTCTTGAAAACATTAAATTGATTGTGAATTCTGAAAAAATAAACATTCCGGACGAATATAAATATAAGCTTAGTAAATAAGGTATTTTTAAATTTAGGACTGTTCATCAGTCTTTTTTTGATGGGAAAATATTTCGATATATCTTCGGAAAAAATATTGTATTATATGATTACAAATTGAGACAGCAATGTGATTAAAAACCAGGAGACTAATATATGCCTTTTGAAATAGTACGAAACGATATTGTAAATATGCAGGTGGATGCTGTTGTAAATACTGCGAACCCCAACCCCGTAATAGGTTCCGGTGTGGACAGTGCCGTACATAAAAAAGCCGGAGATGAGCTGCTTGCGGCCAGGGAGAAGATCGGGCGCATTGAATTCGGAGATGCGGCAGTCACACCGGGATTCGGGCTTGATTCAAAATATGTTATTCACACATCGGGACCGGTCTGGAATGATGGAAATCATGGCGAGGAGAGGGTATTATCTTCATGCTATCGAAATTCTCTGGCGCTGGCAAAAAATATAGGCTGCGAGTCGGTCGCATTTCCGTTGATAGCCACAGGAAATTACGGGTTTCCCAGACCGCTTGCGCTTAAAATAGCTGTCCGAGAGATCAGCAGCTTCCTTCTGGAAAATGACATGCAGATCTATCTTGTTGTGTTTGACAAAGAAGCCTTTGAGCTGTCTGAAAAGCTGTTCAGATCGGTGAGCAGTTACATTGATGAAAATTATCTGCACAGCAAAATGTTGGATGAATACGGAAGTCAGAGTGCGTATACGTCCCGGGTTGAAGTCGGCCGGATAAGTGAACGGATAAGTAAAACAGGTCGAACAGAAAGGAGAGAGCGGATTTTCCGGAATTCGTATCCTGCCCCGGCAGCTGAAAAGGCCCGGGAATTATCGGTTGAATCCGTTCCGCCAATAGACTCGGATGCCTGGGGAAAGCTGCTAAAAAATCTGGACGCAGGTTTTTCAGAAACCCTTCTCAGCCTTATAGACCGCACCGGAAAGAAGGATTCCGAAATATATAAAAAGGCAAATGTGGACAGGAAACTATTCTCAAAGATTCGCAATAATCCGGATTACAAGCCGTCAAAATCAACCGCTTTGGCGTTCGCCTTCGCTTTGGAACTTGACCTGGATGAAACCAGGGATTTTATAGGAAGAGCGGGCTTTGCTCTTTCCCACAGCAGTAAATTTGATGTGATCGTAGAGTATTTTCTTGTGAACAAAAAATTTAATGTTTTTGAATTGAATGAAGTTTTATTTGCATTTGACCAGCCTCTTATAGGAGCATAAGCTTCTTAAAAATTTTAAGCCGTGGAATCCACATATAAAAATGTCGCTTGATATGCGACCTTTTACCTTCCTTTTTTTCAGATAATGGGATCATAAAAAATAAGGAGGGTTACAACATGACAGAACTTGTATTTATTTTGGATAGGAGCGGTTCTATGGCGGGGCTGGAAAAGGATACGATCGGGGGGTTCAACTCCATGCTTAAAAAGCAGAGGGGTGAACCGGGCAATGCAGTGATTTCCACTGTTCTGTTTGACAATGAAACGGAAGTGATTCATGATCGTATATCCATAGCAAAAGTACCGGAGCTTACCGAAAGGGATTATTATGTCCGGGGCTGTACAGCACTTCTTGATGCCGTGGGAGGCGCGATCCGTCACATAGGAAATGTGCATAAATATGCCCGTAAAGAAGATGTTCCGGAAAAGACACTGTTTATTATAACCACGGATGGTATGGAAAATGCCAGTCATCGCTTCACATATGAAAAAGTTCGCGACATGATCGAACATCAGAAGAAACGCTTTGGATGGGAGTTTATATTTCTTGGCGCAAATATTGACGCAGCGGCCGAAGCTGAAAAATTCGGGATCGATGAATCTATGGCTGCAAACTATCATTGTGACGGGATCGGTACAGCGCTTAACTATGAAGTTATCAGCGAGACGATAACAAGTGTCAGGGCATGTCCGGCGCCGCTGGGAGCTGATTGGAAAAAAAGAATAGATGCAGATTATGCGAAACGAGGAGGAAAGAGATGACAGGAGCAATTCTTGGAGATATTATAGGCAGTCCGTATGAGTTTGACCGTGGAGAAAAGACTAAGGATTTTCCTTTGTTTTCAAGTAATTCCACATATACCGACGACACGGTTATGACCCTTGCTGTCGGCAAGGCATTTCTTGACTTAGAGCCCGGAGCTTCGGATGATATTGTGCGGCAGGTATTGTCTGAAAGTATGCGGCTGTTCGGAAATATGTATCCTTATGCCGGATACGGCGGAATGTTCAGACAGTGGCTTTTCGACCCTGAGTGCGGGGCATACAACAGCTTTGGAAACGGTTCGGCGATGCGTGTGTCATCGGCTGCATGGCTGTTTAATGATATTGATGATGTCAGGCATGCGGCAAGGCTTTCGGCTGGAGTGACTCACAATCATCCTGAGGGGATCAAGGGCGCAGAAGCAACAGCAAGCGCTATTTTCATGGCAAGGACCTGCAGCAGTAAGGCAGAGATCAGGAAATACATTGAGGATGAATTTGATTATGATCTGAGCCGTACCTGTGACGAAATCAGACCGGGATACTTCCACACGGAAACATGTATGGAGACAGTGCCTGAGGCAATCACGGCTTTTCTCGAGGGAGAAAGCTTTGAGGATGTCATCCGTAACGCTGTATCTTTCGGGGGAGATTGTGATACTTTGGGAGCGATTGCAGGCAGCATTGCGGAGGGATTCTATGGCGTGCCTGAAGAATTACGGGAAGAATGTTATAACCGTCTCCCGGAAAATCTGCTTGAGGTGTTGAAGGAGCTTGAAAAGCGAGCTGAAAAAAACGTGAGAGCGAATGCCGGCAGATGATTTTGTTTTAAAGAGAATTACCGGGAGATAAGTGAAAGTACCTGAGTTTTAAATTTCGTGGAGAATGCCTGATGAAAATTGTTGACGGAAAGCAGTATTTATCCGAAGCAAAAGATCTGATAAAGGAATAGAAACAGTTGTAAAAATAAAACCTATATAACTTATTGACAAAGTAGGGTAAAAGAGATAGTATCTTTTCAATCTCAAATAAAGAACCGCCAATTTTGGCATGTAAACCGGGCACTATTATCTTTGTGGCTGATGTGCAGTGTATATTTGCAAAATTCATATTCTGAGTCAAACAGAACCGTTAGGGAGAAAATATTGAAAACATACCAATTGAAATTTTTACACTTATGCACAGGGGCACATATGCCTATGTTTGGGAGGACCATAGGCTGGCAAAATTGAATCATATTTCAATAGATCAGCTTAAGGATTATCCCTGTATATTATTTGATCAAAGTGAAGAAAACAAGTACTATCTTCCGGAGGAAGCTCTGGCAAATCTTAAATTTGATAAACTGATCAAGTCGGATGACAGGCTGTATCAATGGAATTGATCGCAAAAACGAAGGGCTACGCTATCGGCTCCGGGATGCTTTCCGGATCTCATGTCACATTGAAAGGTCTTACGGCTATAAAGCTGGAGGAAGAGGACACACTAACAATTGGATATATTTATCGACACAATACCAGGCTGCCTAAATATGCAAAACGCTATATATCTCTGTTGGAAGAATACAGGGAAATCGGCGCGAGCGATAAATGATCTGACTGTTTAAAAAATTGATGGGAGAAAACAATGAACGCAGAAAGAGCTTTTGAAGAATATACAGAGGATAATCCCGAATATTTTCCCGAAATAAGTGAAATGAATATTGTAGGCGGCGGGTGTAGACTGTTCGGATATCTGCTGAAACCGGATAAGCGATATAAGGGTCCATACCCAACTGTTATAACCTCGCATGGATTTCCGGGATATACAACAAATAATGATATTGAGCTGGCGTTGATGCGTATGGGATGCGTTGTTATACATATGAATCACAGGGGCGCCTGGGGCAGCGAGGGAAAGTATCTTTTCACAAATTTAAAAGCTGATCTGATAGCAATTGCTAAATGGGCTCATAATAATGCAATCGCGGATCAATATGAGATCGATGTGGACAATATCTTCCTCCTTGGGCACAGCATGGGAGGACAGACAGTGCTCAATGCGGCAAAGGATCTGGATTTTATCAATGGAGTTGTTGCAATGGCTGCCTATGACATAGGTGCAGCCTTCGGAAACCATATGGAAAAAGAATTGTTCCTGATGATTGAAAATGAAGGGCAATGCCTGAATATGGATTCGGCAAGTGAGGTATATGAGAATGCACTCAATAACCGGGAGGAGTTGAGTATTTTGAACCGATATGATGCTCTTGTCGGTAAAAACGTTCTGCTCATAGCGGGAACACACGATAAGATCGCGCCTCCTTCAAAAATGCTGGTGCCTCTTGCGGAACGACTTAAAAAAGCCGGAGGAAATATCGAATATGAAAAGATTGCCGGCAACCACAGCTTCCTGGGGCAGAGAATGAAACTCACCGAAATAGTGGGGGCTTGGATACAAAAACAGTATGTTGGGTGATATTTCCGCTCAAATTATTTGATATGGAAGAGTAGTTGCCGGAAGCAGTAATGATTAAACGGAAGTTTTTATTCATATTACCCCTTTTTCTGAATAGTTGGTATTGAAAACAGGCAGAGCTTTCTATGCCCTGCCTGTTTTGGATCATCCTTCAATGGCAATGCAGTGAGATTTTTTCTCTATTGCATTTTGTTCTTTCGGTACTGTAAATGACAAAATACCGTTTTCAAATTTCGGGTGGATATCTTCGCTCTGAACTTTATCACCTACATAAAAACTACGGCTTACATTTCCGGCATAACGCTCGCGGCGGATATATTTACCTTCTTTATCTTTTTCATCTTTATCAAGACCCTTTGCTGCACTTACAGTTATATAACCGTTTTCAAGCTGAATCTTAATTTCATCTTTCTTAAATCCCGGGATATCTATATCAACTTCATAACTGTTGTCATTCTCTTTTACATCGGTCTTCATGATGTGGGGAGCATGCTTCCCATATAATTTTTTATTGATGTCCGGAAAAGAAAAATCATCCATAAAATCATCAAACAAACTTTCTCCAAAAATACTAGGCATTAACATAAGTCATATCTCCTTTCATGAAATAATCTAAAGTTTGCACTATCGGAGAAAACCGAAGTGTTGATTTTTGAGTACTGAGAAGCTGTCTACATATTTTCCTTAGCTCCTCTTTTGTTCTATGTGTAATATAACACCTATATTAGCACTCGTCAATAGTAAGTGCTAGTAATTTTGTGATTTTTTTGTGAAATTATAGAAGTATGTTTTATTAGCTGCCTTTTTATTCGGGAGGTGATCGAGTCTGACGGGGATACAAGATACCTGTACCCTGCATAGTAATACAATCATAAATATAAAAGAAAATGAATCGCTTAATTATGTTTCAAACAGGGGTGTTGTAATAATGTTCGTAAGTTTGAGAAGGTAACGGAGAATTCTCGAAGATTTATCGAGACTGCATGGGAAAAAAGTACAAAATATAAAACGAATATGGAATAGTTCGAAAGGATTGATGATTGGTAAAATTAAGTTTCTATGGCTTGCACTGTTTTGGGGAATTTGTGACAGAGTAAGCATTGCCTTGCCCCGAAAATGAGCACGATAAATAAGGATAAATCGGAGTAGGGCAGTGCATTTTTGGAGGGTGATATTTTGATAAAAGAATTATTTATATTTCACGGCACTACCTTTGTGAGCAAAACTCGTGTCGGCTATTAGTTGGGTAAATCAAAGGAGATTGAAATCTATGATTAAAATATTATTGATCTGCCACGGCAACACTTCAATCAGCTGAGTTATGCCTAGAGGCGCAACGATAAATCACGTTACGCACCCAAATTACTACAATTTTACAACATTTTTGAGTTCCGATATGAATTTACTACAGAAAAAAACAGTCCTGAAAGAGGCAAATAACGCCTTTTTAGGACTGCTTTTTGTTTGTCTGCCATTTTGTCCAAAACGTGTTTTCCGGCAGACAAACATATTTTGAGGTATGTATTTGTGGTGCTCAATCGGCTTGATAACGGGCTATTGGTCACGCTTTTGACGAAAAAAGTGGTTGCAGCGCAACCACTTTTTCTGAAAGATAGGCATTGGAAATACAAATACTTTACCTGCCAAAAATCTGAAATTAAAAGCGTGACCAAGGTTCTTAATAACTGGTTTGTGCGGATTGATTATGCTTCGTAGATCTGTTGTGTACCGTCGATGGCCTCGGCAAGATACACGTTACTCCAATTTTTGGCACCCTCCTTATCCCGGTTTAGCAGATAGCGATACAATTCTTCCACATTGCTGTGGAGTGCTGCGACACCGTATTTCTTGCAGAAGCGGATCCAAAGGGATATACATGGTACTTTGAAGGAGGTATAAATCAAGGGCAGGATGTGGTTGCCGCCCATGAGGGTCATTTCATGGTGAAACCGGAAGGCAATCTCCGCAGCCTGAGCAGGTGTGGGATTTTCATCCAGTCGATCAACAAATGTTCCAAGCATCTCCAATTGTTCATCGCTGGCGTTGTCAATGGCCCGATGCAGGGTCATCTGCTCCAAGCCCCAGCGGATTTCCAGAATGGAGCGGATCTCCTCTTTGCCGAGCATCCCGCCATTGTAGTCCATAATGGCCATAAGGGTCTCCATGTTTCCATCACGGCGATAGTCGGCAACATAGGCGCCCTGACGGGGACGCACTTCTAAAAAGCCCTGACGAGCCAGTTCTGTAATGCCGCCGTTGACAACAGCACGGGAGACCCCCATCTGCCGGCAAAGTTCCCGCTCTGAGGGTAGTTTTTCTCCCACAGGCAGTTCTCCGGACAAAATCATCCCCTGCAATTTCTGTACAAACAGTTCTTTTAAACTGGGCGCGTAAAGCTGTTCAAAATTCATATGGCATCCTCCTGCAAATGTCTTGGTTATACCACATACCACGAATTTATTTTATCATGCAAACTGTCGAATTTCAACCTGAGATTTTTCTGTAAAACATGGTGTTCCCAGTTGATAGTTGACAGTTATCCCGAATAAACTTAAACTATAATCAGTAGAAAATACCGTTATGCTGGTATGACCAGAAGGGAGCGATGCTTTTGGAAAAGGTAAGAATTTTGGAAGTTAAGCAAAGTGTATTCGCAAACAACGATACCCAGGCAGAGAAACTTCGGGAAGAACTGAAGCAGAAGGGAATCTATCTTCTGAACCTGATGTCTTCTCCCGGAAGCGGCAAAACCACCACCCTGACCCGGCTGATCGGTCTGCTGAAAGAGGATCTGAAGATCGGTGTGATGGAGGCGGATATTGACTCGGATGTGGATGCTGTCACTATCGCCGCCACCGGCGCCAAGACCATCCAGCTCCACACTGGCGGCATGTGCCACCTGGATGCGGCTATGACCCGCCAGGGTCTGGACAGTCTGGATGCCGGTGAAGCCGACCTGGTGGTTTTGGAAAATGTGGGTAATTTGGTTTGCCCCGCGGAGTTTGACACCGGCGCAGTGAAAAACATGGCAATCCTCTCCGTACCGGAGGGTCACGATAAGCCCCTCAAGTACCCGCTCATGTTCCAGGTCTGTGATGCGGTCCTTATCAACAAAATCGATGTAGCCCCCTACTTTGATTTTGACTTTGAAAAATGTACCGAGTACATCCGTATGCGCAATCCCAAAGCGGTCATCTTCCCCATCAGTGCCAAAACCGGCGAGGGTGTGGATGCGGTGGCTGATTGGCTGAAAGAAGAAGTAAAGAATTGGAAAGGAGTATGAGAAATGGCAGATTATCTGGCAGGTTTCTATCCCGAGTGGGTAGATAAAGAAGAAAATCCCAGGCAGATCATTTTGGACTTAGGCAAAATGATCACCAACCGGATCCCCGTAAAGCTGGGACTTCAAAAGCTCAACAAGTACGATCCCGAGTACTGGGGTCTTGCTACTCTCTTAACCGATGAGCAGGCAGAGGTGGCTCTGAAGATGGGTGTGAGAAAGCCCAAGACCATGGAGGATATGGTTAAGCTCACCGGAAAGAGCGAAACAGAGCTGGAAAAGATCCTGGGGGATATGTCCTTCATGGGCATTTTGGAGTACAACTGGGAGAATCCCACCCGCACCAAGCAGTGGGTCCTGCCCATGTTCGTTCCCGGCAGTGCTGAATTTTCCAATATGAACGATACTATCCTTGCCAAGTATCCGGAGATGGGCCGTTTCTTCGAGCGTATGAGCCGCCTTCCCCTGGAGAAGGTGACTCCCATGGTGCCTCCCGGAGGTGCCGGTATTGGTATGCACGTGATCCCTGTGGAAAAGGCTATTGAAACCGAGAACCAGTCCATTTCCGTGGAGCACATCTCCCATTGGCTGGATAAATACGAAGGCAAATATGCCGCATCCCCCTGTTCCTGCCGTAAATCCCGTCTGACCTTCGACGAAGGCTGTGCCGATGACCCCGAAGGCTGGTGTGTTGCCGTGGGCGACATGGCTGATTACGTGGTGGAAACCGGTAAGGGTGGCCGCTACATCACCAAGGAAGAGGCTCTGGAAATCTTCCGCAAGGGCGAGGAAAACGGCTTCGTCCATCAGATCACCAACATTGACGGTGAAGACAAAATCTTTGCCATCTGCAACTGCAACATCAATGTCTGCTATGCTCTTCGTACCTCCCAGCTGTTCAACACCCCCAACCTGTCCAGAAGCGCCTATGTGGCACGGGTGGAAAAGGACGACTGCGTTGCCTGCGGCAAGTGCGTGGAGGTCTGCCCTGCCGGTGCTGTGAAGCTGGGTCAGAAACTGTGCACCAAGGACGGCAAGCAGGTAGAGTATCCCAAGCATCCCCTGCCCAGCGAGATGAAATGGGGGCCCCATATGTGGGATGAAAACTATAGGGACAACAACCGCATCAACTGCTACGATACCGGTACCGCTCCCTGCAAGACTGCATGTCCTGCACACATTGCCGTCCAGGGTTACCTGAAGATGGCCGCTCAGGGCCGTTACACCGAAGCCCTGGCTCTGATCAAGAAAGATAATCCCCTGCCCGCTATCTGCGGCCGCATCTGCAACCGCCGCTGTGAGGACGCCTGTACCAGAGGCTCCATCGACCAGGCTATCGCCATTGACGAGGTCAAGAAGTTCATTGCCCAGCAGGATCTGAACGCAGAAACCCGCTATATCCCCAAAAAGGTGATTCCCTCCCTCAACGGCTCCTTCTCTGAGAAGGTCGCTATCATCGGCGCAGGCCCTGCGGGATTAAGCTGTGCTTTCTATCTGGCTGAAAAGGGTTACTCCCCCGTGATTTTCGAAAAGAACGAAAAGCCCGGCGGTATGCTCCGCTACGGCATCCCCGGCTTCAAGCTGGAGAAAGATGTGATCGATGCCGAAATCGACATCATCAAGGCCATGGGCGTGGAGATCAAGTGCGGCATTGAAGTGGGCAAGGATGTGACGTTGGACGAACTGCGTGCACAGGGTTACAAGGCATTCTACATTGCCATCGGCTGCCAGGGCGGACGCAAAGCGGGTATCCCCGGTGAGGATGCAGAAGGTGTCATGACCGCCGTGGACTTCCTTCGCACTGTCGGCGCTGACGAAAGCTATCCTGTTACCGGCAAGGCCGTTGTGGTTGGCGGCGGAAATGTTGCCATCGACGTGGCAAGAACCGCTCAGCGCTGCGGCGCAGAGTCTGTATCTATGTTCTGCCTGGAGCCTCGGGACAAGATGCCCGCCTCCGAAGAAGAAATCGCAGAAGCTCTGGAAGAGGATGTGACAATCGACTGCGGCTGGGGCCCCAAGGAAATTCTCACCGAAAACGGCAAGGTCACCGGAATCGTCTTCAAGCGCTGCGTCAGCGTTTGGAACGCAGAAGGCAAGTTTGCACCTTCATATGATGAAAATGACACCAAGACCGTTCCCTGCGACCGGGTATTCCTGTCCATCGGTCAGAGCATTCTGTGGGGTGATCTGCTGAAGGGCTCCAAGGTGGAACTGGGCCGCGGAAATGGTGCAGTTGCAGACAGACTTACCTATCAGACCGCAGAACCCGATATCTTCGTTGGCGGCGATGTGTACACCGGCCCCAAGTTTGCCATCGATGCCATCGCTGCTGGCCGTGAGGGTGCTATCTCCATCCACCGGTTCGTGCAGCCTCACTCTAGTCTGACCATTGGCCGTAACCGTCGTGAGTTTATCGCCCTGGATAAGGACAGCATCAAGGTAGAGCAGTACGATAACGCTTCCCGTCAGATTCCGGACACCCGTAAGGATTTTGACCACAAGAAGTCCTTCCGGGATGCAAAGCTCCCCTTCACGGAAGAGCAGGTCAAGGCAGAAACGGCAAGATGCCTGGGCTGCGGCGCATCCGTCGTTGACCCCAACAAGTGCATCGGCTGCGGTGTCTGTACCACCAAGTGTGAATTCGGTGCCATTAAGCTCCATCGTGAGCGCCCCGAGTGTTCCAAAATGATCCCCAGCGAGAAGAAGTTGCCTTATGTTCTGGGAAACGGTGCAAAGCAGGCCCTGAAGATCAAGTTCTCCAAGAAAAAGGAGCAGTAAGATGCACGAACTGGGTGTTGTGTTTCATATTATCGACTCTTTGGAAGAAGTCGCCAAAGAAAATGATGTGACCCAGATCCAGAGCGTAACCATTGAGATTGGTGAGGTATCCACGGTGATTCCTCACTATCTCACCGATTGCTGGGAATGGGCCATCAAAAAGAAGCCTATGCTCACAGGCTGCGCAATGAAGGTGGAAATCCTGCCGGCAATTACCTGGTGTGACGGTTGCAAGCAGGAATACCCCACTGTGCAGCACGGTCGCATCTGCCCATATTGTGGCAGTGAGAAGACCTGGCTTCTGAAGGGAAACGAACTAAACATCAAAGAAGTAGAAGTCATATAAGGAGGAATTGAAAGTCTGCTTGAAAATTTCAATGCAGAGGATTTGTTTTCACACATTGAAGGGAATTCAGACGATGTGATAGATACTCCGAATGAAACAAAGGATTATAAAATTACCATTGATTACAAAAAGGGTCCACAGCGTGTTATCGAAGGCAGCTATGATAAAAATGGTCTTCCGGAGGACTTTGCGGATTTTGCAGAGACGGTATTTGAGTTTATAAGATTTTATGGATTGGGAGAGGTTCTCGATCCATCGGTTTACGGCAAGGCAAAACGCCGCAAATCGGAATACATTTTTTGCAGCGTTACCTTTGATGATGGATACAAGAGTTATTATTATCTGACGGAAGATGACAGCATCGAGATTGGTGATTTTGTTCTCGTTCCGGCTGGAAAGGATAATCATGAGGCTGTTGTAGAGGTAGTGAACATCGAATACTTCAGTGAAGAAAATGTGCCACTGCCTATCGAGAAAACAAAGAGAATCATCCGTAAGTGTACAGACGAGGATTTTGAACTTCCTGTTGAATAGGCGAAACTTTGAATTTATGGAGGTGTTCATTCACATTGCAAACATCAGAGAGCTTTAGATTAAGTGCTATCCTGGCGTTTTCAGGTGGATTT
>JBMNQZ010000041.1:0-17845 GCA_050944395.1 Lachnospiraceae bacterium
GCCAGGCACCACTTTTACCTAAGCCTGTCCCTATTTATTCAATGAATATGTTTTTATTATGGAATCCGCGATCACTTTCTTTGCGACACATCTGTCCATAGCCTGTTTTTCGATATAGCGGTGAGCATCTGCCTCCGTCATATTCAGATTCTCGATGAGAACCCATTTTGCACGGTTTACGGTACGGATCTCTGCCATTTTTTCCTCGATAGATGTGGATTTTTTGTCCAGCTTTCTCATTCGTTCGCGCATGGAAGCCATAAAAGAAAGCGCCTGCTTTATGGCGGAAGATGAGGTGGGTTTAGGCATTGTAAACACACCGCCCGGCGTGAGCTTTTCCTTCACATCGTCAAACAGTTCTGATTTGACGAAGACGGTGCATGCACTCTGACGGGATTCGCACACCTCTATGGCGAACCTTGTCCCGAAATCATCGGGAAGGGGAGAATTTATTATTATAAAATCAAACTCTCTGTCCAGTGTCGCCCGCTTTGCGGAAGCTATGTTGGTTACGGATTTCAGCGGAAAATATCTGTTGGAGGGAAGCAGGGCAGTGATGGACGCCGTAAACTTTTCCATTGAGGATACTATCAAGACGCTGTATGTCTTTTCATCGAAAACCATGCTTCCTCCTTTCTGGTGTTATTCATTTACAGTAGGTATTTATCAGCATCTCGGGCAGTATTGAATGCAGGAAATCGCTCTTTGCGGCGATCTTTGCTGCCTCAAGCCTTGTCTCCGGAAGCTTTTTGTATTTTGAGAGAATGTGAATGTCGGCGGTATAGAGGTTTGAATCCTCCTCGGGCGGGAGCTCGAGCCTGTTTTCTATGCCGTAGATTCCCGCATATATAAGCAGTGCAAAAACCAGGTAAGGATTTGCCGAGGGATCGGGAGATCTGAGCTCGGCACGCCTGTATTCTCCGCAAGCAGCGGGAATTCTGATAAGCTGAGACCTGTTTTCCGCGGACCATGATACATATTTCGGAGCTTTGTCATGTCCGAGCCGCTCGTAGGATTTCTTAATAGGATTCATAAATATAGTAATGTCCGGCATTTTATCAAGAATTCCCGCCATCATGTAATTCATGAGATCCTTTCCCTCCCGGTCCTTTACTGAAATGTTTACATGCATTCCGTTTCCGGGATAGTCGGTGAGGGGCTTCGGAGAAAAATCTGCGAAAAGACCGTTGCGCGCAGCTATTGTACGCACGACATTTTTAAATGTAACGGCATTGTCCGCAGCCGAAAGCGCATCTGAATATCTGAAATCGATCTCGTTCTGCCCGGGACCTTCCTCATGGTGGGAGGATTCCGGCTGAATGCCCATTCTTTCCAGAGTAAGACATATCTCACGGCGGACATTTTCACCCTTATCCTCCGGGGCAATATCCATATATCCTGCATTGTCGTAGGGCTGTTTCGTCGGAAGTCCGTTTTCATCAAGCATGAAGAGATAAAATTCCATCTCGGGTCCGAAGGAAAATGAGTACCCTGATTTTGCCGCATCCGAAATCGCTTTTTTCAGGATGTTCCGGGCATCGTTTTCAAAAACGGAGCCGTCGGGATATTTTACGCTGCAGAACATTCTGACAACGCGTCCGTGCTCCGGTCTCCAGGGGAGTACCGAGATAGTGTCGGGATCCGGATGGAGGAAAAGGTCGGAGTGAACCTCTCCGCCGAACCCCGCTATAGCCGAGGCGTCAATGGCAATTCCGGCAGAGAAGGCTCTGTGAAGCTCAGAGGGCATGATGGAAATATTTTTCTGCACACCGTAAACATCGCAAAAAGCCAGTCTTATAAATTTGACATCTTCTTCTTCGATAAACTGAAGAATTTCTGTTGGTAAATATTTCATGTGTATTCCTCCGGGACTGTCATCAGACAGAAGCCCCGCCAAAGCGGGACGATATCGCCGCTTTGGCTGTATTAGTTTGCAACATACATCTGTTTGTATGGATTTTTACTGTCGGGTGTCACAACCGTGAATTCCGAATTCATTATCTCGTCTGCATTTTTTCCGAAACAGGAGCAGAATTCCTCGATAATAGGTCTGATCTCATCGAGATCCGATTTTTCGGCCTTTGCCGCACTTACCTGAGACGGGAATTGAATATTTTTGCAGTCGGAGCGCAGGAACATCTTCCCACCGTGCATTCCGGTGCAGGGGAAGTTTCCGACGATATTTTTTCCGTCCGTGTGCATTCCCAGAACAATGATGATTCCGCCGGCCTGGTATTCACCAAGAAAGCTTCCGGCTCTTCCTCCTATCACAAGTGCAGGAATCTTATCCTGATATGCCTTGATATGGATACCCGCACGGTATCCGGCATCTCCCCTGACAAAGATAGCCCCGCCTCTCATGGCATAACCGGCGGTGTCGCCGATATTTCCGTGTACGATTATTCTGCCGTCGTTCATTGTATCGCCGACAGCATCCTGAGCATTGCTGTTTACAATTATTGTGGATCCGTTGAGATAGGCACCCAGTGCATTCCCCGGGACACCGTCTCTTATATCGATAACTCTTCCCGATGATCCCGCCCCTATAAATCTCTGGCCGGTGCAGCCTGTTATCACGCAGTCGCCGGTTGTAGCTGCAAGCTCTTTATTCAGGTCAAGGAATCCGTATTGTTTTGCGTCCAATTTCAGCATAATTATACAACACCTCCAAGTTTTGTAAAACGCTTATCGGAAGAAAAGGCGGCAAGCGAGGGTGATTTTTTCAGCACATCGAAATCGATGGTATCAAGAGATACTCTTTCTCGGATCAGAGAAGTATAGATTCCGGCGCGCTGTATGTCTCCGATCAGCATAAAGCCTTTAAGGTATCCGTCTTTAATAAAAAGTCTTTTAAGCGTTGTTTCGGTCTTTTCTTCGTAGATCTCACCGTCATCCGGGTAGGAGCCGGCGCTCATTGCGTGAAGCCCGAAAAATCCAATAGAGTTCATCGGTATTGCATTGTCAAATGTCTCGACGGCACCGGCCATATTTCTTCCGGCGCAATGTCCCTGCATATAAGCATTGGGGAGGATCGCAAGTACTCTGTTTGCATTTATCGATGAATCAAAGCCTTCGGCGCAATCTCCCGCGGCATAAATATCATCAAGGCTTGTTTTCATGCTTCTGTCTACAATGATTCCTCTGCCGCATTCTCCGCCGGCTTCTTTTACGAGCTCTGTGTTTGC
This sequence comes from Lachnospiraceae bacterium, assembly GCA_050944395.1. Taxonomy (GTDB): domain Bacteria; phylum Bacillota; class Clostridia; order Lachnospirales; family Lachnospiraceae; genus Chordicoccus. Next base: position 3,186 of record JBMNQZ010000041.1, read on the forward strand.
GCGCACGCCTATCGCAAGAACCACCACATCGAAATCAACACTCTTTCCGCTCTTCATAATTGCTGTGTAGGAGCCGTCTGCGGGATTTACCTCAAATGAAGCTGCGGAATCATTGAGCATGAATTCCACACCCTTTTCCTTAAGGGGTTTTTCCATCATTGCAGCGCATTCGCCGTCGAGGATACTTGAAAGGATTCTGTCGGCAAGGTCGCATACGGTAATCTTTTTTACCCGTTCGCAGATTCCCTCCGCACATTTCAGACCTATAAGACCCGCACCTATTATGAGGACCCTTGAGTCCGGGTCTATCGCGGAATCAAGGCCGAATGCATCGTCAAGAGTCATGAATGAAAATTTCTTCTCAACTTTTTCCAGCCCGTCAAAATGAGGGATAAAAGGAGATGATCCCGTGGCATTGCAAAGGGCGGTATAGGAGATACAGCTTCCGTCATCAAGCACTGCCTTTTTTGAATCAGGGTCGATGGATACTACCTTTCTGCCGTACAGAACTTCAACATTGTTCTCTTCATAGTAGCTGTCCGGTCGATATTTCATTTTTTCCGCATCTGTCTTTCCTTCAAGCATGTATGAGATGAGAGGTCTGCAGTAGGTAGGGTACTTTTCCGCAGCTACGACAGAAATTTTAGAATCTTTATCCAGGCTTCTTATTCCTTCTATACATCCTGTGGATGCTATTCCATTTCCGATAATTACATATTCAGCCATATCATCTCTCCTCATATACCAGTGCGTGATTCGGACAGCCCTTTACGCAGGCCGGTGATCCGCAGGAATTTTTGAGACAGAGCTCGCATTTCTGAACACTGCCGTGCTCAGCCTCCACAAGAGCTCCGTACGGACATACCAGGATACATGTCAGACAGCTTACACATTTGTCATGATCGATATTGATTACGCCGTCCTCTGCCGTGAGCGCTCCTGAAATACAGCTTTTTACGCACAGAGGGTCTGTGCAGTGACGGCACGATACCGCGTAAGTGATCTTATCGCCATCCTCAACATGAATCCTTGGATAGATAGGTTTGTCTTTGAGTGCCTTTACCATATTGTCGATTCCTGAGTTGGCAAAAGCACAATTATATTCACATAAATGGCATCCTATACACCATTTTTCATCCGGGTATACTCTTTTCATAGTATTATTCTCCTGCATGCTTGATTCCGAGTATTTCAAGCTCTTTTTCATTCAGTCCGACACCGCGGAGCATAAGTCTGTTTCCTCTGAGCGATTCAATAGAGTTGATGCCCATTCCACCCATAATTTCCTTGATCTCGTGCTTCCATGCAGTTAAAAGGTTTACAAGCCTCTGGCTTCCGATATCCGGATTAAGCCTCTTTACGAGATCGGGACGCTGAGTCGCGATACCCCAGTTGCATTTACCGCTCTGGCATGTACGGCACAGATGGCATCCCAGGGCAAGAACCGCAGAAGTCGCAATATAGCATGCATCAGCTCCGAGGGCAATCGCCTTTACCACGTCGGCGGCACTTCTTATGCTTCCTCCGACTACCAGAGAAACATTGTTTCTGATACCTTCGTCCCTGAGCCTCTGATCCACAGAAGCAAGAGCAAGCTCGATGGGAATACCGACATTGTCCCTGATCCTGGTAGGCGCAGCTCCGGTTCCTCCGCGCATTCCATCAATGGAAATGATATCGGCGCCGCTTCTTGCTATTCCGCTGGCTATGGCGGCAATATTGTGAACGGCGGCAACCTTTACGATGACCGGTTTTTTATAGCCGGTTGCTTCCTTGAGAGAATAAACGAGCTGACGCAGGTCTTCTATGGAATAAATGTCGTGGTGTGGCGCGGGAGAGATCGCATCCGAGCCTTCCGGGATCATACGCGTCTTGGAGACATCCGCACCGACCTTTGTGCCGGGAAGATGTCCGCCGATTCCGGGTTTTGCTCCCTGTCCCATTTTTATCTCAACGGCAGCTCCGGCATTAAGGTATGCCTCGTGTACGCCGAAACGTCCGGAAGCTACCTGAACGATAGTGTTGGGTCCATAAACATAGAAATCTTCATGCAGGCCGCCTTCGCCTGTATTGTAATAAATTCCAAGCTCGGAGGCCGCCCGTGCAAGGCTTGCGTGGGCATTATAGCTTATTGAACCGTAACTCATGGCGGAGAACATTACCGGCATGGAAAGCTCAAGCTGGGGAGAAAGCGTGCATTTAATATTTCCGTTCTCATCCCTTGAGATTTTATCCGGCTTCTTTCCCAGGAATACTCTGGTCTCCATGGGCTCCCTGAGCGGGTCTATGGATGGATTTGTTACCTGGGAGGCATTGAGAAGGATCTTATCCCAGTAGATAGGAAGCTCTCTGGGAGTACCCATGGATGAGAGAAGAACGCCTCCGCTTGAAGCCTGTTTATAAATTTCCTTTATTTTTGTATCTGTCCAGTTTGCATTTCTTTTCAGCTTACAGTCACTCTCGACGATCTTGAGAGCTCTGGTAGGACAGAGCGAAACACATCTCTGGCAATTTACACATTTAGATTCATCACTGAGCAGCATATTGAGATCAGGGTCGTACTTGTGTACTTCATTTGCACACTGTCGCTCGCAGACCCTGCATCTGATGCAGCGCGACTCATTGCGCACTACTTCAAAATCCGGATAAATAAAATCGAGACCCATTAATATTTCCCCTCCTTAACCTTTACGATGACCGGCTCGCCTCCGGCGGGTGCATAAATGTTCTCCGCCTCGGGCTCCATGATCCTTATTGCAGCTTCCTCGCTGGCAATGAACACCTTGTCATCCTTTTCTCCGACGACCATGCTTCTGAGCTTGAGTCTGTCATTGAGTGCCATCAGACCTCCGTTGAAGCCGAGAACAACAGAAAACGGACCTGTAATAAGAAGGCTTGAAAATACAGTTCTCAGATAGGTCAGCTTTTCTCTTTCCTCGGGAGATTTTCTCTCGATAGTGCTCCAGAAGGGAGCGGCAACCACCGAAGCGGCTTCCTCCAGAGTCAGCCCCTGGCGTCTGATGAGGTAATCCATAGCGTAAGTAATAACCTCTGTATCTGTCTGAAGGGTGCATTTATAACCGAACATCTCGATGAAACGGCGATTTGCATCATATGAGGAGATCTCGCCGTTGTGTACTATCGACCAGTCAAGCAGGGCGAAAGGATGAGCTCCTCCCCACCATCCGGGAGTGTTTGTGGGATATCTTCCGTGTGCGGTCCAGCTGTATCCTTCGTATTCGTCGAGCTTGTAATACATTCCGACATCTTCCGGATAGCCGACAGCCTTGAATACGCCCATATTTTTTCCGCTGGAAAAAACAAAGGAACCGGCAAACCCGGTATTGATCTTCATTACTATCTGCGCGACATATTCCTTCTCGTCAAGCTGAAGCGATGCAAGGAGGCTTTTAAGAGGCGCAACAAAATATCTGTATATAATGGGTTCGTTAGTTATTGCCGGGAGCTTTCTGGTCGGAATGCGCTCGGCGTGAACGATCTCAAAGCTTTCCTTTAAAAAAGCTTCGCACGCGCGTCTGGATTCCCTGTCGTCGTAAAATAAGTGAAGGGCATAAAAATCCTTGTATTTCGGATAGATTCCATACCCTGCAAAACCGCCTCCCAGGCCGTTGGAACGCTCATGCATGGGCTTCATGGCCTCTATGATCGGAGTTCCGCTAATCATATTTCCTTCTTTAGAAATAACGGCCGCGATCGCGCAGCCTGAAGGAATCCTTACTTCTCCTTCTAACATGTTCCTTTTCCTCTCTTTATTAATATGATATTTTTCCTTCTTCGGAGGTTAATGGAATTTCCGAAAAAGAAAAAAGGCGCTCACCTAAAGAGAATATCTTCTCCTTAAGTGAACGCCTTTGCTCACATTTATGCTGAATAAATTTAAGCACAACACAAAATTGCTGTCAAGAATAAATTGAAGGACGGGGAAAATTTCAGCAATTTAGCACGATAAATAGGAAAAGTTGCGTTTTTTTCCAAAAATTTATTGACATTAAAAAAATGCTGGTGTAATATCGCAACATGAAAAAGGCAATGACGTCTTTGAAACATGTCGGTAACCGGCAGGTGTTTCAATGAGGTCATTGCCTTTTTCTTTTGTTTTTCAATTTACAGATCATAAGGAGGCTTTGCTATGCAGCAGGTATCAGAATATTTTGGAAGCTCGGTTTTTGATGACAGAGTCATGAAAGCCACACTCTCGGCTGATGTTTACAAATCATTGAAAAAAACTATCGATGAAGGTGCAAAACTGGATATTTCAGTTGCGAATGCGGTCGCTACAGCTATGAAGGACTGGGCAATCAGCAAGGGCGCAACTCATTTCACACACTGGTTCCAGCCTCTTACCGGTATTACGGCTGAAAAGCATGACAGCTTTATCACTCCTTCTCCGGACGGAAGAGTAATTATGGAATTTTCCGGAAAAGAGCTGATAAAGGGCGAGCCCGATGCTTCAAGTTTTCCGTCAGGCGGACTTCGGGCGACATTTGAGGCAAGAGGATATACTGCCTGGGACCCGACTTCATATGCATTTATTAAGGGAAATACACTTTGTATACCGACAGCTTTCTGCTCATACAGCGGCGAGGCTCTCGATAAGAAGACACCGCTTCTCAGATCAATGGAAGCATTAAATAAACAGGCACTCAGAATTCTGAGACTTTTCGGAAATGACAAGGTGAAATGTGTCAGAACTTCTGTCGGACCGGAGCAGGAATACTTCCTTATTCCTAAGGAACTGTATGATAAGCGCAAGGATCTTATCTTTACCGGACGTACACTTTTCGGATCAAAGGCACCGAAGGGCCAGGAGATGGACGACCATTACTTCGGAGTTATCAAGCCGAGAGTTCAGGCATACATGTCCGATCTCAATGAAGAGCTTTGGAAACTCGGAATTCTTGCAAAGACAGAACATAATGAGGTTGCACCTGCACAGCATGAGCTGGCACCTATATATACAACTACGAACATTGCTGCCGATCACAACCAGCTTACTATGGAGATCATGCAGAAAGTCGCTCAGAAGCACGGTCTTGTTTGTCTCCTTCATGAAAAGCCTTTTGCCGGCGTTAATGGTTCAGGTAAGCATAATAACTGGTCAATCTCAACAGATGATGGTGTAAATCTTCTTTCACCCGGGGAGACACCATACGAGAATGCACAATTTCTCCTTTTCCTCTGTGCAGTTATTAAAGCTGTTGATGATTATCAGGATCTTCTCCGCATTTCGGTTGCGACAGCGGGCAATGATCACAGACTTGGCGCCAATGAAGCTCCGCCGGCCGTGGTATCTATTTTCTTAGGCGACGAACTCAATGCGGTTCTTGAAGCCATCGAAAATGATTTACCGTATGCAGGTGCCGAGAAAACTACGATGAAGCTTGGCGTTGACGTTCTTCCGAAGTTTACAAAGGACACAACCGACAGAAACAGAACATCACCGTTTGCTTTCACAGGAAATAAATTTGAGTTCAGAATGCTCGGATCGGCAAACTCTATCTCATGTGCAAATATCATGCTGAATACTGCAGTTGCCGAGTCCCTCAGGATCTATGCCGACAGACTGGAAAAGTCAGAGGATTTCGAGAATGACCTTCACATTATGATCCAGAAGACTATCAAAGATCACAAGAGGATCATCTTCAACGGAAACGGCTATGATGACAGCTGGATCGAGGAGGCAACAAAGGAGAGAGGACTTCTCAACTACAGGACAACACCGGACTGCATTCCGCATATTCTTGATGAGAAGAATGTAAAGATGCTCACTTCCCATAAAGTATTTACCAAAACAGAGCTCGAGTCCAGATGTGAGATCCAGCTTGAAAACTACAACAAGCTGATCATGATCGAGGCAAACACAATGGTAGATATGGTAAAGAAGGAGATTCTTCCGGCAGTGAGTGCATTTGCTTCTGATGTTGCTTCTCAGGCGATCGCAAAGAAGGACCTCAATCCGGATCTTACATGCGGTTATGAGAGCAAGCTTGTTACGAAGATCTCACTTCTCACAGACCAGATCGATATCAAGGTAGACGAGCTCGAGGACGAAGCCGTTAAGGTGGGAGCGATCGAAGATGTTAAGGAAGCTGCTTATGAGATCAGAGATGTGCTGCTTGCAAAGATGTCGGAGCTGAGAGCCTGCTGCGATGAGGCGGAAGTGATCACAAGTGTCGATTACTGGCCATTCCCGACATACGGAGAGCTTCTCTTCGGAGTAAAATAATTTTCGGACGGCTCGAGGCTTCCGGATAAGTTTATAAGGAAATTCGTTCTATTTAATATTTTTATTTAATCTGTTCATAAGGAAAATATAAAGCGCGCTGCCCGCGGAATAAAAGATTGTTCCGCGGGAGGTGGCGCAAAAGGAAATCAAAAATGGGCTTTAATGAATCCGATGGAAAAATACATGAGGAGTGCGGAGTTTTCGGTCTGTATTCCTCAGATACTATAGAAGCTGCACAGCTTACATATTACGGGTTGTATTCTCTGCAGCACCGCGGACAGGAAAGTGCAGGCATCGTTGTCAATGACGACGGTGTTTTTTCTGTTAAGCGAAAAAAAGGACTTGTCGGAGAGGCATTTTCGAACAAGGATCTTGAGGAGCTGGGAAAAGGAAATATTGCTGTAGGACATGTCAGATACGGAACGACAGGCTCCGACGACAAGAATAATATCCAGCCTCTGGTAGTTAATCATCACAAGGGACATCTTGCGCTGGCACACAACGGAAATCTCACCAATTCCTATGAATTGAGAAACGAGCTGGAGGCCAAGGGCGCAATTTTTCACTGTACCACCGATTCGGAAGTGATCTCATATACGATAGTTCAGGAGCGTCTGAAGTGCGGGACGATAGAGGAGGCGGTATCAAACGCAATGAATATCATTGAGGGGGCATATTCTCTTATCATCTCATCACCGACAAAGCTTATTGCGGCCAGAGATCCCAACGGCTTCAGACCTCTTTGCTACGGGATGACAAAGGATGGAACATATGTGTTTGCCTCGGAATCTTGTGCTCTGGATGCGGTAAACGCGAAGTTTGTGAGGGACCTCCTTCCGGGGGAGATAATAGTTGTCGATGGCGGAAAGCTCAGATCAGATATGAGACACTGCGGAAAAGCACCCCGGAAGTTCTGCGTATTTGAGTATATTTATTTTGCAAGACCTGATTCTGTAATAGAGGGAAAGAGTGTAAGCCTTGCAAGGCAGCAGGCCGGAGCATTTCTCGCAATGGAGCATCCTGTGGATGCGGATGTGGTTATAGGAGTGCCGGATTCCGGCCTGGAGGCTGCGCTCGGATATGCAAATTATTCGAAAATACCCTACGGAATCGGGTTTACCAAAAATAAATATATCGGAAGGACCTTTATTGCACCAGAACAGGGGTTGCGTGAAAACGGTGTTAGTATTAAACTAAATCCTATACGGAAAGTTGTCGAAGGAAAACGGATCGTACTTATAGATGATTCAATAGTCAGAGGCACGACCAGCCGTCGTATCGTGGATCTCCTCCGCGAAGCCGGAGCAAAGGAGATTCATATGAGGGTCAGCGCGCCGCCGTTTGTTGCGCCTTGCTACTACGGAACTGATATCGACAGCGCAGATAACCTCATCGCAAATCAACACAGCGTTGAGGAGATTGCCGAAATAATCGGGGTGGATTCGCTAGGGTATCTTTCAATGGAGCATGTAAAACTGCTTACCGGAGAAAATACCGGGTTTTGTACTGCCTGTTTTGGGGGAGAATATCCCACCAGGATCTCCGAGAATATCGGCAAGAATCGATTTGAGGAAAAATTGGGCAGAAAGAAAAAACTGCGATAAAGGAGAACAATATGTCAAATTGTGCGGTAGTTGGAATTAACTGGGGAGACGAGGGAAAAGGTCGAATCGTTGATCTGATGACTGAAAAGTATGATGTTGTGGTAAGATTCCAGGGTGGTGGAAATGCCGGACATACCGTTATCAACGAGAAGGGAAAGTTTGCGCTTCATCTTCTTCCTTCGGGTATTTTCAGAGACGGTGTTGTGAATGTGCTCGGAAACGGAGTGGCTGTTGATGCCGAGAGCCTTTGCAATGAAATGGATGATGTGGCTAAACAGGGAGTTATTCTCACTCCCGAGCAGCTTAAGATTTCCGACAGAGCGTCCCTCCTTCTTCCGTGGCATAAAAAACTGGATGAACTTGAGGAGATAAGGCTCGGAGACAAGAAATACGGATCTACAAAGCAGGGTATCGCTCCGTTTTATTCGGACAAATATCAGAAGAAGACGATCCTTGCCGGAGAACTTCTCTATCCTGATAAGCTTAAGAGGCATCTTGCGGACCTTCTTGAATGGAAAAACCTGACGATCGAGAGAGTTTACGGGGCGAAGCCGTATACAATGGCTGAGATGCTGGATTGGCTGTTAACATACGGCGAGCGTATCAAACCGTATATCTGTGATACAATGGAGCTCCTTGAAAATGCCCAGAACAACGGGAAAAAGATTCTCTTTGAGGCACAGCTGGGGTCTCTTCGTGATATGGATTACGGTATTCATCCGTATACGACGTCTTCAAATGCTGCGGCAGCGTATGCGCCGATTGGATGCGGACTTCCGTCTGTTAAGATCGATGAGGTGATTGGAGTCGTCAAGGCATATTCATCATGCGTAGGTGAGGGACCATTTACATGTGAATGGTTCGGAGAAGAGGCGGATAAACTTCGTGAGGAGGGCCATGAATACGGGGCAAAGACCGGACGCCCCAGAAGAGTCGGCCCGATCGACATCGTTGCTACACGCTATGGAGTAAAGGTGCAGGGAGCGACGGCGATCGCACTTACGAAGATGGATATCCTGAGTTATATGGATAAGATCCCGGTATGCACCAAGTATGTTGTTGACGGACAGGAGACAGATAAGTTCCCGTTCCCTGCAGCACTTGCCGATGCTGAGCCGGTATTTGAATACATGGAAGGCTGGAAGACGGATATTTCGGGCTGCCGCAGCTGGGAAGAACTTCCGAAGGCGGCACAGGATTATGTATTATATGTAGAAAGAGAAATCGGATGTCCGATAAAATACGTTTCTGTGGGACCCGAGAGAGAAAGCATCATCTACAGGTAAAATAAAAACAAAAAGCTATCATTGTGAGAACACCTTATTTTGATAGCTTTTTTTGGTTTAATGACGACGATTGTCGGGAAAATGATAAATTAATAATAAATGACCTTTCGGTCTGTTTATCCAATATTAGGAGAATGAGGAGAACATAAATGAAAGATATTTACGAATCACCATTATCATCACGCTATGCTTCTGATTTTATGCTGCACCAGTTTTCGGCTCAGGTGCGAATTGAGACATGGAGAAAACTCTGGGTTGCACTTGCAAGGGCTGAACACAAGCTCGGTCTTCCGATAACTGCCGGTCAGGTCGAAGAGCTGGAGGCACATATTTCCGATATTGATTTTGAGTGTGCGGCAGAGCGGGAAAAAGTGACAAGACACGATGTAATGGCACACGTTTATGCCTACGGACAGGTGGCACCTTCGGCTGCCGGAATTATCCACCTCGGAGCTACAAGCTGTTATGTAACCGACAATGCGGATATTATTATTTACAGAGATGCGCTTAAATATGTGAGAAATGAGCTCTGCAACGTGCTTTCGAATCTTGCGGATTTTGCCGAAAAGTATAAAGCGACTCCGACGCTCGGATACACACATTATCAGCCGGCTCAGCTCGTAACAGTCGGAAAGAGAGCTACTTTGTGGATGCAGGATCTTCAGGCGGATCTTGAAGAACTGGATTTTGTTATAGACAATCTCAAGATGCTCGGATGCCGCGGAACAACCGGAACGGAAGCAAGCTTCATGGAGCTTTTTGCGGGTGATTCCGCAAAGATAGACGAGATGAATAAGATGATCTGCGCAGAATTTGGCTTTGAGAAGAAATTCTCGGTTTGCGGACAGACATACCCGCGTAAGGTCGACAGCAGAATTTTGAATGCTCTGTCATCAATTGCGCAGAGCTGCTACAGAATGGCAAATGACATAAGACTCCTTCAGCACGACAGGCAGATCGAGGAGCCGTTTGAGAAGAACCAGATCGGCTCATCGGCTATGGCATATAAGAGAAATCCGATGAGAAGCGAGCGTATCTGCTCACTTGCACGTTATCTTATGGTAGATGCCCTGAACGCCCATATGACAGCTTCTGTTCAGTGGATAGAGAGAACACTTGATGATTCCGCAAACAGAAGAATATCTCTTCCGGAGGGATTCCTCTGCGCAGATGCGATCCTGAGGCTTGCCCAGAATGTAACTGCGGGAATCGTAGTCAATGAAAAGGTTGTTGACAAGACAGTGCGCGATTATCTTCCGTTCATTGCTACAGAGAATCTTCTTATGGAAGGTGTTAAGCACGGCGGAGACCGTCAGGCACTTCACGAGGTCATCAGAACCTGTTCGATGGAGGCGACCGCACGCCTTAAAAACGGAGAAGAAATCAGGCTTCTTGAGGCGTTGGCCGAGACAGGAGAATTCCCGCTCACTCTTGAACAGATGAAGGAGGCAATGGATCCGTCGCTATATATCGGAAGGTGTCCGGAGCAGGTAGATAATTTCCTTGCTGAGATCAGACCTATGATAGCGGATATGAAAAAGGAAGAGGTAAGCATTAACCTGTGATGTGCGGGATTTGCGAAAAGGAAGAAGTAAGCATTTGCCTGTGATGTGCGGGATTTGCGAAAAGGAAGAAGTAAGCATTAACCTGTAAATCACCGGATTTGTGAATGAGGAATTATATGGATAAAGTTTTGGTACTTGATTTTGGCGGACAGTATAATCAGCTGGTTGCACGCCGTGTCCGTGAATGCAATGTATATTGCGAGATCTTCTCCTATAAGACAGATATTGAAAAAATAAAGGCGATGGACCTCAAGGGAATCATTCTCACCGGAGGTCCTAACAGCTGTTATGAAGAGGGGGCGCCCACATATTCAAGGGAACTGTTTGCACTTGGCATTCCCGTGCTGGGCCTTTGCTACGGTGCACAGCTGATGCAGCATATTCTCGGAGGTAAGGTTGAAAGGGCTGAGGTTCAGGAATACGGCAAGACAATGGTGTCTGTTGATACCGAAAGCCCGCTCTTTAAAGATGTTCCGGAAGAGACTTCTTGCTGGATGAGCCATTTTGACTACATCAGTTCATTGGGGGAAGGCTTCAGATCTGTTGCTCACACAAAGGATTGTCCGGTTGCGGCAGCGGAAAACGCAGAAAAAAATTTGTACGGAATTCAGTTTCACCCGGAGGTATTGCACACTCCGGAGGGAACAAAGATGATCTTCAATTTTGTACGCAATATCTGTGGATGCGACGGAAGCTGGAGAATGGATTCCTTTGTGGAAAATCAGATAAAAGAGATTCGTGAGAAAGTTGGAGAAGGAAAAGTGCTTCTCGCGCTTTCCGGAGGCGTAGACTCCTCGGTTCTTGCGGCGCTTCTTGCAAGGGCTATAGGCAAACAGCTCACCTGTGTATTTGTGGATCACGGTCTGCTCAGGAAAAATGAAGGTGACGAAGTTGAGCAGATATTCGGCAAGTCGGGAGATTTTGACTTGAATTTTGTGAGAGTAAATGCACAGCACAGATATTATGTAAAGCTGGCGGGAGAGACCGAGCCTGAAAGAAAACGCAAGATCATTGGAGAGGAATTTATTCGGGTATTTGAGGAGGAAGCTAAAAAAATAGGCAGAGTCGACTTCCTTGCCCAGGGAACGATATACCCGGATGTTGTGGAGTCCGGACTCGGCGGGGAATCGGTTGTGATTAAATCACATCACAATGTCGGAGGACTGCCGGATTATGTAGATTTTAAAGAGATCATCGAACCGCTTCGAAATCTTTTCAAAGACGAAGTGCGAAAAGTAGGTCTTGAGCTTGGACTGCCGGAATTTCTGGTATTCAGACAGCCGTTCCCGGGACCGGGACTCGGAATAAGGATAATCGGGGATGTGACGGAAGATAAGGTTCGTATAGTTCAGGATGCGGATTATATTTACCGCCAGGAGGTTGATGCTGCTGCGGCTAAATATAAGGAACAACACGGAACTACAGCTCCCTGGATGCCGGATCAGTATTTTGCGGCGCTTACCAATATGAGATCTGTAGGCGTTATGGGTGATGAGAGAACTTATGATTACGCCGTTGCGATTCGTGCGGTGAAGACAGTGGACTTTATGACGGCGGAGGCTGCGGATATTCCGTTTGAAGTTCTGCAGACGACCATGAATCGTATCATAAAGGAGGTTCGGGGAGTAAACAGAGTATTTTATGACCTTACGAGTAAGCCTCCGGGGACGGTGGAGTTTGAATAACGAAAAAAATCTGAGAACCCGCATAAACAGGGCGTTTGAGGGGCATCAAGGTTCTATTTGATAACAAAATGATAACACCGGATATTTTGGTATTATTTATCAGGTATCCTGTGGTTATCAGGTAATATGTGTGAAACCGACAAAAGGTCTTACTGAATTGAGTGAAATCAATTTGGTAAGGCCTTTTTCGTACTGTGCAATGCGGACATCAGCCTGAGATTCTGTGAATCCCAGCTGCTGACCTAAATATTTCTGCGTGAATCCACGCAGAAGTCGGAAAGATGCATATTCCACTTTATCTGAGCATTTGTTCCGTATCGACTGATTATTGTTCCGGTGTCAACTGATCAAATTATTTAAAAGGCTTTCGTTAGCAGAACAAGAAATATTAGATATTCTTTTATAAAAGTTAATCAGAAGTTAAAAAAACAAAGTAATAATTAAACAGAAGCTCAATTGTAAACACGCATTAGGAAAAATATAATTAATGCAAGAACAGGAGGCAGGGACAATGCAGATTAGTGAGCAGATAAAAAATTATAGAAAAAATGCGGGATTAACACAAGAACAGGTGGCTAATTATTTGGGCGTTTCAACTCCTGCGGTAAATAAATGGGAAAAAGGAAACACATATCCGGATATATCATTACTTCCGGCACTTGCCCGATTGTTGAAAATTGATATGAATGAATTGTTTTCGTTTCGTGAAGAATTGACGGAAAAAGAGATTGGACAATTTGTTAATGAACTTACGGAAATTTCATTAGTAAGCTTTACAAAAGCCTTTGATATGGCAATCAGTAAAATACAGGAATATCCTCATTGTGATTTGCTGATTTATTCGATTACAACCGTTTTGAACGCTACTTTAACTTTATCAGATGTTGATGATGAGAAAAAGTTGGAATATGATGGTGTTCTTGTTGAATGGCTGGAACGAACCGCAGATAGCCAGGATGAAAAGGTAAGGACTTCCAGTATTTTTATGCTTGCAGCGAAATATGTACAAATGGAAAAATATGAAGAAGCAAATATTTTTTTGAATAAAATTCCTGATACTGTGATAGATGCAACAATTATGAAAACGAACGTATTAGCACACCAGGAAGGAACGGATGCTGCAGCGTTCTTTTTAGAGGGAAAACTGATGCATGCAGTTACTAATATACAAAGCTATTTATATAAGCTGATAGAAATGGAAGAAGAAACTGGAAATCATTGTAAAGCAGAGGAGATTGCTGAAATTACAGACCACATGGTATCGCTGTTTGGTCTGTGGGATTACGGTAAAGTAGTGCCATATCTATTGATTGCCGAGTATCGAAAAGATGTAGGAAAATGCATTCGGCTGATTAAAGAAGTGTTGAAGGAGGCGCAGAAACCATGGAACATGGTAGATTCACCTTTATATTACAGATATACGGATACTGTACAGGGAAAATCTTTTTCAGGCGTTGGAAATAATTTTGTTCGTGCATTGGCTGCTGAAATTGAAAACAAAGAAGAGTATGAATTTTTGAGAGGAAATAAAGAGCTTGAAACAATTTTTGAGGAATATTTGAAATAGCTTGCGATAAAAAATACATAGAAACGGATAAAAGCTGTAAAAATTCACGTTGACTTTTACAGCTTTTTTTGTATACTAGAAGTAGAAGAAACAATATGAAATCAAGGAAGGAGCTGAAAGAATATGGCAAGTATTTTACCAGTATCTGATTTGAGAAATTATAACGAAGTCCTGAAGAACTGTCACAAAGGCGAGCCTGTATATCTTACCAAGAATGGTAGAGGACGTTTTGTGGTTATGGATTTTGAAGATTATGAACGTGATCGTGCGGAAAAGAAGCTTTTGATGAAGCTGCAGGAAGCCGAAGAAGCAGTTAAAGACGGCGAAGGATGGCTGGATTTGGATGAACTGAAGGCACTTGTGGGGGAATAAGATGTTAAAATTGCGGATTAACCCGATTGTTGCAAAGGATCTGAAGAATATTCGGGATTACATTGCTGAAGACAACGAGGAATATGCGGCAAAGACCATAAAGGAAATTTACGGTAAATTTGAGAATCTTCAGATGTTTCCGGGAATGGGATCAGATCTTTCCAAACGAGTCAGTTTTCGGACAGACTATAAATATGCGATATGGGAAGATTATGTGATTATCTACAAGGTAGGCAACGAGTATGTAGAGATCTATCGTGTGGTCAACCGATATCAGGATATTACGAGAATCTTTGACTGATAACAGAAATTTGATAACGAATTGATAACATCG
>JBMNQZ010000042.1:0-13352 GCA_050944395.1 Lachnospiraceae bacterium
TTTTTGCTGTTCAGAAGTATCCGTTGGTTTATGAGTATAGCTTCAGTGAAGTATTGAATGTTTTTTGGTTAATTATGAATATTTGACTATAAAAAAATATATGTTATAATACGAAAGTTATCACTGTTAACTAATTTTGATATTAAATAAGAAAGTTTATATTTACATACATTATTTAAGGTTTTAAAATAATAATGGTGTATGAGTAAAAGTTATCACTGATAACTATTATAATAATAAAAAAAAATTATTCAAGTGAATATGGAGGTAACAAAATGATTTTTGAGACAATCGCTAAACTTATTGCTGAAAGAAACGAGTGTGATGCTGCTGAGATCAAAGCTGATACAAAGCTCGCAGATCTCGGAATTGACTCTCTTGATACAGTTGAAATGCTTATGAACCTTGAAGATGAACTTGGCTGCGAGATCGAGCTTGAGGAGAAGGTTGAGACAGTTGGAGAGCTTGCTGATTACATTGAGAGAAAAACGAGTGAACAGTAATGATTAAGACACCTATTTGTGAAATGCTCGGGATCGAGTATCCGATCTTCCAGGGAGGTATGGCCTGGATAGCCGACGGTAAGTTGGCTGCAGCCGTATCAAACGGCGGCGGTCTCGGAATCGTGGCTGCCGGAAACGCTCCCGGAGATTATGTGAGAGAACAGATAAAAATAGCAAAGTCTCTTACGGATAAGCCTTTCGGAGTAAATATCATGCTCCTCAGTCCGTTTGCGGATGAGGTTGCGCAGGTTGTTGTTGAAGAGGGCGTTCCGGTAGTGACAACAGGCGCCGGAGATCCCTCAAAGCATATGAAATCCTGGCTCGGAGCGGGGATCAAAGTCATTCCGGTTGTAGCGGCTGCATCTCAGGCAAAGCTTATGCAGAGAAGAGGTGCGTGTGCTGTTATCGCAGAGGGCGGAGAGAGCGGAGGCCATGTCGGCGAGATGACCACTATGGCGCTTGTTCCGCTGGTATGCGATGCGGTTGATATCCCCGTGCTTGCAGCAGGAGGAATAGCCGACGGAAGAGGAGCTGCCGCGGCATTTATGCTGGGCGCTGTCGGAATTCAGGTCGGAACGAGATTCCTTGCTGCGGAAGAGTGCAATATTCACCCATATTATAAGGAAAGAATTATCAAAGCATCAGACAGATGTACTATGGTTACGGGAAAGAAGCTTGGACATCCTGTCAGGAGTCTTGCCACACCGTTCGCCAGAAACTATCAGAAGGCGGAATGGGGCGGTATGCCGGATGAAGAGCTGGAGGCACTGGGAGTCGGAGCGCTCCGCCTTGCGGTTCAGGAAGGCGATAAGGAAAAGGGCTGCTTTCTTGCAGGGCAGATCGCATCTCTCGTAAATGAGATTCAGCCGGCGGCCGAGATCGTAAAGGACATCATGGAAGGTGCGGAGCCGATCCTGGAGGGAGCGACAAAATGGATAATAAAATAGCATTTGTATTTGCGGGACAGGGCGCTCAGGCTCCCGGAATGGGAGCTGATTTTTACGAGAGCTCACCCGCGGCAAAGGCTGTTTTCGATAAAGCCGATGAGATAAGACCCGGGACTTCTGGGCAGTGTTTCAGCGGAACAGACGAGGAGCTGCGTATTACAAAGAATACACAGCCTTGTCTTTATGCCGTTGAGAGCGCTATCGCCGCTGCGCTTTCCGAGGCGGGGATAGAGGCTGACATGACAGCCGGATTTTCACTCGGAGAACTCTCGGCTCTGGCTTATTCGGGGGCAGTTGACATGGAGACGGGCATGCGCCTTGTGGTTGCAAGAAGCACCCATATGCAGGAAGCGGCCGAGAAGGCTGATACTTCGATGGCGGCCGTTGTGAAGCTGACAAATGATCAGGTGAAAGAGGTCTGCGGAAGATTCGAAAGAGTGTATCCGGTCAATTTCAATTGTCCCGGACAGGTCTCTGTATCGGGAGATGCGGAAGAGATGAAGCAGCTCGGTGCTGCTGTTAAGGCCGAGGGCGGAAGAATGATACCTTTGAAGGTGAACGGGGCGTTCCACTCACCGTTTATGACGCCCGCAGCCGAAAATTTTGCAGAGGATCTTGCAAAGATAAAATTCAATGAGCGCAGGATAGCGCTCTATTCTAATTACACAGCCGCGCCGTATGAGGATAATGAGGCGGAGCTGCTGGCAAAACAGGTGGATCATCCTGTTTTGTGGGAGAAGATCGTTCGGAAAATGGCAGATGCAGGGGTGGATACCTTTGTTGAGATAGGTCCCGGAAAGACGCTTACCGGACTTATTAAAAAGACATTGCCGGATGTTAAAACTTACAATGTAGCTGCTGTCGCAGACCTGGAAGCTTTAAGGGAAGCGCTGGCATAAGCTATTGTTTTGTGAATTTTATATAGAAGGACAGAGATATTAATATGTTAAAAGATAAGACAGCCATTATTACCGGAGGTTCCAGGGGAATAGGCGCGGCAGTTGCAAAAAAATTCGCATCAAAAGGCGTTAACATTGCTATAGTTGATGTTGGAAATGCGGAGCTCGGAGAGCAGGTATGTGCTGAGTGCAAGGCGGAGTACGGCGTTGAGGCGAGATTTTATGCCTGCAATGTCACAGACTTCGAGGCTGCTAAGGCAACTGTCGGACAGATAAAAAAGGATTTCGGAACCGCCCATATACTTATAAATAATGCGGGAATCACAAGGGACGGCCTCATCGCAATGATGAAGGAAAAGGATTTCGACGATGTTATAAATGTCAACCTCAAGGGTGCATTTAACATGATCCGTCACTGCACTAACCTCTTCATCAGAAACCGTTTCGGGCGCATTGTGAATGTAAGCTCTGTTTCCGGTCTGATGGGAAATGCCGGACAGATCAACTATTCGGCTTCCAAGGCGGGAATCATCGGAATCACCAAGTCAGTCGCAAGGGAGCTTGCTTCAAGAGGCGTTACCTGCAATGCGGTTGCTCCGGGATTCATTGCGACCAGCATGACAAAAGAACTCTCAGAAAAAGAAAATGAGCTTATGAAATCTATCCCGCTGGGAAGAGTCGGCCAGGTTGAGGATGTGGCAAATGCCATTGTTTTTCTTGCTGAGGCGGACTATATAACAGGCGAAGTTCTCCGCGTAGACGGCGGAATGGCCATGTAAAAATTTTTTCTGCAGAAAGAGAAGAATTATGTTTAACGAAGAAAGTATCAGAAAGTATGCGCAGCTTATGACTGAACTGGATCTTTCGAGTATAGAAGTATCCGAGGACAACAGATCACTCCGTCTTGAGCGCCAGGCAGCGGCGGTCTCGCCGGTGGTTATTCCACAGGCGGCAGTCACCCCTGCAGCACCCGCTCCCCAGGCACCGGCACCTGTCGGCCCGTCATGCGAAAGCATTGTCTCACCTATGGTAGGTGTTTTCTATGCAGCTCCTGCGGAAGATGCGGATCCCTACGTTAAAGTAGGTGACAGGGTGAAAAAGGGCGATGTCCTCTGCATCATTGAGGCTATGAAGCTCATGAATGAGATCACCTGTGAGTTTGACGGAGTTATTAAAGAAATCTGTGCCGTAAATGCTCAGGTTGTGGAGTATGGTGCACCGCTTTTTAAGATAGAAAGATAAAAGCTGTCTGCAGCAGGAGGCAAAATTATGAATCAGGAAGAAATTAAGAAGATATTGCCACACCGTGATAATATGCTTCTTGTAGATGAAGTCGTTCAGGAGGGCGAGTATGCTCACGGATACTTCAAGATCCGTGACGATGCATGGTTCCTGAAGGGACATTTTCCGGGAAATCCGGTCGTTCCGGGAGTTATTCTCTGCGAGATCCTCGCACAGTCTGTCTGTGTGCTCATGGGAGAGGGACTCAAGGAAGGCCAGACACCTATGTATACCGGACTTAACAATGTAAGATTCAAATCACCGGTGCGTCCGGGAGATACATTTGAAACAAAATGCCGTATTACTCGTCAGAAAGGACCGTTTTACTTTGCGGAGGGAGAAGGCTTTGTAGAGGGCAGACTTGCCATTAAGGCAGAGTTTTCATTCGCAGTTACGGAGAGTTGATTATGTTTTCGAAAATTCTGATCGCAAATCGCGGTGAGATCGCTGTCAGGATCATTCGCGCGTGCAAAGAAATGGGTATTTCCACTGTCGCGGTTTATTCCGAGGCGGATGCGGATGCCCTTCACGTTGCACTGGCGGATGAGGGCTATTGCATAGGAAAGGCAAAAGCCTCAGACAGCTATTTGAATGAGGAAAGAATAATAAGTGCCGCTCTGGTGTCAGGGGCTCAGGCTATACATCCGGGCTACGGCTTTTTGTCGGAAAATGCGCATTTTGCGAAATTGTGCGCAAAGCACGGGATCGTTTTCATAGGACCGAGTGCCGATTGTATGGAAAAGGTCAGCGACAAGGCGAAGCTTAAAAAGCTGTTTGCGGATACCGAGCTCAGGCCCATTCCGGGAACCGAGGCTCTGGGAAGCCTGGAGGAAGCGCTGGATGCTGCGGAGAAGATAGGATACCCCATCATGCTGAAGGCGTGCTCGGGCGGAGGCGGAAGAGGGATCTCGATGATAGATTCCAGAGAAAAGCTTCAGATGCAGTATCCGCTCTCTGTCATCGAAAGCGAAAAGGCATTCGGAGACGGCAGGCTTTATATTGAAAAGTATGTATATCCGGCAAGACATATCGAGGTTCAGATCCTTGCGGATGAAGCGGGAAATGTCGTAAGCCTCGGTGAGCGTGACTGCTCCGTTCAGAGAAGACATCAGAAACTTATTGAGGAGACCCCTTCGCCGGGAGTTACCCCTTATCAGAGACAGGTCCTCATGGAAGATGTGTGCGAGGCGGTAAAGAAGCTTCATTATGTGGGTGTCGGAACACTGGAGTTCCTTCTTGATAAGGACGGGAATTTCTGGTTTATGGAAATGAATGTCAGGCTCCAGGTTGAACATACGGTTACGGAAATGATCACAAGGCTGGATCTCGTAAAATGGCAGATACGTACTTCTGCCGGAATATCTCTGAGATTTAACCAGAATGATATTAATTTCCACGGAACATCCATCGAGTGCCGCATAAATGCCCGCAAGCCGGGCAGGGTGGAATCGCTCCATGTTCCGGGCGGCCCGTTTGTGAGATTTGACACATGGCTGGTGCCGGATTCCGTTATCAGTCCGTATTATGATTCTCTTCTCGGAAAGATAATCGTAAGCGCCGGAACCAGAGAGGAAGCGGTCAGAAAGCTCAAGACTGCTCTGTGCGAGCTTATGATAATCGGAGTCGAGACTAATATCGAGGAACAGCTTCTTATTGTGAGCGATCCTAAATTTATGTCCGGAAATTATGATCTGACGTTTATGGAAAGCAGGTGATATCATGGCTTTTTGGAGTTTTCTTCAGCCAAAAAATGAACTTGAAGCCGGCGGAAGAACGGTGGCTCCCGTTCAGGAGGATGCCAGCGAGCCGGAAAAGGTGTGCCCTAACTGTCACAAGCCGATAACGATCAGCAGACTCTGGGCAAATAAAAATACATGTACAAACTGCGGATATCATTTCAGGATGACCGGAAGGCAGAGACTGGCTATGATAGCGGACAGCGATACCTTTGAGGAGATGTTCACCGATATCAAGGCAAAGGATCCTATCGAATTCCCCGGATACGCCCAGAAGCTTAAGACCACTCAGATGTCCAGCAAGGAAGATGAGGCGGTTATATGCGGCACGGCGGAGATCTACGGGTTTAAGTGTGCGATCTTCATTATGGAGCCGTATTTCATGATGGGAAGCATGGGAACAGCAGTCGGAGAGCGCATTACCAGAACCTTTGAATACGCTACAGAAAACGCACTTCCGGTGGTCGGATTTACGGTTTCCGGGGGAGCCAGAATGCAGGAGGGTCTTTTTTCCCTTATGCAGATGGCAAAGACCAGCGGCGCTGTTAAGAGACATTCTGACGCCGGACTTTTTTATCTCACGGTACTGACTGATCCCACCACGGGAGGCGTAACCGCGAGCTTTGCCATGGAGGGCGACGTTATAATCGCGGAGCCGGGCGCGACAGTCGGATTTGCAGGCGCGAGAGTAATTGAGCAGACCATAAGAAAGTCGCTTCCGAAGGGATTCCAGAAATCGGAGTTTCTGCTGGAGCACGGATTTGTGGATGCAATTGTGACAAGGTCGGCTCAGAAGAGATTTATTGCAAAAATGCTTGATATTCATTCGGAATATAAAAAAACAGGCGGAGGTGAAGAGGAATGAGCACCCCTGCATTTGAGAAAGTAAAGATAGCCAGAGGAAATAAAAGACCTACGGCTACAGACTATATTTCCAATATTTTTAAGGGTTTTATTGAGCTTCACGGGGACAGGAGATTTGCCGATGACCGTGCGGTGAAAGCCGGGGTGGCAAAGCTTGGGGAAAGACCCGTGACAGTAATCAGTATTGAAAAGGGCAGAAATACCAAGGAGAGAATGCTGCATGCGTTCGGTTCTCCGAACCCGGAGGGCTACAGAAAGGCATTGAGACTGATGAAGCAGGCCGAAAAATTTAAGAGACCTGTGATCTGTCTCGTTGACACTTCCGGCGCCTACTGCGGAATAGGCGCGGAGGAGAGAGGACAGGGTCAGGCCATCGCCGAAAATCTCATGGAGATGATGACTCTGAAAACGCCGATACTCTCCATTCTCATAGGAGAGGGCGGAAGCGGCGGAGCTCTCGCACTGTGTGTGGCCGATCAGGTATGGATGCTGGAAAATGCCATTTATTCGGTAATATCTCCCGAAGGATGCGCGTCAATCATGTGGAAGGATGCCTCAAAGGCTCCCGAGGCTGCCCAGTGCCTCAGACTTTCGGCGCAGGATTCCTATGAAAACGGTATTATCGAGAGACTGATTTCAGAAGAAAAAATCGGAGAGGATGTATTTTATGAGGATCTTAAAAACATGATCTCCGAAACAATAGATGAACTGTGTGAGTGTCCGATAGACGAGCTCCTGGAAATGCGTTATGCGCGTTTCAGAAAAATCGGACAGGATGTTTGATGGAGGAACAGATGAAGAGAGTTGTAGTTACGGGAATGGGTGTGATCACACCGCTTGGCAATGATGTTGATACATTCTGGAATAATCTGAAGGCCGGAAAATGCGGTATCGATTACATCACAAACTTTGATGCAACTGATTATAAGGTGAAGGTGGCTGCCGAGGTCAAAGATTTTGAGCCGAGGGATTACATGGATAAGCTGGATGTGGCCCACAGTGACAAATTTACCCATTTTGCAATGGGCGCTGCCGTTCAGGCAGTGGAAGACAGCGGCATCGAGGGCAAGGTTGATCCGGAGAGGATCGGAGTTTATATCGGATCCGGAATCGGAGGAATCGATACCTTTATGTCGGAACACAAAAAGCTTATCGAAAAAGGCCCCAGGAGGATTTCTCCGTTCTTTATTCCAATGATGATCCCGAATATGGCTTCGGGAATGGTAGCCATCCGCTATCAGTGCAAGGGACCGGCACTTCCGATGGTGACTGCATGCGCTTCGGGAAGCAATGCGATAGGTGAAGCTATGCGCCTTATCCGCCACGGGTACATGGACGCAATGATAGCCGGAGGAGCCGAGGCTACGGTAAATGCGCTTGCGGCAGCGGGCTTCCAGACAATGAAGGCCCTTTCGTTTTCGGAGGATCCCCTTCAGGCATCACTTCCTTTTGATGCCAGAAGAGGCGGCTTTGTAATGGGAGAAGGCTCGGGTATGCTCGTTCTGGAGGAGTATGAGCATGCGAAGGCAAGAGGCGCAAAGATCTATGCCGAGATCACAGGCTACGGATCAACTTGCGATGCCTACCATATGACATCTCCGCAGCCGGATGCGGAGGGAGGTGCGAAGGCATTCCTTGACGCCTGGAATGAGACCGGAATCGACACCGATAAAATTTACATTAACGCTCACGGTACCGGAACTGCCATGAATGACAAGTGCGAGACTATAGCGATAAAGAAAGCTCTCGGGGAAGAAAGGGCAAGGAAGGCGCTCATAAGCTCAACAAAATCCATGACAGGCCATATGCTGGGTGCGGCAGGTGCGGTTGAGGCGGTTGCTTCGATCCTCGCACTTAAGGAAAATATCGCTCCGCCTACCATCGGCCTTACGGAGCCGGATCCTGAATGTGATCTTGATTATGTACCTCTTAAAGCCCGTGAGGCGGAGTTTGATGTAGCTCTCTCATCATCTCTCGGATTCGGAGGACACAACGCTGTTCTCGCATTTGCAAAGGTGGGAGAAGATGAGTGACTGTAATATAGTGATCACCGGAATGGGTGCGGTGACTCCGGTGGGCATCGGAGTTGAAAATTACTGGAAGGGCCTTCTGGAAGGAAAATGCGGAATAGCTCAGATAGAGGCATTTGACACCGAAAATCTCCAGGTAAAGCGTGCCGGACAGGTGAAGGATTTTAATCCGAAGGAATATTTGTCAATGAGACTTATTCAGGACCTTGAGCCGTACATGCAGTATGCATATGTGTCTGCCGAGGAAGCCCTTGAAATGAGTGCTCTTGAGGAAAAGGATGCGGAAGGAAACGGCTGCGGCTGCGGCGACCGCGTTGGTGTGATAATGGGAACTGCCCTGTGCGGTATGAATGTGATAGGTGACACCTTCACAAAGCTTGCAGTGAAAAACAGGGCGGCGGGACCCAAGCTTCTCACAAAGTCTATGGGAAATATTGCGGCTGCCCAGTTTGCGATAAATCATAAGATCAAGGGACCGAGCATGACGGTCAGTACGGCCTGCTCCTCAGGCGGCGATGCGATTACTCTGGCTTCAATGATGATAAAGGCCGGAGCTGCCGATGCAATGGTCGTTATGGCCGGTGAGGCGGCACTTAATCCCCCGATCATTCAGAGCCTTACGAAGACCGGCGCACTGTCAAAAACAGGTGACAGCAGACCTTTTGATGTGGAAAGAAACGGCTTTGTCCTCGGTGAGGGCGGCGGCGCTCTCATTCTGGAAAGCGAAGAGCATGCCGCAAAGAGAGGTGCAAAGGCGTATGCGCGCCTTCTCGGATGTGCAAACAATACAGACGCATTCAATCCGGTATCACCTGATCCCTCGGGAGAAGGTGCGGCGTTATGCATGAGAATAGCCCTTGAAAATGCGGGAATATCGCCTGATTGCATAGATTATGTAAACATGCACGGAACTGCTACACATATGGGTGATATTGCGGAGTCAAACGCGATAAAACTGATTTTCGGAGACCAGGGCGAGCAGGGAACACATCGTGTTCCGGTAAGCTCAACAAAGGGAATGACCGGACATATGATGGGCGCAGGCGGAGTTACCGAGGTAATTGCGTGTATAATGGCAGTCAACGAGGGAATTATCCCCGCAAACGCAGGCTGCGCAACATTGGATCCGGAGTGCGGATTGAATGTTGTTTTAGGGGAAAATTTAAAAACCGAAGTGAGGGCCGCCATGTCGAATGCACTTGGTTTCGGAGGTCAGAATTCCTGCGTGATCGTGGGAAAAGCTTGAGATATGGATTACACATATAATGCACAGGCATTTAAAGATATTTTTGAAAAAAGTTTTACATGGATAAGCGGATTTATGCGGAATGTCCGCAGATATGCCGACAGGAACGCGGTAATCGATCCGCTTTCCGGGAAGATATGGACATACAGGACTCTCAATGAGGATGTGAATGCCCTTGCAAATTCTCTTCGAGAACGGGGCGTCACTCCCGGAAGAATTGTGATGTACCAGCTCTATAATTCACCACAGTTCGTAATGTCCTATATCGCCCCTCAGAAGCTCGGGGCCATAAACAGTCCGATAAATGCCAATCTTTCTGCGGGGGAGACCGCAAGGCTGATTGACAGGGACAGACCTGCGGCATATATATACGACTGCGATATAAAGGAAACGGCTGACAAAGCATTGGAGATGTGCAGTTTTACACCTGAAATTATTATTGCGGTGGATTACAAAAATTCGGGAAGGAAGCTTCCGAAAGGACAGGTACTCTTTGAAGATCTGATAAGAGGAGGGTCAAAGGAGGAGCCGGATGCGGATTTTGTCCCGGATATGTACGCCGAGGTTACGAGACTTTGCACTTCGGGCACGACCGGAACTCCGAAGGGAGTGCCGCTCAACAATGTAAATGAGGTATTATCCTGCCACGATGTGATAATGCATTTTCCGCTCTCGCCGTTGGATGTCACTATGAACATGACTCCGTGGTTCCACAGAGGAGGCCTTCATTCGGGAGGTCCGGCGCCGACGCTGTATGTGGGAGCGTCTCTGGTGGTTATGAGAATGTTCAGTGCCGGAATATGCTTTAAATACACGGAGAAATACGGAATAACCTATCTCATAGGAGTTCCGTCCGCGCTGGAAAAGCTTGCGGCAAGGCAGGAGAAGCGCCCGTCGGATATTTCAAGTCTCAAGGGAATTATTACCATGGGAAGTCCCATGTCGAGGGAAGAATGCATTCGCTTTCAGAATCTCCTGACGCCGAATATTTTCAACGGCTACGGAACTACCGAGACCTTCTGGAACAGCTTTCTTCGCCCGTACGATCTTCCGGATAATGCCGGAAGTGCCGGAGGCTCCTGCACAGGGGACGAGGTCCGGGTGGTCAATATTTATGAGGATAAAAAGGCGGATCCGGAGGACACAGTGCCGAGGGACGGCGTGACTCAGGGTGAGATAATAATTTATGCCTGCGAGAAGTCTTCGCTTTGTTATACGGCAGATCCCGGTCAGACCGCCGAGAAATATAAGGACGGATGGTTTTATACAAAGGATGTCGGCACATGGGATGAAAAAAGCTACATCACGGTATGCGGAAGAAAGGATGACATGATCATCTGTATGGGAGAAAACATTTATCCCGCACAGCTGGAGGCTGTTCTCAATATGCATCCGAAGGTGGCGGATTCCATGGTGACCGGCGTTAAGGATCCTTCAAGGGGAGAGTC
Organism: Lachnospiraceae bacterium; assembly: GCA_050944395.1. Taxonomy (GTDB): domain Bacteria; phylum Bacillota; class Clostridia; order Lachnospirales; family Lachnospiraceae; genus Chordicoccus. The sequence continues at coordinate 10,955 of JBMNQZ010000042.1, forward strand.
GGTCGCGGCATATATCGTTCCGGCGGACGAGACCCTGACGGTGAAGGAGATAAACCACTATTGTGTAGAAAGCGAGAATATTGCGGGTTATATGTGCCCCAGATATTATTGCTTTGTGGACGAGCTCCCGTATAATTCCACCGGAAAGAAACAGCATGTTATACTGAAAAAGAGGGCGGCTCTTGATCTTGCTGAGGGAAGGCTGAAGAGACCGTAAGGGTTTTTCAACGTTTTTTCGGGGTTATTTCCGGAAAAAAACAGCGATTTCCCCGGAAAAACATATATTTAATGCTTTAAAGTAATAAAGCATTGACAAAGAAAGAATCAGAAAATATAATCAGATATCGGCGGATGCGTTCTGCCGGTATCTTTTTATTTCTTAGGACAGCATTGGTCTGTGTTATGTGTTTACAGAGAAAACGGTCAGCTGCTGTCGAAAGGGATGATTATTTTAAGCTATGGAAAAGAAAGCATCTGCGGCTATAATTGCCGCCGGTTGTCTCTGGGGAATAATTAATATTTTTGTAAAGAAGCTGTCTGCAGCAGGTCTGGGCTCCATGCAGATATCGCTTGTGAGGGTAACGGTTTCAATGGTTATTTTCTCGGCGATCACTTTTTTCGGGGACAGACCAAAATTCAGAATCAGACTGCGGGATCTGTGGATGTTCATAGGAACCGGTATAGTGAGCCTCGTTCTTTTTAATTCATTTTATTTTTATGCGATGATCCACGGACAGGCTTCGGTGGCGGTGATCCTGCTGTACACTTCACCGATTTTCGTAATGCTGATGTCGGCTGTGTTATTTAAGGAAAAGATTACTCCGGTAAAGCTCATTGCCCTGGCGGCGACCTTTATGGGATGTGTGCTGGTGTCGGGAGTGGTCGGAGGAAGCTATGTGCTGACGCTCGATGTGCTGGCGGCGGGTCTGGCATCGGGATTTCTTTACGCACTGTACTCTATTTTCGGAAGATATGCCCTGCAAAAATATGATCCCCAGACGGTGAGCTTGTATACGTTTATATTCGCATTTCTTGGATCTCTTCCACTGGGAAAACCTCTGGAGACACTGCGCATCGGGATTTCGTCTCCGGAGACATTGCTTTTATGCATAGGAATCGGAATAGCGTGTACCATTATTCCGTATGTCCTCTACACATGGGGACTTAGATATATTGAATCCGGGAAGGCAGCCATCCTTGTGGCAGTGGAGCCGCTGGTGGGAGCAGTCATCGGGATCATATTGTTTCATGAGAGTCATGATCTTATCAAGATAGTCGGGATCGTGTGCATCTTTGCGGCGATCGTTATGCTCGGAAGAGCGAAAGAATAGAGAGGTTAAGTTTATGGAAAAAGAATTAAAACAGCTGATGGGATATCGTGAGAGCATTCGTCTTCTTGACGCGACACTCAGAGACGGAGGTTTGGTGAACGAGTTCAGATTTGAAGACGATTTTGTAAAAGCGCTCTATCAGACAAACAAGGCAGCCGGAGTGGATTATATGGAGTTCGGCTACAGGGCGTCGAAGAATATGTTTTCTGTGGATGATTTCGGCCCGTGGAAATTCTCATCGGATGAGGACATTTATAAAGTTGTGGGAGACAACGAGGGCGGTCCCAAGATTTCCATAATGGCGGATGTCGGAAGATGCGATTTCAAGACGGATATTGTGAATAAGGCGGACTCTCCGGTGGATCTGGTAAGGGTGGCATGCTATCTTCATCAGATGCCGGGTGCGTTGGAGATGATAGAGAATATCAAGAATAAGGGCTATGAGGTGAGCTGTAATATTATGGCCATTTCAAACGGACAGGAATCGGATATTCGTCAGGCACTTTCGATGCTGGCGGACTCTCCGGTGGATATTATCTATATCGTTGACAGCTTCGGGGCTCTCTATCCGGAGGAGATGAAGCGAGTTGTGGACATTTACAGAGAAGTATCAGATAAATATAATAAGAAGCTCGGGATCCATGCACACAATAATCAGCAGCTGGCATTTGCAAACTGTATCGAGTGTATTGGAGACGGAGTCGACTACGTGGATGCATCCTACTCGGGAATGGGCAGGGGTGCGGGAAACTGCGAGATGGAGCTGATGCTGGGCTTCCTCAAGAATCCCAAGTATAAAGAATTTGAATCCTTCAAATTCGCACAGAATTATATGGCTCCGCTCAGGCAGAACGGAACTGTGTGGGGATATGAGCTTCAGTATCTGATAACGGGACTTCTCGATCAGCATCCGAGAGCGGCGATCGCGTTTTCAAAGGCGGGAAGAACCGATTATGCGAATTTCTACCGCGAGTTTATTGATTGATGTACAAAAGGTGCCGGGTGCAGGTATAACAGGGGACAGATGCAGGGCCAAAAGGTGCCGGGTGCAAAGTGAACGCGTTCAC
>JBMNQZ010000043.1:0-12956 GCA_050944395.1 Lachnospiraceae bacterium
AATAAAACCGGAGTAGTAACATTTATGTGCAGTCGTTAGTTAAATTTACCAAATGATGATAGAATATAATCAGGAAATGTGGAGTGACATGCAATACGATAAGGAATTCAAACTGCAGGCTCTTGAACTGTCGATGAAATCTGAATCAGGGCAGCATTCCCGGTCCTGCCTGAATCAGGGCAGCATTCCCGGTCCTGCGGGCCTCAATCAGCGGTTCAGCCTTTGAGAACAGGCGACCGTATTTATGATATATTAAATATTTTGACGGAGCAGAAGCAGCGTGAACTTATACAAATACTGCGAAAACTCAATAATACAAAGGAGGATATACTATGAAAAAAGTGTTGTTTATCGTGGGCTCCCTTAGAAAGGAGTCTTTTAACCGTCAGTTGGCTGAGAAGGCTGAAAAGTTGATGGCTGAAAAGGCAGAGGTTGCTTATCTGAATTATTTGGATGTACCGTTTATGAACCAGGATGTTGAATTTCCCGCTCCGGAATCGGTAAAGCGTGCTCGGGAAGAGGTTATCAATGCGGATGCTTTATGGTTTTTCACACCGGAGCATAACTACAGTTATCCCGGTGTTTTGAAAAATCTGTTGGACTGGCTTTCAAGACCTCTGACTCCCGGCGGAGCAAGAGAGAAGTCTGCAATTGCTGGCAAAAGCGCAGCCATTAGTTCTGCGGCAGGGCGCAGCGGCGGAGCAGGTGCGAGAACTAAACTTGGTGAGCTTTTGAAATGTATTTTCGTTAATCCGATAGAATGTGAACAGACGGGAGTGGCAATGTCCGCGGAAACATTCCGTACAGGCAGTCTGGTTCTGAATCCTGAACAGCAGGCTTCTTTGAAAGCGCAGGCAGAAGCGCTTCTAAAGGCAGCAGAAGAATAGGCAGATTTTACTGTGGAATGCGGATAAAAATGAAGAAAAATATGTGATCGGCAATGGTTTTATATGCTGCGGGCACACACTCGTTGATAGCGAAATGCAGGCATATTATACTTAAAATCAGTTAATTGATTCGGCCCGGATATTTAAGAGAAGATGTACCGGTTTCTTAAAGGGGAAATTGATAACCATGGGTTACATTGTAAAGCTTTTCTTTAAAAGAATATTAGATGAAATTCATTGAAATTCTTTCATAAAAAGGTTGAAAACCCGATACTTTTAATGTACTCTGTATGGATATTATTTTTCGTTTGAAAGGGAAAGTATAGCAGAAAGGAGATGCATGCGATGTTCTTTAAGTTAAATGCCGGAAATCATCGTTACAGCAGCTCCTTATTATGTTTTATTATCGTATGTATCCTGATTGTATGCATTTCTAATGAGAGAGCGGAGTTTGAGAAGCTTTCATATGCGTATTCAAATAATGTCAGCTCAATGACCTCATCGGGGAACGCGTTTTATGATGTACTTACTGACAGGATAACAATTTATTCGTTTATTAAAAGCGTTGCTTCAAAGAGGCCTGCCGCAGGAAAGCCGGATGGTTCCAGGGAAAGGATGATCTGCGCAGTAATAAGTAATCCGTTCATACTTACCGGTATCTGTGTGCTTTTTCTGCTGCATTTCTATAGAAAGTTTACAACAAGTCATCATTTTATCGTTACTTATATCCATAATCTGGATGGAATGAACCGCTAATCTCAATTAAATAATATTTCATATTGTCAGGTGAGCGGGTGATACGTTTGCCTTGTTTTGCTATTAAAAGAGATGCAGGTTATCAGGAATCGGATATTATTTTAGTGAGGTTCTGTCATGCAGCGCCAACACTATATGTCCATAAACAAAAAATAGGGGAGGAATGTTCATATGCATATTTTGCTTCAAATACTGTTTTTGGTAATAGGGTTTGTATGTCTTGTTAAGGGCGCTGACATATTCGTAGGCGGCAGCTCGGCTCTTGCAAGAAATTTTAATGTTCCCGGGTTGATCATCGGATTAACTATTGTTGCGCTGGGGACAAGTGCACCGGAAATGGCGGTCAGTGTATCAGCTGCTGTTCAAGGCTCAAACGAGATTGCTCTCAGCAATGTTGTAGGCTCCAATATTTTTAATCTGTTGGTTGTTCTCGGAATGTGTGCAATTATTTCCCCGCTTCCGGTTGATGGGATTGTATTAAAAAGAGACTTTCCTTTTGCAATCATAACTACGGTATTTTTGTTGCTGGCATCCTGTGGTTCAGTTTTGTTTAACGGACAATTTATCGAATACAGTATGGAGCAGGAAATAGCTGTTGTATCGCGGCCGGTGGCATTTATTCTTGTAGCAGTGTTTGTCGGATATATTGTTTTTCTGATTTTAAAAGCAAGGAAAGATTCTTCCGATGATGGACAAAGCGGTAAAGAGCCTATGTGGAAGTGCTTATTGTATATTGTGGTCGGACTTGGGCTGATCATTGCCGGTGGACAGGTCGTTGTAAACAGCGCAAAAGAAATCGCAAGAGCAGCAGGTATGACAGAGACTCTTATCGGACTTACAATTGTGGCTATGGGCACTTCCCTTCCGGAACTTGTCACATCTGCAGTTGCGGCAAGGAAGGGTGAAACCGGAATGGCAATCGGAAATGTTATCGGCTCCAATATTTTTAATCTTTTGTTTATTTTGGGAACTTCGGCGTTGATACATCCTGTGGCGATAAATACGGCATCTATATGTGACTTGGTGATACTCGTGGCTGTCAGTGGAATAGCTTATTTGTTTGCATTTACCTCGAGGAGAATTGCCCGTGTCGAAGGAATTTTTATGCTTATGCTCTATGCTGCGGATGTTGTATTTGCAATATTAAGATAGCAGATGGTGCATTCAGTTTGCTGCGAGATGCGGCAGAAGTAGTAAATAATCATGAATGATATGTTTAAATGTTTTTTATATAAAAAGAACAAAATAGGATTTGTGCGAACTGCATGTTTCATTATAGGTATAGTAGTTTTTCTGGGAGTATGTGGAACAGAAATTCATCATGAAACATGTCGAACGCCTTATGGTGCTCCGGCCAGTGAATTATTCTCATCCATGAGCAATACATTTTCCGAAATGCAGGCAGAGCCGGAACAGATAAAAGGTGAATATTTTGGAATATGTGAAGCTGATGACAGAGACTATTCTGACAGAGAAGAAAGCCTGAAAAAACTTATATATATTTTTGAATTCTTTGCTGTGGGAATACTGCTTTTATTAAAACGTATTACAACTGATACATACAGGATGCAATGCTATGGCAATACATCTATTATACACTACATGCATCATAAAGACGGGCGAAAAATAGATTCTTTCTTGCGTAATTAGAAAAAAGATAACAGAAGAAAGAGAGGAAAGAATATGACAGCACAGATAATTGCGGTAGCTGTTTTTGTGGTGATGTTTGCCCTTATAGTCTCCGAAAAGATAGAGCGGCAGTGGGTCTCACTGGGGTGCGGAGCTCTGATGCTTATTGTAGTATTTGGAATTTGCATGCATGATGTGGGGGCTGTATTTGAAACACTAAACTTCAAAGCTTTTGTAAGTCCAGGCTTCTGGTATGAGAGCGGTGCGGCAAATGATGCTTCTTCCGGTATAAACTGGGCGACGATAGTTTTCATATTTGGGATGATGATAATGGTCGAAGGTATGGGTGCGTCAGGTTTTTTCAGATGGCTGTGCCTGAGGATAGCCAAGGCTGTAAAATACAGGGCGGTTCCTATTTTGATTACTTTTATGGTGATATCCTTTGTACTTGCTATGTTTATAGACTCTATAACCGTTATTCTATTCCTGGCATCAGTAACGGTGGAGCTTGCGGGTTTGCTTGGATTTTCACCGATGCCTGTGATCCTTGCCGAGGTGTTTTGTGCTAATCTTGGCGGTGCTGCTACTATGTGTGGTGATCCGCCTAATATTATAATAGGAACATCCCTGGGCTATACGTTTGCAGATTTTATAATGAATACGGGCTTGCTGGCGATTGTTTCACTTTTATTCACTGTAGTGTATTTTTATCTTTGCTTCAGAAAGGAGCTTACTGTAAATGTAAATAACGAAGGTTCAATGGAATATCCGGAGCCGAACAGTGCGATAAAAGAAAAGAAAAAATTTGCGATAAGCTGCATTATCTTTGCAGCAGCGGTTATACTGCTTATAACTCATGCAGTAACCGGAATTACCGTGGCGTCAATCGGAGTCATAATAGCCGCTGCAACACTTCTGACGTCCGGAAAGGAATCTGTTAAGTTTTTAAAGAGGGCTGATTATAAAACGCTGTCCTTTTTTATCGGTCTTTTTATTGTAGTGGGCGGTCTTGAGAAAACCGGTGTGTTAAACCTGATTGCCAATCTAATCGAAAGTATCAGCGGTGATAATACAATTCTTATGGTTGCTATAATTCTATTGCTTTCTGCGATTGCCAGTGCATTTGTTGACAATATTCCATTTGCTGCCACCATGATACCGGTGATCAAGGCATTAGCAGTGAGCTCCGGAGTTGACCTTTCAGTCCTTGCATGGACGCTTGCCATGGGAACGGACATTGGCGGTTCGGCAACGCCTATCGGCGCATCGGCAAATGTTGTGGGCATTTCGATTGCTTCAAAAAATGGATATATGATCGGATGGGGAAGATATTGCAAATATCTTGCACCGGCAACTGCAATGGTCATACTTATAAGTATGATAGGCATATATCTTCGATATTTTTAGGAAAGGGGATTATCTTCAATGGAAAATCAGATAATAATAGCATTGGGAAGAGAATTCGGAAGCGGCGGACATGAGGCCGGACAGATGCTTGCGGACAGATTCGGGATAAAGTTTCTGGATCATCATTTGTTGCAGATGATATCTGATGAAAGGTGCATAGATATTGAACTGTTGAAGAAATATGATGAAAAACCGAAAAACAGAATTTTATCCAGAACGGTATCAGGCCACTCAAATGCACTTGAGGAGCATGTTGCCGGTTTTCAATTTGATTATATAAGGAAGCTGGCAGATGAAGGCGAATCTTTTGTTGTGATTGGGAGATGTGCTGAATATATCCTTCGTAAAAATCCTGCTTTGGTCTCAGTTTTTGTATTGGGAAATATTGATGAAAAGTGCAAGAGGATAATGAAAAAGTATAATTTAAGCCATGATGAGGCTCTTCGCTTGATGAAGCGAAAGGATGCCGCAAGAAAAAGCTATCACAACTATTATTGCAGCGGCAAATGGGGTGATTCACGGAATTATGATTTGTGTGTCAACAGCAGCAATATAGGCGTAGGCGGAGTGGTGGATTTAATAGAATTGCTGGTAAGAAAAAGAAGTTGATTTTCCCCCCCCTGAACAGAAAGATAATTCTTAACGTTTAGGGGGGATTTTATGTTTTGGCATTTATTTGATTTTTTATTATTAACGTGATTTTTTTCTGCGGACGAAATACACGACTGTACCAATCGTGCCGGATATGCCTGCAATTATTAGAGCAATCCATAGAAGGAGATTGTTATTGTCTCCTGTTTCGATAGCTGCCTCAGTTGTGACCGAAATTTTTTGTGCAGGTATTTCAGGCACGTTAGAATCAGAATTGCCGGGAGCTGATGCCGGTATCTTTTCCCACTGCGCATACAGGATAATATCATTTTCAATTATAATAGTATTACCTGAAGAATAGCTTACGCCATTTCCGCTGCCTGCCGTATTCCAGCCGACAAATCTGTAATTTTCGCGGATGAACGCGTTATCGGCAACTGTAACTGCAGATCCGCTGACATATGGTGAATTACTGTCGGTCGTTGTTCCGGTGCCTCCGTTCGAATCATAGATAATATTATATAATTTGGCCCATTTGCCGTAGAGAATAGTGTCTTCACTGATTACAGAGCCATCGATATAGGGCTGTGTGAGAGCCTCGTCTGTGAACCAGCCTTCGAATCTGTATCCCGTCGAGGAGTTGTTCGGCATTTTTGCAAAATATGCTGTTCCTGCATCATGCGTATCGTCATTCGGAACAGTCACATCTTCAGGTTTATCCTCCGCGGACCATTCATATGAAATGGTGATCTTTTTTGGCTCTGAAAACAGAGTCGCCCAGTTGCCGTTAAGGTTATCCGAGACTCGGATTTCCTTTCCGTCTATGCTCAAGATATTTTCAGCATTGTTCCACTCAAATGTTTTTGTTGTTTCAGCATCATCCCATTTCAGATACCCGGCTGCTTCACTTGAAGATGCTCCATCGGCATCTCTGTTTTCATCTTCATAAGAAATCAGATAAACTTTATCGCTGGAATAAGTAATGGGGTTTGCGTCATATTCGGTTATTCCGACCAGAGCCCTCTGATAATAATCATAGTTCTGAGCGAACAAGTTAATGGTATCATCAAGCACCAGCTTTATTCCGTATCCGGTATAATATTGTCCGTTTCCACCGGGGCGGTATCCATACCCGATCGCCTGGGCATGATATCCTCCGAAAGCGTTAACAGCAGCACCTCCGGTAATGGAAATATCAAAGGCAACACTTCTGGCATTGTTTGCAACCGGATAGCCTGAACCGATTCCTGCGCCTCCGAATGTTCCGGAGCTTCCCTGCCCTGTTCCTCCATAAGCGTTTACTATTGTATCTTCACCGGAAATGCTGATGAAGCCGATATGACCGTCGCTGCGGTCGCCGTTCATATCACCGTACTGAAGATTGCTGTAGGATGTATTGGATGCACCGCCGATTCCCGCAGAACCGCCGCTTGCGACGGCAGTGACATTGCCTCCGGTCACATATATACTGTATAAAACGCCGCCGTCATTTCCGCCACCTATACCGCTTGCACCCATTGCGCCGTCCGGTGCTCCGGCCTTTGCAGTTACGCTGCCGCCGGATATAGTTATATTTCCGCCGTCGCAGAGGCTTCCGCCTCCTATGCCGGCGCTCAAAATTCCACCCTGTGCCGTGATGTCGCCTCCGGAGATCGTGACAACGATATCGGAGAAATCCGTATACCAGGCATCGTAAAGTCCGCCGGTTCCGCTTCCTATGCCGGCTCCGACTGCGGCATTTTCCAGGCTGTCATTGGCTATAACGGTTCCGTTGTGAATGCTGATGCGCCCGCATACTTTAGACCAGTCAAAGCCGGCACAGTCAAATCCGCCTGATCCTATGCCGGCACCGCCGCCGAAACTGCAGAGGGTGCCGTCAATATTTCCGGTCGAGGCACATGCTGTTCCGCCGTATGCATAGATGGTGCCGGTAAAGTCTTCTGAAAGTTCAATTACTCCGAAGTCCACACCGCCCATTTCACCGTCGCAATTCTGCCCGTTTCCGCCGATGCCTGAGCCTGCGCCGAACAATCCGGCCGTATCATCACCGTTTCCGCCGTTTGCCGTAAGAACGCCGGATCCGAAGACAGTCAGTTTTGCGCTTGCTTCCGGTATATAATTCCAGTCGTTGGCCTCGTTGTAGGAAGGCTCTACGCATACGGCGGCAAAGCCAGGTCCTCCGGTCAATGTGTTTTCACCCTCGATTTTAAGGGCTGCCGATGCTCCGGCTTTGATCCAGATGGCCGGAGCATCGGAGGCAGTAATATCTGCTCCGTTCAGAACAATTGTTGGAGATCCCCCTTCGACAACGATCGGGTCTGTATTGTCTGTGAAAATATGTGTTTCATTGTCATTTATTGCCTCAGCGGCGAAGACTGTTGCTGTTCCGTGTGGCACGGCGCCGCAAAGCATGACTGTAAATAACAGCAGGCTTGAAAATATCTTTTTTATGCTATTCATATAATGTTTATCCTTTCCACCTACGTTTTTAAAAGCCGGTTGAAAAAGTGAATGTGTCAGAGAAAACGATTTCGGAAAGTATATTCGATTTTTGAAATCCTGCTTTAAAAAGAAAGGGGGAGTATCCCGGATCAGAGATAAAATCATGCCCCATATGTATCAGCGTTTTGAACAATTCCGTTGTTCTCGTCTTGTCCAATCCACTTTTTAACTGCAAATTTTATTTTAGTGCTACTTATTGCAACTTGCAAACAAAAATAGTATTAAAGCTGATAATTTATCTCTCCTTTTCCCGGTTAGTTTGACAAAAAACGTATCAATTGGAGCAATCCATTATGAGCCGTTCGGAATATATTCATCGAAAATTGACAGTCTTGACGAGCTTCAGGACGGCGCAACGGTAGCGGTCCCTAACAACGTAACCAACGAGGCCAGAGCACTTCTTCTGCTTCAGCAGGAAGGCGTTCTTAAACTTACGGATGATGCCGGAATTACTGCTACTGTAGCCGATATCGTTGAAAACCCGCTTAACATTTCATTTGTTGAGGCAGATCCTTCACAGCTTGTAAATACACTTCCGGATGTTGATATTGCCGTAATCAATGGAAACTACGCACTCGAAGGCGGACTTAGCGTAAGTAAGGATGCGCTTGCATTTGAGGCAAATGACGGTATTGCAGCCCAGACATACGGCAACATTATTGCAACACTGGAAGAAAATGCGGACAATCCTGCACTTCTCAGACTTGTGGAAGTACTGAAGTCAGATGAGATAAAGGAATTTATCAATTCAACATATGATGGAGCTGTTGTTCCGTTAGATTAATACGAATCATTTAGAATACTAAAATAATAATCCTGCGCAGTTGAAAACTGCGATTAATAACCAAATTAAAAGCACATAAAATAAAAGCACACAAATTATTATCGGGAGAAGAAAAATGGCAAGAGTAAATTTATTGGCACCTTTTGCTCCTCAGCCGTTCCCTTTTTTACAGCTTTCGCCCATCAGCCGCCTCTTGCAAATGAGTTGTAGTCTATGAAGGTGACTTTGTCATTTTCGGCAAGATAGGTGGTTCCGAAATTGATGTATTTCACCGGTTTTTCGTTCACCATTGCCGAATCCACGGAAACTTTCAACATGTCGGCAAGCTGCTGAAGCGTTGTATACTCTGAGACGGTGACATCATTTGCCGCTTTGCCCCATATGTTTGCCGTGACCGTGAAGCTTTTTTCTTCTGTGCTCTTTTCGTCGGGATCACAGATTTTAAACTCGTTCGTTTTGAGATCTGCGATAAGTATTTTGTTTTCGAGATCTGATTTCGTTCCGCACAATACCTTGACTGCTTCTGATGCCTGAACAGCGGCGCAAAAAGCCGAAGTGAAGGAAAGCTGCGATGCTGCGGCAGGGGCGGTATTGTTTTTGTAAAAATCAGCAAGGCTTCCGCTTCCGGGAGTTACTGTCATTACCTGTGTCCTCCAACCCGATACTGACCCGTGTATGACAGTGATACCGGCTTTTGCACAGGCATCTTCCAGAAGGAGGCGGTCATCGACATTATCGAGAGCGTCGATGACGAGGTCTTTTCCGGCAAGTGCGCTGTCCACATTTTTTTCGGTAATTTTCATTGTCCAGATATTAAAGGTTATTTCAGGATTGATTGCTATCGCCCGGTCTCTTGCGGCAAAGGCCTTTTTTGTGCCGATCAGATCGGTGGTTGAAAGCAGCTGCCTGTTAAGATCCGATATTTCAAAGGAAGCATTATCGGCGGCGGTGATCTTACCGATTCCAAGGCGAACCAGGTTTTCTATTATGCTTCCGCCCCGGCCGCCGCAGCCCGCTACAAGAACATGTTTTTTTGCCAGCAATTCCTGTTCTTCGAAGGATATTGAGGGAATATTGTGCTCAAATCTTTTGTTCATATCGTTTCTCCCTTGAAATAATTCCAAAATGATTGATTATAAGTTTGATGAATTAAAAAGCAAAACAGCCACGTGAGATCCCCGGAAAAATTCGGATGAGCACGCGGCTGTAATTATTCTTTGACGGTTATTTTTCTGCCGGCTTTTCGGTCGATGGTTCTTCGCTCTCAATTTCAGCTGTAAGATCATGCTTCTTGTTCATAAGAAGTGCACAGATTAGAAGAACACCTCCGATCGGAATCATGATGGTGTAGGCGAGGTTATAGGAACCTGTCGCCTGATAAAGTGCTGTTACAAATGTAAGTGAGAACGAGGCCGGTATACAAACCAGAGTATTTAAGTATTTGTAAACCTGATCAAAGGATTTATGTCCGTATGTGTAAACTACGTGGGACGGATTAAGATTAGGTGTGGCACCAACGATTCCGCCCAGTGTTATTATTCCGAACCACATCATCCATGACTGACCCGGGACGCCGAATCTGAGACCGATAGTGCCCAGGAAGAACAGGCCAACCATAATGACAGTTGCGCGATGTGTTCCGAGCTTATCGTCCAGGATTCCCGAGATAAAGGAAAGAACCGCTCCGAAAATGGAGAATCCCGCCGTAAAGAGCATCATCTGAGTTGATGTGTATCCCAGTTCTGTGAATCTTGTGGTAAAGAATGCGGAATATACCGGAATCGAGAAGATCAGGAAGCCCATAACGATAGGATGCAACCAGCCTTCCTTGTGTCGGAATATCTGCTTTAAGCCTATTTTCTTTACTGCCTTCTCGTCCGCAAGAACCTCTACGGGCGGTGCCTGGAATGCGCCGTCGGGGAAGCATCCGACTTCCTCAGGTGTTGCTTTTACCAGGAATACGGAAAGAATTGCAGCGACAACCATGACGCCCGCCATTATTCCGTATGTCCACTGAAATCCCATCGTCTTAAGCCCGTTTGTCATGTATGCGATGATCGTAACCGAGCTGATGGGTGAGATTGCCGTTACAAGACCGAGAGCTGTTCCCCTCCATTTACGGAACCAGTTGTTGCAAAGTGAGAATGTCGACATCAGTATCCATGTGCCGATTATTCCCAGGATACAGAATGAGACATAATATACCCAGTATGTTTTGGCAAAGGTGATCATAAATTCTGCGACGCCGTACATGAGAAGAGAGAAGGTGAAGATCTTCTTTGCTCCGAATTTGTTTATTGCGATTCCGCACAAAAATGTGAGAGGGATTCCCAGTATTCGTCCCATGGTGACGGGGTTCGAAAGAGCTACAGCAGTCCAACCGAAGTTTTCCATGTAATAAGGCATCAGACAGTTGAACTGATCGGTACTCAGACAGGGATATGCGTATTCTCCGATGAGCATAAGTATAAACATCGGTATCATGAATAAGAAAAATTTCGAGTTAACTTTTTTTGCTTTCTGTTCCATGTAGCTGCTCCGTCTATTTGTAATTTTAGCTGTTATACAGCCTGAAAGTATGTTTCTTAAGATTTTTCTTTCAATGGTTTCGGATCGGACGATCAACGGGATTTTTATAAAAGTGAGGCGCTCCGAAAGGAGCGCCCAAAAAGCAATTATCGAATTACTTTTGATCCGAAATCTGAAAGTAACGCAATATTATTTGTCTTCTGCCATCTTTGCATTATATGCTTTGGCAAGTTTTCCTTTTTCACCAAGCTCCGGTGAGAAGAGGTTAAGTACACCTGCTGCAATGTAGAGAATTGCAACGATGATGAAGAACAGGTTGTAGTTAAGTCCGTTAGCTGTCTGGCAGATAGCTGAGATGATAAGCGGACATGCAAAACCGCCGAGAGAAATAGCTGTGTTCATGAGACCGTTAGCGGCGCCAAGCTCTGAAGCATCAACCTTACCTGTGTAAGGAAGAAGAGAGATCTTACTCATGGCAACGTTTACGTTTCCTGTCCAGAAGAAAGCACCGATCCAGATAAGCCACGGTGTATAAGCGCCGAGCGGAAGGAACCATGCAAGAACGAAGATGATGATACCCGGTACACACTGAACGAAGTAAGAAATATTGATCCTCTTTACCGCACCTACGATGAATCCTGAAAGGATACCGCCGACAAGGAGGATGGTGTTCATTGTTGTTACTACAGCCGGAGCTGTCTCGAGTCCTTTACCCATGAACGCAAGGATCATGAATGTGTTGATTGTAAGAGAAGCACCGCAGCCTACAAATCCGTTGAAGAGGATAGTCCAGAAGAACGGAGTTTTAAGAAGCTTGCCGTATGTGCCCTTCTTTGCACCTTCTGCAGGAGCCGGGGCCTGCTCAACATAACCTTCCGGAGCATTCTTTCCGATGAGAAGCCAGAGAAGGAAGAGTACTGCTGCAACGATAGCTACGAACAAGAAAGCGCCTGATACCTTTGCGAAGATAGCGCATGTAGCGAATGCAACTGTTGTTCCGAGTCCGGGTGCATTTCCGTAGATACCGAATGCGATCTGCATTTCGCTGTCCGGGAACCATACACGGAGCATCTTAGCCGGGATAACGCCTGCCGGAACGATGCAGATACCTGCACCGAGAGTGCATGCAAAGAGTGCCCAGTAATTGTGTATAAATACACGGAGTAAGAAGAAGATAGCAACGAGGATCATTGAAACTACGATTACCTTCTTTGAGCCAAGCTTATCAACCATTCTTCCTACAATAGCGCTAAGAAATACGCCGGGAAGGAATGAAATCGATGAGATAAGAGCAAGCTGTGTTTCATTACAGTTGTACTCGGTAAGAATATCCATTGCTCTTGCAGCAAAAATGATATTTGAGTAGTTCAGAAGCATCGTTCCTAATGTAAGAAGAATGAGAACGACCCAACGATATGGATGTTTTTTAACCTGCATACATTTTTCCCCCTTTATAAAAGTGAGCAATTAATAACTGCCTGATGTTAATTGATGTTTGTTTATTGAACAAAACGAGATTTGACAAAAATGATCCGAATTTTTTCCCGAAACAGCTGATTTTCGAAGTATAAAATTCACATTGAAATATGCCTGCCCCTGCACCCATTTCGAAAACAATGTGAACGCACTTTGCGGTGAGAACAACTGCTTGGTGAAAATGTCGAGTTTTTGTCAATACATATGAATAAATGATAATTTCTTGACAATAATTTAGCAATATGTAATTATTTGAATATTGACTGAAACAGGCGTTTTTTCGAAAATATATACAGGCATTCTTGACTACATTTTAATAGGATAATAGAGTGGTTTTTTTGGAGTTTGGAAGAATAATTATGGAAAATAATATTTCAAATGCTGAGAAGA
The DNA here is from genome assembly GCA_050944395.1 of Lachnospiraceae bacterium. Classification (GTDB taxonomy): domain Bacteria; phylum Bacillota; class Clostridia; order Lachnospirales; family Lachnospiraceae; genus Chordicoccus. The sequence continues at coordinate 12,952 of JBMNQZ010000043.1, forward strand.
TAAAA
>JBMNQZ010000044.1:0-12705 GCA_050944395.1 Lachnospiraceae bacterium
GCGATGCATGCCTCTATTATAAGAATCGGGAACATGATTTCCTCTCCCGGAACAGTGATTTCCGTTTAACCGGAATAGTGATTTCCTATCGCCGGACTGGTGATGGAAAATGCCCCGGAATACTCATTTACGAAAACTGATATTAATATACTTTTTTTTTATATTCAATGCAAGCACTTTACATTAATTGTTACAATTTGTTTCATTAAAAATCCTCTCAATCCTCCTCTTATTCTATGGCACTTAAAAACATTGTCACGAGTCTTGTCTTAACAGCAAAAAGGTACGCCACACCCTCCCCGATGTACCGTACCTTTCATATATGATTTATTTACCGACCGCATCCGTTCCCGTTCGATCGCACTTCACCTTCATCCGTTTTCCTTATTTCCCGCCACAATATCATAGTACGATACCGAGGTAATGCGATATATTACCAGGTAAATTACCGCACAGATAAGGGCGCTGATAAGTGTTATCCTGAAAAGAAGATCGATGTCCGCAAGTCCGAACAATGCCATAAGCTTATTTTCAAATGGAAATGCAAAGCAAAGATGGAGCACGGCTGCAATTATCGGAAGCAAAAATACCGTAAGCATCTGAGAATTGATGCTCTTTTTTATATCTTTGTTCGTCATTCCCACTTTTTTCATGATATCAAAGCCAGCCTTGTCCTCATACCCCTCGCAGATCTGCTTATAGTAAATAATAAGTGCGGCCGCAACCATAAATACAAGGCTCAGAAGGATCCCTATGTAGAATAATGAGCCGAAGCTTGCGTAAAAATCCGCTCTCTCGAGGTCATGACTCTGCGTATAGCAGGACAGTGAATCTTTCACATTGATTTTCTCAATCTCCTCTTCCAGACGCAATGTCAGCCTTTCACACAATTCCGCCTGTTTTTCCTCCGGAATCGGGGTATCAAATTCGAAAAACCACCTGGTAAGCAGCATGGAATTTCCGTTATAATCCTTGTAATCAGCCAGGCGAGCGGCATACCGGTCAATATCATCCGTCACGATTATCAGGTTTGCGGTAACAGACGCCATCGTTGCCCCTTCAAAATCCAGATCGCGATAATCCAGACGGTCCTTTACTTTTATTGAGACATCTCCCACCGAAAACTCATCCGCCACGGAAGTTTTTACCTCACACACCAGTGCCTCACCGCTTTTCAGCGTCTCATTCATTCCCATGGTACGGTTGTAATCATCGAGGCTCAAAAAGTGCACCTGAACAACCTCATTGTAATCAATTATGGAAATATCCTCTATTGAATCCATATCCAGTGAGATATTGCCGTTTTCCATAGCTCCCGTAATAGAGTACTCCATGTAATTGTGAAGCGTTCCCTCCGTCATCTCATCTTCCCGAAGCGCCGCAATCACCGCCTCATTAAGCTTTTCAACAGATGCGCCGTTTTTTTCATCATAACCGTACCAGCTGGAGTAAGCGCAGATATCTCTGGGATATCTGGAATCCAGAGCCGCATCCTTTCCGAAATAAAGGCTTGCGGAGGACGAAACCATTACCAGCACCATCGTAAGAAGGATGCATATAGAGGCAAGTCCGGCGCCGTTTCTTTTCATACGGTAAGTCATGGATGAGACCGATACGAAATGCTCCGGTCGATAGTAGTATCTCTTATTTTTCTGAAGAATGCGGCACATGAGCACCGATCCTGCAATAAACAGGATATATGTCGCCAGGATCACCATCAAAACCGCAATGAAGAAAAAAGTCAGTGCCTGAAGCGGCTGCTCGATCGCGACAGCCATGTAGTAGGCAGCTGCAAGAATCAATGCTCCCGCCACACCCAAAAATACATTTGACCTAGGCGCTTTTTCCCCGAGATTTTCACTTTTAACAAGATTGATCGTACTTGTGAATCTGATCTGCCTGATCTCATTGAGATAGATCACAAAAAATATTATCGCAAAATAGATTGCGGCATCCTTCACAGCCTTCAGCGGAATCTCAAAGCCGTATCCAATCTCACCGCTTATAAGATGCATAAACGAAAGCTCGGATAGCTTTGAAAGGGCAATGCCCGCCGCTATTCCCGACGCGAAAGAAACGACAAACACAAAAGCGGTCTCGTAAAACATTATTATGCACAGGCTCCGCTTATCCATTCCCAGCACGTTGTACAGGCCGAATTCCTTTTTCCTCCTTCTCATGAGAAATGAATTCGTATAGAAGAGAAACAGTACGGCAAAAACCGCAATCACATATGTTCCCAGCATCAGGATAAGTCTTGCGGAGCTCCCTCCGCTAACATTTTCCAAAAGGTCCGATTGATATAAAAATCCGAGAATATAGTAGATCGCCACCATCAAAATGCAGGTCAGGATATACGGAAGATACAGCTTCTTATTTTTTCTGATTCCGCCCAATGCGAGCTTCGAATAAAAACCAAACCTCATCTTACTCGCCTCCTTTTGTCAGCATGGTCAGGGTATCGGTAATTTTTTCGTAAAGCTCGGCATTTGTGCTGCCGCCCCTGTATATCTGATGAAAGACCTCCCCGTCTCTTATAAACAGGATCCTTGAGGCATTGCTCGCGGCCTTCACTGAATGAGTCACCATAAGGATCGTCTGCCCCTTCCTGTTGATCATATCAAAAAGCTTGAGAAGCTCATCCGAGGACCTGGAATCCAGAGCTCCCGTCGGCTCATCGGCAAGCAGTATCTTCGGCTCGGTGATAATAGCCCTTGCAACCGCCGCCCTCTGCTTCTGGCCTCCCGACACCTCATACGGATACTTGCCCAGAAGCTCGGTTATTCCCAGAGTATCGGCAATAGGGATAAGCCTCTGCCGCATCTCTGAGTAGGATTTACCGGACAGCACCAGCGGAAGGAATATATTGTCCTCCAGAGTAAACGTATCCAGAAGATTGAATTCCTGAAATACAAATCCCAGATTATCCCTCCGGAATTTTGCCGCTTCGGACTCCCTGATCCCCGAAAAATCCCTCCCCGAGAGCAATACCGTTCCCGATGTGGGTTTATCCAGGGATGCAAGGATATTTAAAAGCGTTGTTTTGCCGCTTCCCGACTCTCCCATAATCGCAACATACTCACCCTGCTCCACAGTGAAATTTACATTTTTCAATGCTTCTACACTGCTGCCGCCAAGTCTTGTCTTATATACTTTTTTTATTTTCTTCACTTCAAGCAAGCTCATATTTGTCTCCTTTTGCTTCCTTCCCGTGATCAATGATCTCCCTTTGAATCCTTTTATCTTTTTTCGGGATCATTTGTATCCATTTATTTTTTCTGATCGTTTCATCCCTTTATCTTTTTTGATCATTGACCTCATTTTTCCTTACGACAAGACTATACAAAAATAAGCCGACCGCTTTCCATCGAATCGACTTACATTTTTGCCTGAAATCTTACATTTCCGTCACATTTATTCATAAACTGTTTTCCTTCGGCCAAGGTCAATGAAAAACTCCGAGCCGGCCCCCTCCCGGGACTTGACCGACAGCTCATGCCCCAGCATATCACAGATCCTTCTACACAGATTAAGCCCGATACCGCTGGCCTTCTTATCCCATCTGCCGTTAAATCCCGTATAACCGCTCTCAAAGATCCGCGGCAGATCCTCCGGTCGTATCCCGATGCCGGTATCTTTGATGCACAATTTTTTATCTTCGGTCATAAATATCGAGATACTTCCCGCCTCCGTATACTTGACCGCATTTGAAATGAGCTGCTCAAGCACAAACCCCAGCCATTTTTCATCGGTCAACACCTTTTCACTGATCCCGGAATAATTCAGAGTCAGCCTCTTTCCTATAAAGTCACCGGCAAATTTTCTTACAACCGGCCGCACTATATCATCGACACAGTATTCCCCGAAACAAAAATCGTTCGAATCCCCGTCAATTCTGATATAGGTAAGGACCATCTCCACATACCTCTCTATCCTTCCCAGATCTGTTCGAAGTTTTCTCGAAACGGACGAGTCCTCATTTTGGAGAGCTATCCTCATTGAGGATATCGGAGTCTTGATCTGATGGGCCCACAGGGTATAATAGTTGATCATATCATCATATTTCTTTGAGGCATCGGCCTTTGCCTGCCTGTTTTCCTCGCATACGGCGCCGATCACTTCGCAATAATCATTTCCGATGACCGAATCCCCCGGATTCAGATCTCCCAAAAGAAACGATGGCCTTTTCGCGGCATCTTCAAGGCTGATATGAAGCCTCCTGAATCTTAGAAAATCCGATATCATACAGAGTATTCCGATAATGGCGCACAGCACCGTCGGGTACAGAACTACAGGCAGCGGAACCCGAAAAAGCAGAAAGGATACCGCAAAAACCGCCGCGAATCCCAAAAACAAAAAAAATCCTCTTCTCTTTTCCTTTAGATATAAGAAAAACAGATTCATTCCTATTCTCCAACCATGTATCCGACGCCGTGCTTTGTCGAAATAAAACCTGCCAGGCCGCAGCCTTCAAGTTTTTTTCTGAGCCTTCCGACATTGACCGTCAAAGTATTTTCATCCACAAAGGAATCCGTCTCCCACAGTGCCTCCATCATCTTTTCCCGGCTCACTATCCGGCCCTTATTGCCGATAAGGGTAAGCAGAATGCGGTATTCATTTTTCGACAGTTCAATTTTCCGGCCGTCAAAAATCAGGGTATTGTCTCCGGTATTAAGAACCGCTCCCGCACACTCCAGCACCGGAGCGGAATTTCCGAAATCATAGGTCCTCCGCAGCATTGCCTGAACCTTTGCCGACAGGACGCTTAGATCAAAAGGCTTTGCAATAAAATCATCGCCGCCCATATTTACCGCCATTATTACGTTCATATTTTCGGAGGCGGACGAAATAAAGATGACCGGAACCCGGCTCTTTTTTCGCAGCTCCCTGCACCAGTAATAGCCGTCCATGTATGGAAGGGAAATATCCATCAGCACCAGATGCGGATTGAAGGCATCTATCTCATCCGCAACCCGTTCAAAATTCCCGGCACATTGAACCTCCATTCCCCACATGGAAAGGCTCTTTTTTATCCCTTCAGCTATTCCTTCGTCATCTTCAACCAAAAAAATTCTGTACATTTTCCCAATGCTCTTTTCAACTTACAATTTCAAGGATCCGGGTGGGATGGTGAATTATCGTGTCCGCCCCGGCGGCTCTTAAGAAAGCTTCGTCCCTGAATCCCCATCCAACCATAATTACATCCATTCCGGCGTTTCTTGCCGTCTCAAGATCCACATCCGAATCTCCCAGATAAACCGCCTCCGACTTATCTAACTTGAAATAGTCAAGCACGGCATTTACACTGTCGGGACACGGTTTTCTTCTCTGTCCCTCCCTGTCGCCGACCGAATAATCAAAAAGTCCGGGGAAATAATCCCTGCAGAGGCTTTTAACCGCATAATCTGCCTTGTTTGAAACTACCGCAGTCTTCATGCCCATTTTTCTCAACGCCTCGATGACCTCGCATATACCGTCATACGGCCTGGTCTTTATCGCACAGTGATCCTTGTAATACTCATTAAACAGTTTAAAAACTTCCTCCAAAGTCTCATCGGAAGTCCCCTCGGGAACAGCCCTTTCCACAAGCTTGTGTATTCCGTTGCCCACAAACATCCGGACCTCATCAACAGTCCGGACCGGCATATCAAAACATTTGAGACAATAATTCATAGCATCCGCAAGATCGTCAATGGTATTTAAGATAGTGCCATCCATATCAAAAATTGCAATTTTATATTTCATAATACTTCGCCTTACCGCATTTAATATTTTTCCGATCCGATCGCCCGTTAAAAATCCTTTCCCGGGCACATAACGAAGAAAACATAGTTTTCCCAGACATCCGCAACAGTCTCATCCGCCTCTGTACAGATATTCCATCTCGGATCCGCAAGTAACGTCAATGTCTCTTTCAGCTTTTCCGGCTCATCAGTCTCGAAAACATAGCCGACAAACGGGATCGTGCCTATATACGGGCTGAACATCAACGCGGATTTAAAACCTCTCACCTCATCCGAAAAGCCTGTCAGATATCCCTCCTCGCACTCGATCACTCCGCAGTCATATCCGCTCTGTGCCGCAAGATCATTTACGATATCCTCCATAGCAGTGCCTTCGGACGCTTCACTTCTGAAAATATATGCCAGCATTTCCCCTTTTGTGGCAGTTTCAGGATCCGGCTTCTCACCGACAGACGACTCCTCGGCCTCGCCTCCGCCGTTTTCCTCATTCTGCGCGCCGCAGCCCGCAATTCCGAAAGCCAGAAGAACTGCCATAATTATACATAAAAATTTCTTCTTCATTTTCTTCATCTCCTCAAATATTCATTAATGATAAACCTTGTCCGATCACGGAGCATTTTTCAGCTTCAGTCTCGAAAAGACGGCCTTTGCGGCCGCAAATGATAACAGCTTGATCCGGTAAAACCCGTAGGCCAGAGCAACCAATATCAGGCAGGAGGCCAGAAACGCTATCTGACCGTTTCCCGTCTTTTTCAGAACCGCCCCCTCAATATCATACCCAAAGATCATCTGAGATGCATATATCTCGAAAGAGATCGTTCCTATAAATCCGAAGGGAATATTTCTGAATCGGACTTTTTCCGAGATATAGTCGCAAAGGGCGACCAGGGATACGGAAAACGGTATCGCCGCGATATAATAAAAATCCTTCAAGGGCTTCATAAGCCTTGTTAGCGAGGCATATTTAAAAAGCAGAAATCCTCCCAGCACCATCACAGCCGCTATTACCGGAAGGCTGAGACCTTCCGCATCCTTCTTTCTGAAGTCATCATAAAACAAACCTGTGAAAAAAATCGGAAATCTGTTCACAAGAATAAATATTGTGTCGTAGTGAAGCACATATTGCAGAACAACCGACAAAGCCGCCCATATGAGAAGCATTATCAAAAGGGATGCCTGTCCGAATCTTCTTTTCAGCGCGACAAGTGCCGGACAAAAGAGATACAAAATCATTATTCCCGGAGCAAACCACAAAAATGCACCTCCGCCTCTTTCGAACAGCTCGATTCCCGATATGACCTTTAAAAAGCGGACAAATTCCCAGCTCTTGAAGAAAAAAGCGATAACGGAAAACGCAACAAACGGAACGTACACCAAAAGAAGTCTGTTTTTAATAAAAGGAACAAATTTTATGAAGGTATTCTTCCCTATACTGCACGCAGATAAAAAGAAAAACAGCTCGACTCCGATATACGATGCTTTGCGAAAACTCAACTCATAAATACTGTCTGTAAACGGAATATAAAAATGAAAAATGAGAATAAGTATCGCAGCGATACCCATCAGGGATTTTTTGCATTTCATATGCGGCACCTCCCGTCTTAAAGAGACTGCGTTTTATATTCATTTTTTAAACGATACATTTCCCTGTCGGCAGCTTCTTTAACATCGAGGACATTGTCCCCCGGTTCAAATGACGCCGCACCGGCAGAAATGTGAGGGAGAGCAGGCAGCTCTTTTCTCTTTTGCTCAAGCTCAGCATCCATAAGAGTGCTGCATTCCGTCAGGTCGGTATCGGGACGCAGCAGCACACAGAATTCATCTCCTCCTATGCGGTAGCAGTATCCATACTTTGAATATACATCTTTTATGCATGTCGCTATCTCCCTCAGGCATCTGTCTCCCATCAGATGACCGTATGTGTCGTTCACCTTTTTAAAGTCATCCACATCAAAAACGACAAGGATGCCTTTTCCGCGCAGGGATGCGGTCGTATTCAGATAACTCTTCTGATTAAACAGACCTGTAAGGTTATCAAGCTGTTGCCATACGCTGTTGAAGTAAATATAGAAAAGGATGGTCAGCAAGGATACCGACATCCACGACACATGTATGTGCGAAAATAAAACCTGTATCATAGTCACCGCCAGCAAAAAGAGCACCATCAGATATATGCTTTTTTTGCTCTTATTATAAAATCCGGAAGTAACGATAAGCGTCATTATAAGCAAGTAGAAGACAAACGCGAAATATACCGCGGGATATATCCAGAACATTTCTCCCCGGACATAGTGATTTCCGGAATCCACATAAAACACAGCCTTAAAAGGAAACAACACCGCCATAACTACAAGAAATACCGCCTCGGCTGCCAGGGCATATTTTACGGTTTTCTTTTCCCCTATGGCCGCGACAAGAAAAACAGGGATTGAAGGCGAGAGCCCGAATCCTAAATAATTTGCCGCAACATTTATCCACCTGAGCGATGCTTCCCTGCCGTCAACGGCAACCGTAACGACCTCCAAAAGCGAGATCGCTATTATCATTAAAAACGAACAGATAAACCAGAACCTCTGAGTTTTGTCCAGCACATCGCTGTTATAGGCAAAAATACACATTATGCCCAACACAAATACATCTATGATCGTTATTATCAAAAAATAATTGTCCATTAATATGGCCTCTTTCAAATACTTCATGCAAAATAACCCGGCCCGTCAACCGGGATTACCGCACAATATTGACAGTGGACACAATCTTACTTTGAATCTCTCCGTAAGAAAAATATAACATTTGTAATTATTTTAAGTCCACACCCATGCCCAAAGACTTTCCCGTGTTCTTTTTTCTTTAATATAATTCTACATCATCACCGCCCTGACGGGAAAGGTAAAAAATAGTAACGGACATCCGAAGTCACCGCAATCAAAAATATATTATGAATGATCAGATAACCGGACAAAATTATCATAAAAAGAATGTTTGTTTCTTTTCCTGCTCTTTTAGGCGTTTTTTAATCAATAGCGATAATTCGTCTTGAAATACATATGTGCATTTTTCAGAAAAAAAGGGCTATGGTTTCGACGTCGTTTTCCGTGCGCAGCAAAATTCAATTTTCAAATTTGTGTTTTTTCCAATATCTTAAAAATTTATGAACAGAAATATTATGTTTAAAACAGTTGCAGCTGTCCTTTATTACCTCGAAAAATTTTTACGGCAGTTCGATTCCCGGCACCCTTTGCACTTCTTTTTTGTCAAGCTCATAAGGAATCCCCTGAAGAGACAGCTGCCGGCAAAAAGCGTCAAAATATATCTCTTCCTTCCACTGCTGTACAAAGTCAAGATAAAAATATTCATTTGAAGACATGATCTCAACCATAATAGGATTATCACCCGGCCCTACAAGTATACGGATCTCCTTCACATACTGTTCCACTGCACCAAGCTTCGCAGGACCCATATAGCTTACAGTAAAGCTTGCCATACCCAGCGTAGACTTAAGAACGTTTTGAACAACGGCTTTCTTTGCCGTAACCTGCGGCAGATCGTCGAGCATTGCGTAAAGTCCGGATGACTTTTTTACCACATTCCTCAGATAATCAGGATCGGAAGCCAAAATCAGACGACCTCGGTATCCGGTAGCCTGTGTTGTAAAAGGCTTATCTTTCAGTTTTTCATCATAGGAAAGATAAGTGATTCCAATAGGAGAGCCCATATAATTCTCCGCCTCCAATGCAGGGCGCAGATTTACAGCCATACCGGTCACAATAGGCCGGGTATTTTCAGGATTCAGCTCATCAACGGCTCGAGCCAGCAGTAATGAGACCACCACGCCCGGTGTGCCGTCCTGTACACGGCAGTATTGCATCAGATCCTTTTGGCGGATTCTCAGCTTATAATCCACAGGTTCAGAAATGTTCAGGCGGGAGTCCTCAAACAAGTTCAGTGGTCGAGGCGACGGTACCTCTTGTTTATCAGATGCTTTTGCACCCATTGGGGTAGCATCATCTTGGTCATCAGCTCTCTCAAGCACTATTTTTTCGTATGGGTTCTCTAATTCCTCAGGCGGTACAGTATCGCCCACTCTGATTCCTTCCGCAGAAAGATTGCTTTCATATCGATTTCGACAATAGTAGTAGAGCAAAGTGCGCAGCACATGCATTGCGGCAGATCCATCACCAAGGCCATGAAATATATTAAGCCACAAGGTGTCCCCCTGATAACTTACTGCCCAGAGATAATGGTTTACCTCCTCACTACCCATCAAAAGAGGTTCAGAGGTATGATACAATTCAAACGGAGAATCGTTTTGTTCCAGCCAATACTCTCGGCCATCGCTGGTGCAGCGCACCATATAATAGGGATAACGCTTCACGGTCAGGGCTAGAGCCCTACGCAAAGCCGTTTCATCGATTTGATCACATAATCGTACCATCAACCGGAATGAGTTGGAATTTTCCATGGTTGAACCATAAAAATATGTACTCTCACAAATTATTTTCTTCATATACACCTATCCTATCTGATTTCAAACGAAAGCATAATAATTCATACTTTCTCAATAAGAATATCATAACACTGATGATAAAAGTGAAATGTCTACTTAAAACGGCAATTTCCGGCGCACAGTCCAATATTCATTTGCATACAAAATCCCATAAAATCAAGCCTCCAGACACTTCGCCCGCTGAGCCAGCTGTTCGATCAGTCGGTTTACAATTTTCGGCTGGTCGGTGTTGGAGTTATGCCCGGCATCTTTGATCCATTCCAGAGGAATTCCGGTGTCCTCATGCCACGCCTTGTTGTATCGAACGCAAGACCCCGCCTTGTCCTGTTCGCCGCAGATGAGCAGGGCGGGGCATTTGATTTCATACGGCAAATCCCGCTCCACCGCCTCGGCAATGATTCGGAAGCCGTGACCGGCAATAATTGCGTAGCGCATCCGGTCGCCGTTATACACCAGCATCATGTCCCGCATCAGGTTCCTTCCGTATTCCGACAGAGCAACGCCCTTTGTCCCGGACTTTAAGAGGGCCTTCCACGGATAGTGGCGATAGACCGGCTCCATTCGTTTCATCAGCCAAAGCTCCGGCTTTGTCATATACTTTCGCTGCAGCGGCGCGGAGTCGATGGACACAAAGCCTTTCAGCTTTTCGGGGTAAGCTTGCGCATACGCCTGTCCCACATAGCCGCCCATAGACTGCCCCACGATAACGGGTTTTGTGATCCCCTCCTGTTCCAGAATTCCGTCCAGCCACCTTGCCTTGTCCATCAAATCGAAGTCAAAGGCAAAGGGCCAGGAGGCGGCGTGGCCGGGGGCGTCCCACACAAGGACATTGTATTTCCCCTCAAAATACATGATTTGTTTGTCAAACAACCGGTGATCCGCCGTCAGACCGGGCAGGAACACCAACGTTACCCCGTCCGGTGAAATCAGATGCACCCAATAATGGATATTGCCCAATGGTGTCGTATATATTCTCCCGTTCATACTTCCTCACTCTCCCTTTTTGCACCAATCCTTTTCTCCTTAGGAGAGGGCATAAGGCTGCGCCCAATCCTCGGTGTCGTAAAAGGCGGCGGTCAATTCCCGCTGGTCATAGACGCAGCTCCAACAGGTCTTCTCCCCGCCGTTCTCGCCTGGGAAATTGCTCTGCGCCACAGCCGCAATAACCGGAAGCGCGATTATCACCTTTCTATGTCTCACCGAGGAAGACGAGTCCGCTTCGTTCGATTTACAAAGCTCTTTTTCCGAAACGATCATTTCTATCTGCACAATGCCTATATTTACTTTTACACATTCCGTAAGTTCCTGTCATTCATCTGTTCACTAGTGCTGTTTGAACTATCAACTTACTTCATCCCATAAATATCAACAAAATGTGACAGATGCACACCTATCTGCGTCCACATTTCGTCCGTCCTGTCAGGCTCCCGGTCTGCAATCTCTATCATCACAGTTACCGGTGCTACTATTTCCAGAGCAAGCAGATTGGCATCAAACCTGCGAATCAAATTCTTTTCCATCATTTTTTCTAACATCAGTGCATACATTTTCTGATTTCCGGTCAGCTGGTGCTTTGATAAAGCATAATAAGGCTCCTAGCCACCGACGCACTTGCCGGTAGTGAGAAGCCTTGGTCTGTTTATCAGTCAAATATGGTTCACTTCTTTTTCCTCGGAGCAGGAAGCTCCTCGTACACCGCTTCCAGCAGACCTTTCAGAAAATCCCTGTTGTCTACATCATCGCCCGATAGGAGACTTCATCCAATTCTGATAGCTGCTCTGATATAAAATCCAAATATTCTTTGCTTGACGCCATCTCAAATACTCCTACAATTCACAAACGAAAAAGCGATTTCATTGTTTCTTATTGCTCTTATTTCGACTTGCATGCATTCTCCAATCCGCCTTGACATCAAACAAACCGTCTCCAAATGGAACGATACGTTAGTAAGTACGTCATATCCACCTATCTGTTCAAGGGAACATATCCACGAACCCTTTAACAATTGCAACGACTTTGCACCCACCTTGCTATTTAAAGCGATATTTTCCTTTTCCATGCCCCTGGACATTTTCGATAATATCGTTATCTAACATCAGTTTAATAAGTTCAGATGCTCTAGTTGATTTCAAACCGGTAATGCGTTCTACAACAGAGCGGCCAAAGAATTCACTAATACCGCATTCAGCATAGAGTTTCACAATATACTCTTTTGTTTTTGACAGAACAACATCATCAATATTCGCTAATTTTGCCTCAATGTTCGCTTTTGGCTTCCCAATGTCCGCTTTTTGTGTTTCAATGTTCGCTTTTGAAAATTTATTAAACTTACCACTGATATGCATTGAGCGGTTATGAAGTTCGTTCTTTTCATCAAGTAGCAGATTTCTCAAAAACAGTTCAAGAAATTCTGTTGTCTCGTGAACCCCATTTTTCAAATCATTAAAATTAGCT